>DATBRC010000055.1:0-76506 GCA_036560485.1 Burkholderiaceae bacterium
TCAACGTCTTTGCAATGCGATTGCGAATGCCAATCTGGTTAGAGATGACCGCATGACATTCATTGCTTGCTGTGGCTTGGCGTCGTTATCGGAACTGGATGCAGATGAAACCGCAGTGCCATCCAAGTTGGGTTTATTAAGAGAAGCTGCACATAGACGTGCCATTTATGGTCTCAATCATGGCATCACAGGTGTCATCGGTCTGGATGAAGAGTCTGCAATTAAAAACAACGGCGGTGTGGCGCAGGCAGCAAAAGCCGCTTCAACAGTAACAGTGCAAGAAAGTCCAATAACAAAAAGAGATTCCGACGGAGTGGCGTTGCTTTCGGAAAGCTTAGATATGCGCAATCCCAATGTAACTTCCCCAGAGTTGGCCACATTGTTGCAATGGATCAAAGAAGGTAAACAGGATCAAGTAATGCAGCACATCGGAAAATTGTCGGTGGAGTTACAGCCTTTGGTTGACCTCATGCTGCGGCAATCAAAACATTGACCCTGTCACCTATCGCCAAATTCGGTATCATAGAATTCCCATTTTTTTAGGAATACTATGCAAACCAAGCAAACGTTGACGCTTGACGATGTCAAGAAAATTGCTGAAGCGGCGGAAGCCGAAGCGAAAGCAAACAATTGGGCTGTCGTGATTTCAGTAGTAGATGAAGGCGGGCATTTAATGTGGCTGCAGCGCATGGATGGCGTTGCTCCTATTTCAACCTATATTGCTCCGGCAAAAGGTAAAACGGCTGCATTAGGCCGCCGTGAATCCAAGATTTACGAAGACATGATCAACAATGGTCGTTTTTCCTTTTTGAGCGCTCCTGATTTGGAGGGCATGCTTGAAGGTGGCGTTCCAATCATGGTGAATGGACAGTGCGTTGGTGCGGTGGGTGTTTCGGGTGTGAAATCCGCTGAAGATGCGCAAATTGCAAAGGCGGGTATTGCTGCATTGGGTTTATAAAAAGTATTCAGTATTAAGCCATGACTTTATACTCAGGGTTTGCCCGAGTAGGGTGTTTTGCGCTATAATTATTCGGTTTAGCTAATTTTATTCCGTCGTAGCGCATACACCATCCCATTCGTCCCAAAAAGACCTTAATCACCTCAAAGCGCAAGCTGTGTAGAGGGTTACATAATGGTCATCTGGCGCGCGCAGCGACGGTAACAACATCAGGAGTTACCCTTGCTGCCATTTTTTTCTGGCCCTACAGTTCCGGCCATCCTAGCGCTTGCAGACGGGTCGATTTTTCAAGGTTTTTCAATTGGCGCAGTTGGTCAGACTACCGGTGAAGTGGTATTTAATACTGCGATGACCGGATATCAGGAAATTCTCACTGATCCCAGCTACAGCCGCCAAATTGTTACCCTTACCTATCCTCATATCGGCAATACAGGAATCAATCCTGAAGATGTTGAATCCTCGAAGATTCACGCCGCCGGTTTGATCATCAAGGATTTGCCGCTGCAGGTATCGAATTTCCGTTCCAAGCAAACATTATCGGATTACCTGAAAGCCGAAGGCATTGTTGCCATCGCAGGTATCGATACGCGCAAGCTCACGCGCATCCTGCGTGAAAAAGGCGCGCAGAGTGGCGCCATTGTTGCGGGCAATACCATTTCAGTTGCGCAAGCACTTGATCTGGCAAAGAGCTTTGCCGGCTTGGCAGGGATGGATCTCGCCAAAGTGGTATCGGTCACCAAGGCTTATGAATGGACTGAAACCGAGTGGAAACTCGGCTCAGGTTATGGCCAGCAAAAATCGCCACAATTTCATGTGGTCGCATTCGACTATGGCGTCAAGTACAACATCTTGCGCATGCTGGCTTCGCGCGGTTGCAAGGTAACTGTTCTGCCGGCACAAGCTTCGGCAGCAGAAGCCTTGGCGCTGAAGCCGGATGGCATCTTCTTGTCGAATGGGCCTGGCGATCCTGAGCCATGCGATTACGCGATTGCTGCTTCGAAAGAATTGATCGAGCGCGGCATTCCGACTTTCGGCATTTGCCTCGGCCACCAAATCATGGCGTTGGCATCCGGTGCGAAGACGCTGAAGATGAAGTTTGGCCATCACGGCGCCAACCATCCGGTGCAAGATCTCGACACCAAACAAGTATTGATCACATCACAAAACCACGGCTTCGCAGTTGATGCGGCGTCACTACCGGCCAATTGCCGCGTGACGCATGTGTCGTTGTTCGACGGCTCGCTGCAAGGTTTTGCCCGCACCGACAAACCCGCGTTTTGCTTCCAGGGACATCCTGAAGCATCACCCGGACCGCATGACATCGCCCCCTTGTTCGATCGTTTTATCGCGATGATGGAGAAACATAAAAATGCCTAAGCGTACCGACATTAAAAGCATCCTGATTATCGGTGCCGGCCCCATCATCATTGGTCAGGCTTGTGAATTCGATTATTCCGGCGCACAGGCTTGCAAAGCGTTGCGCGAAGAAGGTTATCGCGTCATCCTGGTCAACAGCAATCCTGCGACCATCATGACCGATCCGGAAATGGCGGACGTCACCTATATCGAGCCGATTACATGGCAAGCAGTTGAGCGCATCATCGACAAGGAGCGTCCAGACGCGATTTTGCCGACGATGGGTGGACAGACCGCACTTAACTGCGCGCTGGATTTGCACAACAACGGTGTATTGAAAAAATACGGTTGCGAACTGATCGGCGCATCGCCGGAAGCGATCGACAAGGCAGAAGACCGCTCCAAATTCAAAGATGCGATGACCAAAATCGGTCTCGGCTCCGCACGTTCTGGTGTTGCACACACGCTGGACGAATCGTGGGCCGTGCAAAAAGAATTGGGCTTCCCGGTCATCATCCGGCCATCGTTCACGATGGGTGGTACCGGCGGCGGCATTGCTTACAACGAAGAAGAATTCGAAGCGATTTGTAAACGCGGTCTGGAAGCGTCGCCAACCAGCGAATTGTTGATTGAAGAATCGCTGATCGGCTGGAAAGAATTCGAGATGGAAGTGGTCCGCGACAAGAAGGACAACTGCATCATCGTGTGCTCGATCGAGAATCTGGATCCGATGGGCGTGCATACCGGTGACTCGATCACTGTTGCGCCGGCGCAGACGCTGACCGACAAGGAATATCAAATCATGCGTAACGCATCGCTCGCAGTGTTGCGCGAGATCGGTGTCGATACCGGTGGATCAAACGTGCAATTCTCGGTTAATCCTGCAGATGGCCGCATGATCGTCATCGAGATGAATCCGCGTGTATCGCGTTCATCCGCGTTGGCTTCGAAAGCGACAGGCTTTCCAATCGCGAAGATCGCTGCAAAACTGGCGGTTGGTTTCACGCTGGATGAATTGCGCAATGAAATTACCGGCGGCGCGACACCGGCATCGTTCGAGCCCAGCATCGATTATGTTGTCACCAAAATTCCGCGCTTCGCATTTGAAAAGTTCCCGCAGGCTGATGATCACCTGACTACGCAGATGAAGTCGGTCGGTGAAGTAATGGCAATTGGCCGTACCTTCCAGGAGTCATTCCAGAAAGCATTGCGCGGTTTGGAAGTTGGTGTCGATGGTTTGAATGAAAAAACCACTGATCGTGAAGTCATCGAGGAAGAACTCGGCGAACCCGGGCCGGAACGCATTTGGTATGTCGGCGATGCATTCGCTCAGGGATTTACGCTGGAAGAAGTGAATCAGTTGACACATATCGATCCATGGTTCCTGGCACAGATCAAGGAAATCGTCGATATTGAATTGTGGCTGGATACGCAGACACTGGATGCAATCGACAAGACCATTCTGTTCAAGCTCAAGCAAAAAGGTTTTTCCGATCGTCGCTTGGCCAAGTTGCTCAAGACGACCGATAAGGCAATCCGCGAAAAACGCCGCGCATTGAATATTCGTCCAGTCTATAAACGTGTCGATACCTGCGCAGGCGAATTTGCGACCAAAACCGCTTACATGTATTCGACTTACGAGGAAGAGTGCGAATCGCAGCCGACCGACAAAAAGAAAATCATGGTATTGGGCGGTGGTCCGAATCGTATTGGTCAAGGTATTGAATTTGACTATTGCTGCGTGCATGCAGCGTTGGCAATGCGTGAAGACGGTTACGAAACCATTATGGTCAACTGCAATCCTGAAACGGTTTCGACCGATTACGATACATCTGACCGTTTGTACTTTGAGCCGTTGACACTGGAAGACGTACTGGAAATCGTCGACAAGGAAAAGCCATACGGCGTCATCGTTCAGTACGGTGGTCAGACACCTTTGAAATTGGCTCTGGATCTGGAAGCGAATGGTGTACCCATCGTTGGCACATCACCTGACATGATCGATGCCGCTGAAGACCGTGAACGTTTCCAGAAAATGCTGCATGACCTCGGCTTGCGTCAGCCGCCTAATCGTACTGCGCGTACCGAAGAAGATGCATTGCGCCTTGCGCAGGAAATCGGCTATCCGTTGGTCGTGCGCCCATCGTATGTACTGGGTGGCCGTGCGATGGAAATTGTGCATGAACAACGCGACCTGGAACGCTATATGCGCGAAGCGGTCAAGGTATCGCACGATTCCCCTGTGTTGCTTGATCGCTTCCTGAATGATGCGATTGAAGTCGATGTCGATTGCTTGTCAGACGGTAAGCGCACCTTTATCGGTGGCGTAATGGAACATATTGAACAGGCTGGTGTGCATTCGGGTGATTCGGCTTGTTCGTTGCCGCCTTACTCATTGTCGCAAGCAACAATCGATGAATTGAAGCGCCAGACTGCATTGATGGCCAAGGGCTTGAATGTGGTTGGTTTGATGAACGTGCAGTTCGCTATTCAACGTGATGCAGGCAAGGATATTGTCTTCGTGTTGGAAGTTAATCCACGTGCGTCACGCACAGTGCCGTTTGTATCGAAAGCAACAGGCTTGCAACTCGCCAAGATTGCAGCACGTTGCATGGTGGGGCAATCGTTGGAGAGCCAAGGTGTGCAAAAAGAAGTGGTGCCGCCGTATTTCAGTGTAAAAGAAGCTGTGTTCCCGTTTGTAAAATTCCCGGGTGTCGATACCATTCTCGGACCGGAGATGAAATCGACCGGTGAAGTCATGGGTGTCGGCATGACCTTCGGTGAAGCCTTCGTGAAATCGCAACTTGGTGCCAGCGTGAAATTGCCGAAGTCCGGAAAAGTTTTCCTCAGCGTCAAAGGCGGCGACAAGCCGCGCGCAGTGCAAGTTGCGCGTGATCTGGTCGAGATTGGTTTCTCAGTAGTAGCGACCAAAGGAACTGCCGCTGCAATCAGTGCGGAGGGCATTCCCGTGACGACCGTCAATAAAGTGGTCGAAGGCCGTCCGCATATCGTCGATATGATCAAGAATCATGAAATATCGTTGGTCATTAACACGGTCGAGGAAAAGCGTAGCGCGATCACTGATTCACGCGCGATTCGTACTTCGGCGCTGGCAGCACGCGTGACGACTTATACGACCATCGCAGGAGCAGAAGCCGCAGTCGAAGGCATGGCGCATCTTGATGAGCTGAATGTCTACGATTTACAAGGGTTGCATAAAACTTTACACTGAATTAAATTTCAATTTTAGCCACAGAGGTCACACATGCACCGGAAAATCCAGTGCTTGCCGTGACCTCTGTGGTTTTCACTTTATTGGGAAGGCATTATGAGCTCAGTTCCTATTACGAAACACGGTGCAGAACTCTTGAAAGCAGAGTTGCATCAATTGAAAACAGTTGAGCGGCGCGTCGTCATTAACGCAATTGCTGAAGCGCGCTCGCATGGCGATCTTTCTGAAAATGCTGAATACGATGCAGCCAAAGAACGGCAAAGCTTTGTCGAAGGACGTATTGCCGAGCTGGAAGGAAAGTTGGGGTCAGCGCAGATTATCGATCCGGCTCTGCTTGAAGCAGATGGGCGTATTGTGTTTGCTTCGACAGTTGATCTTGAAGATTTGGAAACAGGGGAAAAAGTGACTTACCAAATCGTTGGTACGGATGAAGCTGATTTGAAGCAGATGAAAGTGTCGATTACTTCACCGATTGCTCGTGCGATGATCGGCAAATATGCAGGTGATGTAGTGGCAGTGCAAGCACCTTCCGGCGTGCGTGAATATGAAGTGCTTGAAGTGAAATATATCTAATGCTGCTTGTTGCACGTTTTCGCCTATTGATTGCAACTTTATGGGTGGGCAGTTTATGGACGATAGGATATGTCGTCGCGCCAACATTGTTCACAACCTTATATGACAAGGTGCTCGCTGGAACGATTGCAGGCAGCCTGTTTCATATAGAAGCGTGGTTGTCTGTTGGATGTGCAATGGTATTGACAGGATTTTTGCTACCCATCAAACGTGAAGATTCGGCAAAAATAACTTTGTTGCGTTTGATTGTTGTGATGCTCATCTGTACTGTCATCGGCTATTTTGTATTGCACCCATTCATGGCAAGTTTGCGAGCCTCCGCCGGCCCTGCTGGCGTCATGGCATCTGATGCCAAGATGCAGTTCGGCATCCTTCATGGGATTTCAAGCTTGTTTTATCTGATTGAAAGCTTGCTGGGCATAGCGCTGATTTTGAAATTGCGCTGATGATTATATGAGCTGATATTTTCTCAAGAATATCAACACTCAAATATCGGAGAAATTGGTTTGCTGAATTAGCGCTTATCTAACGAAGATTTTTTGGAGCTGCTTTGGCGCGGTTTTGCGCGTTTGATGTTGCCACCTTGCGTCACACGTTCGTTTCCTTTGACCATGACCTTGGTGACTGAAGGACGTTTGGTGCCACTGGGACTCGGTTTGACGATGGTGACTTCGCGCAATCCCTTGCCTCTGGTTTCACTGCGTTCTTTCGCAACTTCTTTTTTCGGGCGATAGATTACTAAAAGTTTACCGATATGCTGGATCGGCGCTGCGCCGAGTTTTTCACAGATCGTTTCATAGATGGCAACTCGTGCTTCGCGATCGTCGCCGAAAACGCGTACCTTGATCAAGCCGTGCGAATTCAGGCTGGCATCAATTTCCTTGAGAACAGAGGCTTTCAATCCGTCCTCACTGATCATGACAACGGGATTGAGTGCATGAGCGTCAGCGCGCAATACACTGCGTTCAGCTGAGGTAAGTTTTAACATAGTAGCCTGTTTCAAAATAAATGGCGGGCAGGTAGAGCTCTCTTGAATTTCATTGAGCCGAACCGCAAAACCCTAAAGGCAGTATTCTACGCGAATGGCAAAGAACAAATTAAACAAAAATTGGCTGCATGATCACATTAACGATCCGTATGTGAAGCAGGCACAGAAAGAAGGCTATCGTGCCAGAGCAGTGTACAAGCTCAAGGAAATCGACGAGAGCGAAAAGTTGATCAAGCCTGGACAAGTCATTGTCGACCTGGGATGTACACCCGGCAGCTGGTCGCAATATGTCCGTAACAAGCTTGCCGGGCAAATAGGCGGTGGCGTGAATGGCACAATCATTGGATTGGACATGTTGCCAATGGAGCCGATTGCAGACGTGCATTTTATACAAGGTGATTTCCGTGAGCAGGAAGTGCTGGACCAACTGGAAGCCTTGCTGGCAGGGCGCAAAGTTGATTTAGTGCTATCCGATATGGCGCCTAACCTCTCTGGTGTTGCGATTACCGATGCAGCGCGTGTTGAGCATATAATCGATTTGGCAATAGAATTTACGCAGGCGCATATGAAACCTTCAGGTGCTTTGCTCGTCAAATGTTTCAATGGCACCGGTTATAACGAAATCCTCGAAAAATTCAAAGAAACCTTCAAAATTGTCTCTCACAAGAAGCCCAAAGCCAGCAGAGAAAAGTCCTCAGAAGTCTTCTTGCTGGGGAAAAGTTTAAAAATACGGCAATAAATGCCTTCTACTAAAGATTAACCCTTGATTTCTAATGGGTTTATCCATATATCGTGCCTAGTAAGCTCAGATTATTACGAGTAAAATTAGTGCAGCTCAATAAAGTAAGGCGCAGCCCGCCTCAAAGGAGTTCTTGTGAATAATATGTTTTCCAAAGTCGCCGTGTGGGTGGTTGTTGCCTTGGTGCTCTTCATGGTGTTCAAACAGTTCGATAACCGTTCGGTATCAGCTGGCGCCACGCCTGTGCCCTATTCGGAATTTTTGGACGATCTGAAAGCCAAGCAAATCAAGGAAGCGACCATTGAAGATCGCAGCATTGTCGGCACAACCGTGGATGGCAAGAAAGTCAAAACAGCGATCACTTATCTTGATCGCGGCTTGATCGGCGACTTGGTCAATAATGGCGTCAAGTTTGACGTCAAACAGCCTGAAGAACCTTCGTTCCTATCTCAGGTATTCATTTCGTGGTTCCCGATGTTGCTTTTGCTGGGTGTATGGATTTTCTTCATGCGGCAAATGCAAGGTGGTGGCAAGGGCGGGGCATTCTCCTTTGGTAAATCCAAAGCACGCATGATGGATGAAACGACCAATGCCGTAACATTCGCCGATGTTGCCGGTTGCGATGAGGCGAAAGAAGAAGTCAGCGAGCTGGTGGACTTCCTGCGCGATCCAACCAAGTTCCAAAAATTGGGCGGACGTATTCCGCATGGTGTGTTGATGATCGGACCTCCGGGAACCGGTAAAACTTTGCTGGCACGTGCAATTGCCGGCGAAGCCAAGGTACCGTTCTTCACGATTTCCGGTTCCGACTTTGTCGAGATGTTTGTCGGTGTCGGCGCGTCGCGTGTTCGCGACATGTTTGAGAATGCGAAGAAGCATGCACCATGTATTGTCTTCATCGATGAGATCGATGCAGTCGGGCGTCATCGCGGCGCAGGCATGGGCGGTAGCAACGACGAGCGTGAACAGACTTTGAATCAATTGCTGGTCGAAATGGATGGTTTTGAGCCTAACGCAGGTGTGATCGTTGTTGCAGCGACTAACCGTTCTGATGTATTGGACAAAGCCTTGCTGCGTCCAGGACGTTTTGATCGTCAAGTTACCGTCGGCCTGCCGGATATTCGCGGTCGCGAACAAATCCTGAATGTGCATATGCGTAAGGTGCCAATTTCGACCGATGTGAAAGCCGATATTTTGGCTCGCGGCACACCGGGTTTTTCAGGCGCCGATCTTGCCAATCTGGTCAATGAAGCTGCATTGTTCGCCGCGCGTCGCAGCAAGCGTACGGTTGAGATGCAGGATTTTGAAGATGCCAAGGACAAGGTCTACATGGGACCGGAAAGAAAGTCTGCGGTCATCACGGAATCGCAGCGCAGAAAAACGGCGTATCACGAGTCTGGTCATGCAGTTATCGCCAAGTTGTTGCCGGAGTGCGATCCTGTGCACAAAGTGAGTATCATGCCGCGCGGATGGGCACTTGGCGTGACATGGACTTTGCCTGAAGAAGATCAGCTGAACGACTATAAAGACAATATGCTTGCTGATATTGCGATGTTGTTTGGCGGCCGTGTAGCGGAAGAATTGTTCTTGAATGTTCTTTCAACCGGCGCATCCGATGACTTCCGTCGCGCAACCAATATCGCGCGCGCGATGGTCATGAAATACGGTATGTCGGACGCGCTAGGTACGATGGTGTATGTTGAAACCGAGCAGGATAATGGTTTCAGAAAGCCGATTTCCGAGGCGACCCAACAAAAAGCAGATGCTGAAATCCGCCGTATTCTGGATGTCCAGTATGCATTGGCGAAGAAACTGCTTGAAGAGAATCGCGATAAGGTTGAAGCGATGACCAAGGCATTGCTCGAATGGGAAACGATTGATTCTGACCAAGTCAATGACGTGATGGAAGGCAAAGAACCGCGCCCACCTAAAGACACTCGTTTGACGAAGAAAACCATTTCTGATGTTCCGCCATCGGATCTCAAACCTAACGCACCAGCGACGGTTTAAAGCCGTTTGCTGAGTCTTTTAAGGGTGAGGAGCAATCCTCGCCCTTTTCATTTATAGGACTTACGCAAAATCGCCGCAGCCGCGTTGTCGCTCCTAGTCGTACAATTTGTACTGCCGTCGTCGCGACGCCTTGCTGCAACGATTTTGTGTAAGTCCTAATTTATAGAGCTAAAACAATGCGACAGTATCTGCAATGTGGACGTTACCGTTTGCCATTGAAAGGCGAGGGTATCAGGCCGCTTGTGATGGGTGTGTTGAACGTTACGCCCGATTCTTTTTCGGATGGCGGCCAATTTCATTCGCTGGAGTTGGCTTTGTCGCATGCGGAGCAAATGATTGCCGAAGGCGTTGATATCATCGACATCGGTGGTGAATCGAGTCGCCCGGGAGCACCACCACTGCCATTGGAAGAAGAGCTTGGGCGCGTGATGCCAGCCTTATATGCATTACGTGATTGCGGCAAGCCATTGTCCATTGATACCTACAAGCCGGAAGTAATGCGGGAAGCACTGCTGGCCGGCGCAGATATGGTGAATGACATCACAGGCTTTCGTTCCGCTGGAGCATTGACTGCAGTCAAGGAAAGTGACTGTGCGTTATGTATCATGCATATGCAGCGCGATCCGCAAACCATGCAAGTCAATCCACAGTATGAGGATATTGTTGGCGAAGTGACTGCATTTTTACATGAGCGGGTTGACGCATTGGAGGCCGCAGGTGTTGCAAAGAATCGTCTATGCATCGATCCTGGATTTGGTTTTGGCAAAACCGTAGCGCATAATCTTGAGTTGTTAAAAAATATCGGAAAAATCCAGCAAGCATTGGATTTGCCACTGTTGGCAGGCCTATCGCGTAAATCGACGATAGGCGCGATTACCGGCAAACCGGTGGAACAACGTCTGGCCGGCAGTATTGCTGCGGCATTGGCTGCAGTTGCACACGGTGCGCGTATCTTGCGTGTGCACGATGTTGCTGAGACGGTCGATGCGTTGAAGGTATGGCAAGCAGCCGAACAAGGTTAAACTAGAATATAAAAGTAACAGCAATTAAGAACAGGGATAAACATGTCACGCAAATATTTCGGTACCGATGGCGTTCGTGGACGGGTGGGTACGATGCCGATCACTCCAGACTTTGTCATGCGATTGGGCTATGCGGCAGGCAAGGTGCTCACGCAATCAGAATCCGGCAAGGCGACTGTGCTGATTGGAAAAGATACGCGTATCTCCGGATACATGCTGGAGGCAGCCCTTGAGGCAGGCTTCGCTGCTGCGGGCGTTGATGTGATGTTGGCTGGTCCTATGCCGACACCTGCCGTCGCTTATCTGACGCGCGCATTGCGCTTGTCTGCCGGAGTGGTGATTTCAGCATCGCATAATCCGTACTATGACAATGGCATCAAGTTTTTTTCCGCACAAGGTAACAAGTTGCCCGATGCGGTCGAAGCTGCAATTGAAGCCGCTCTCGATCAGCCGATTGAATGCGTATCATCAGAAAAATTGGGCAAGGCAAAGCGTCTCGATGATGCACAAGGCCGTTACATCGAATTCTGCAAAAGCACCTTCCCGAACGAGCTCGATTTGCGTGGACTCAAGATAGTCGTCGATTGCGCGCACGGTGCTGCTTATCACATCGCACCGCATGTATTTCATGAGCTTGGCGCCGATGTGATCACCATCGGCAATCAGCCGAACGGTTTGAATATCAACGAAGGTTTTGGTGCGACAGACCCGGAAGAATTGTCGATCGCGGTGCGCGTCAATTATGCAGATGTCGGTATCGCGCTCGATGGTGATGCCGACCGGTTGGTAATGGTCGATGCTGACGGTCGCATCTATAACGGCGATGAACTGTTGTACATCATGGTCAAGGATCGGATGGCGACGGAAACGGTGCAAGGTGCAGTTGGCACGCTGATGACGAACATGGCACTGGAAGTCGCATTCAAACAAATGGGTATCGGCTTTGCACGCGCCAAAGTGGGAGATCGTTACGTTCTTGAAGTGTTAAAAGAGCGTGGATGGCTACTCGGCGGCGAAGGCTCGGGTCATTTGCTATGTCTCGACAAACACACTACAGGTGATGGGATTGTCTCTGCCCTGCAAGTACTGTCGGCATTGAAGCGCTGTGGGAAAACACTCGCTGAATGTACGCAAGAGATCACGCTTTATCCGCAGACATTGATCAATGTGAAAGTGGCTCAAGGTTTCGACTGGCAGAAAAATGTTGCAATGGTTGCCGAAAAAAACGCTGTGGAAGCCGAGCTGGGCGACAAGGGACGGGTGTTGATTCGCCCTTCCGGGACTGAGCCATTGATCCGTGTGATGGTCGAAGCAATCAATGCAGAAATGGCTGAGTCAATGGCACGTCGTATTGCGGATAAATTGGCGCTCTAAGTTGATTTTTTGAATACCAGTTTTGCCGCAAGTAAGGCTGTTATGGCGCCTGCACATTGCGCAACAATAAAACCAACAACGTCTTCCGAACGTATTCCGGCAAACGTGTTTGTCAGCGAACGAGCAAACGTCACGGCAGGATTGGCGAATGAAGTCGAGGCAGTGAACCAATATGCAGCAGTGATATAGAGCGCGACCATTGCCGCTACTGCAGCCAGCGGTTGATTCTTACGATTTGCACCCAATATGGTGAGCACCAAGCCAAACGTCGCCATAAATTCGGCATACATTTGGCTGGTGCCTTTTCGCACTTTGACAGAAGCCTGCATCAAATCGAGGCCAAACATCGCATGAGCAATCCAGACGCCAATCACTGCACCGCCCAATTGCGCCAAAATGTACATGATCAAATGTCTGTGCGATAAATCGCCGCGCAAGGTTGCGATCAGCGATACGGCTGGATTGAAATGCGCGCCGGATACTTCACCAAACAGCATGATCAGCACGAACAAGCCGGCACCCGTAGCCAGACTATTCGCAAGCAATGCAATGGCGATATTGCCGCCGGCAAGCTGCTCTCCCATGATGCCGGAACCGACAACAATGGCGAGCAGGAGAGCGGTACCGAGTGCTTCAGCCAGAAGTCGTTGGCGCATCATGATGTTGCCAGCGCACGTGCTTCGCGTTGAAGCGACATTTGATCCAGTTTTGTGTGCGGAAGGTTGATCAGTAATTCAATGCGGTTGCGTAATGCATGCATCGTATTTGAGAATGCCTTACGTTTTTCGTCATCCGATCCTTCGACTGCCGCCGGATCCGGATAGCCCCAGTGTGCCGTCGCTGGTGAACCTGGCCAGTATGGACATACCTCACCGGCAGCGTTGTCACACACTGTGATAATCAAATTCATCTTCGGCGCATTTGGCTGCGCGAACTCATCCCAGTTTTTACTACGTACGCCATCAGTACTGACACCTGCCGTTTGCAATACTTCCAGTGCAAAGGGATTAACGCGTCCGGTCGGATGGCTTCCTGCACTATAAGCACGGAATTGACCTTGACCCAAGTGGTTCAACAGACATTCAGCGAGAACACTGCGCGCCGAGTTTCCTGTGCAGAGGAACAGGACATTGATTGTATTGCTCATTACATTTCTTTCATGGAGTGAGTATTTGAGATGCTCTACAAAGCGAATTGCTATCAAACATAAGGAAGGCGTTTTTATGTCACGTCTTTTTTGATTTGAATTCGATACTGCAACTGGATTCAGAGCCTTGGCAGCAGTTTTCAGTCATATAGCCGATGAGCGCATTCATTTCGCTGAAGTTGGCTGTATAAATAATAAAACGACCATCCTGGCGCGCCTGGATCAATCCTGCATGCGTTAATTCTTTTAAATGAAACGATAATGCCGATGGCGCAATGTCGAGCGTTGATGCCAGCACGCCGGCGGGCATGCCATCTTTTCCTGCGATAAGTAAAACACGGAAAATGCGCAATCTTGTCGATTGAGCCAATGCCGATAATGCGCGTACAGCATTGGTTTCGGTGAATGTTTTCGGTGCTGTTTTAGCCTTCATTATTTAATTATTCAATAAATATTGAAATGTTTCAAGCAATTCTTCCTTACAGGTAAAAGATTGACCAAGATCGTGTGATCCTGTATTATCTTTTCCTCTCGGAGTGTAGCGCAGCCCGGTAGCGCACCTGGTTTGGGACCAGGGGGTCCAAGGTTCGAATCCTTGTACTCCGACCAAAATAAAACGGGCTGTCTTTGACAGCCCGTTTTTCATTTTGAGCGATCATTCAACCTGCTTTACGTGCTGCCCATAGCTCAGTTGGATAGAGCATCAGCCTTCTAAGCTGAGGGTCGCAGGTTCGATTCCTGCTGGGCAGACCATCAAGCACTTTAGCCAAACTTCTCTGTTTGGCTTTTTGTTTTTTTACCCCCGCCAAATATCGTGAAATAGTCACGCACACAAGCTTTTTCCTTCGGTGCTTCCCTATAACAAATAGCAATGTGTTGGAATCTGCTCATACAGTTCAAGTTCGTTTGACATAGGGCACTATCTGCAAGTAATGTTGCAGATGAACAATGCGATTCTTGTCAGATTATGTCGCTGGTGTACGAATTCAAATGCAAATTTCCGAAAAATTTTGCATTTCCGGCAAAGTAATAGTGGCAAATGATTTTTCTGCATTGATCAAGAGAGTTTGGTTATTTGAGGATGATTTTTCCGCATCTATCTTGTTCCTTATCAAATGCATGAAAAAATTGATTCATGCATTCGATATGCCAAGGTACGGCAGTCCATCAAAAACGCAATCGGCTAGCAGGACAAAGAAAATGCCAAGTGACCGAAGGGCACGACAGCAGTGCTCGAAACGTTCAAGGTTTTTACTCTAGGTTCTCAACATGAAATCTGCGTCAGACAAGGGCTCAATATCGCTGACGGCTTTCTTTGCGCTTGCCGGGCAAGCGATTGCAGCACTTCAAGCATCGCATCGCGGGCGACCATATCACGGGTGCATCAATACTACGGCGCTTGATTGGGCCAGCTTGAATCGCCAGGACGCCGCACCGAGATTTCTCGATTGGCCCGCTGATCAACAGCACGTTGCCTACATTTCCCCTGAACAGACCGGCCGCATGAATCGCGGTGTGGACTATCGCAGCGACTACTATTCATTGGGCGTCATTTTCTACGAAATTTTAACGGGAACCTTACCCTTTGAGTCTGACGATGAGATGGAACTTGTTCATCAACACATTGCGCGACAGCCGTCACCGGTATACCAGCGCAGAAGCGATATTCCACAGACAGTAAGCGATATCGTACTCAAGCTAATGAGTAAAAATGCGGAAGATCGTTACCAAAGCCTGGAGGGTTTGGCTGCGGATTTACGGCAATGTGAACAGGCGCTCAGTGAAGGCCGTCCTATTCCAAAATTTACTCTCGGCAAATTCGATCAAAACGATATTCTGCAAATCCCGCAGAAACTTTATGGACGTAATGGCGAAATCGAAATTTTGCGCCAAGCGCTCAATCGTTGCATCGTCGGCGACACGGAATTGTTGTTGGTGAATGGGCATGCCGGTGTTGGAAAATCCAGTCTGGTGAGCGAGATTCAAAAGACTTGCATCGAGAAGCGAGGCATTTATCTTGTCGGGAAATTTGATCAGTTCAGGCGCGATATTCCCTATGCGTCGCTCGTCAAAGCGTTTCAAAGTTTTGTCCACCAAATTCTGGGAGATAGTGAAGAGCAGGTCACATACTGGCGCGACGCGATATTGCATGCAGTCGGAGGAAATGGGCAGTTGCTGATTGATGTGATTCCGGCATTGGAATTTGTCATTGGTCCGCAGCCGGCTGTGGCTGAATACGCGGCTAAGGAGGCGCAAGATCGCTTCCTGGAAGTATTTCGTCAGTTCGTGAGCGCCATTGCACAATCACAGCATCCACTCGTGTTGTTCCTTGATGATTTGCAATGGGTGGATGCCGGCAGCATGAAATTGATTGATTATCTGTTGACCGAGACAGAATTGCGTCATCTGCTCCTGATTGGAGCGTATCGCCAGAACGAAATTGATGAGGCGCATCCGCTGGCATTGAGTCTTGTGTCACTGCGCCAGCGTAAAGGATTGGTGCATGAAATTACATTGTCTGCACTGACGCTGGAGGATGTGACGAGCCTGATCACCGACACGTTGTCATGTGATTCCGTACGTGCTTTGCCACTGGCTACACTGGTGCATGAAAAAACAGCCGGCAATCCATTTTTTACACGACAATTTCTTCTGACTTTGTATGAAGAGAAACTGCTCACGCTGGATACACAAGCTGAACCGTCACGTGCCTGGAAATGGAATATTGCACGGATTCATGCCAAAGGCATTACGGATAACGTGGTTGAGTTGATGGTCGAAAAACTGCAGCGCTTGCCG
Organism: Burkholderiaceae bacterium; assembly: GCA_036560485.1. Classification (GTDB taxonomy): domain Bacteria; phylum Pseudomonadota; class Gammaproteobacteria; order Burkholderiales; family Burkholderiaceae_D; genus DATBRC01. The sequence continues at coordinate 16,199 of DATBRC010000055.1, forward strand.
GCAGCTGCACTGGATCTCTTGAAGTATCTCGCTTGTCTCGGTAACGGCGCCACGATTCCTACACTTGGCGCAACCTTCGGTTGTTCCGAAAGAAATGTGGAAGTGTTGCTGAATGATGCCTTGCGCGTCGGCTTGTTGATGAGGAATGGTGATGCCATCAAGTTTGGCCATAACCGCATCCATGAAGCCGCTTACTCGATGATTGCTCGGGATGTCAGATCAAGCATGCATTTGGCGATTGGCAGAGCGCTGCATGCTCTGATGGAACAGGATGAGGATGAAGACGCTGTGTTTGATGTTGCACATCAATTCAATAGCGGTCTCGACTTGATTCATGAGTCAGAGGAAATCGACATAGCATGCCAGCTGAATATTCGCGCAGGCAAGAAGGCGAAAGCATCTGCGGCGTATGCTTCAGCTAAAAGTTTTTTTGCGCAAGCTACTGCGCTATTACCGCCTCATGCTTGGTCAGAGGATCGATACGAAGAGACGTTTTCACTTATTCAAGAATATGCAGATTGCGATATTGTCCTGGGCCATTTTGTAGAGGCTGAGGCGCTATTCGATTTAATTCTTGATAACGTGCGTAGCGAGACCGATCGCGTCCGGGTTTGCCGGTTACAGATGCGCATGTATCTTGTCACGAGCAGGATTGGCCAAGGATTGGTACTTGGGCTTGAGGCTTTGCATCTGTATGGCGTGTCATTTCCGGAGACAGATAAAGAGTTGATGGAAAGCGTCGAACCGGCTCGCCAAGAGTTGACTCGCCAGTTGGCCGGCAAGCGTATTGCAGATCTCATGGAGCTGCCGCTTGTCGATAACCTGGAAGTCTCGATGATCATCGGATTGATGACCGACTTGCTGACTGCCGCATACAGCGTGCGTCCAGCATTGGTTCCATCGATCCTTATGAAGGCGCTGAATTTATCCCTGAAACATGGAAACACGGCTGATTCGTGCGTTATCTATAGTAACTATGGCTTGATCGTTGCAGGTATGTTTGGCGATATCGCGACTGGCTTTGAATTTTCCGAAATGTCGTTGCGGCTGAATGCGCGCTTCCGTGATATCAAGGTTCGTGGACGCTTGTTGTACATACATGGTTATGCGTTGCAAGTGAAGCGGCAACCGATGACGGCGTGCTTTGCGACACTGGAAGAAGCCATTATCAGTTGTCGCGAGGTTGGCAACATATTGTTCTATGCAGGAAGTTACGATGCTCTGGTGTGGTTGAACTGGGAGTCAGGCAAGACGCTGGAAGAAGTGCAAACAATCTTGCGAACGTATCTGGAATTCGCTCACCAAACGCGTTACCCCTATGCAGATTACCTGCTCAGAATTATTGAGCAAGGTATCACGAGAGTGCAGGGTGTGACGATGGACGGTTGTGATATCGATTACCTGGCGATGCTTATCAAGGCAGATTATGGGTATGCAATTGCGCACTATCATGTCATGCAACAAATGGTGCATTTCATATTCGGGCGCTACGACGATGCACTGATTGCAGCAGAAGCGGCGAGTAAAGTGACGGCGACCTTGCAGGCGCTGGCGTCAATGACAACGCATCATTTTTATTATGCGCTGACGCTGGCTTCACTTTACAACCAGGTGGATGCGGATCGCCAGGAAATATTCAAGCAGACAATCAATAACCAGCTGGGCAAGCTAAAGCATTCGGCGGAAAACTGCCCGGCGAGCTATCAGAATCGTTATTGCCTCGTTGCCGCCGAGTTGGCTCGTATTGAAGGACGCGAAATCGACGCCGAGTATTTTTATGAGGAGGCGATTCTTTCTGCGCGCGACAACGGCTTTCTGCAAAATGAAGCGATTGCTTGTGAATTGGCTGCGCGTTTTTATCGTACGCGTGGTTTCGCTATGACTGCCGCCGCGTATCTGGCACAGGCGCGTGCCAGCTATCTGAAGTGGGGGGCGCATGGCAAACTGACGGAACTGGATCGCGAGTTCCCGCGTAGTGCTTCCGAGAGACGTACCAGCAATGCGATTGGTTTGCAGTTTGATTCCATGGCGATGCTCAAGGCCTATCAAGCCATTTCAGGTGAAATTCAGCTTGGCAAGTTGCTGCATACCTTGATTCGCATTGTCATGGAGACGGCGGGAGCGGAGCAGGGATGTTTGCTCTTGATGCGCAATGATGCGATGCAGCTGGCCGCTGAAGTCAGAGCGGGCTCGCGTAGTGGCGAGCCTGAGATTGTGGTGCTGATGGAGCTGACTGATGTTAATCCGGACAAGCTGCCTGAGCGGATTGTCAGCTATGTCGTGCGCACGCGTGAGACGGTATTGCTTGCCGATGCAATTCATGCGAGTGGAGACGTTGCAAATTTCGCTACCGATCCGTATGTCACAACGTATTTGCCGCGATCGTTATTATGCATGCCGATCCTCAAGCAAGGCGAATTGGTCGGCATACTTTATCTGGAAAACAGACTGGCAGTAGGCGCGTTCACACCGGCACATGTGTCGACGCTTGAATTGTTGGTATTGCAGGCGGCAATTGCGATCGAAAATGCCCAGGTTTATAACGAGATCGAGGATCGCGTCGGCGAGCGGACGCGTGCTTTGAGTATTGAAATCGCCGAGCGTAAACGTGTTGAAGAAGAGCTGGTGCTGGAAAAAGTGCGAGCAGAAGAAGCGACGCAATCGAAATCAATTTTTCTGGCGAATATGAGTCATGAGATTCGTACGCCAATGAATGCTGTTATCGGGTTGAGCCATCTGGCGCTTGGTACTACGCTGAATGAACGGCAACGCGATTACATCACCAAGATTCATCGAGCCGGTAGTTCTTTGCTGGGCCTGATTAACGATATTCTGGACTTCTCGAAAATTGAAGCTGGCAAGATCGATCTTGAACAAGCAGATTTCACCTTGAGTCGCGTAGTGGACACTGTGGTGACAGTCGTCAACCACAAAGTGGAAGAGAAAGGTCTTTCGCTCAATATCCGGATTGCGCCGCAAGTACCTCAAGCCTTGATCGGTGATTCGCTGAGGTTGGGCCAGATCCTCACCAATCTGCTTAACAACGCCATCAAGTTCACCGAATCGGGCGGAGTAACTTTGAGCGCATCTTGGTTGGAACAAAGCGGAAACCGCATACAGCTTGGCTTCTCGGTTCAAGATAGCGGCATCGGCATGACGAAAGAACAGATCGCCAAGCTCTTTCACGCATTTAGCCAGGCTGAAGGATCGACTACACGTAAATATGGCGGCACAGGATTGGGATTATCCATTGCCAAGCGCTTGGTCGAACTGATGGACGGCACGATTTGGGCCGAGAGTGTGCTCGGGCAGGGAAGCACATTTCATTTTACGGCATGGTTTGGAATGGGCGAGGAAGTGCCGGGTGCCGCAGTGCTGATGGACGGTACAACCCAGTCATTGCGTCTGGACGGTGCACATGTGCTGGTAGTAGAAGACAACGAGGTCAACCAGCAAATCGTCGCGGAATTGCTTCAACAAATTGGCGTGTCGACCGAGCTTGCAGAAAATGGGCAAATCGGACTTGATAAAGTGTTGGCCGAACCGGGCCGTTATGACGCCGTGCTAATGGATATGCAAATGCCGGTGATGGACGGACTGGTATCGACTCGGAAGATACGTGAGCATGTTACTGCAGACCGGCTTCCTATCATCGCCCTGACAGCGAATGCAATGTCACACGAAAGGCGATCCTGCCTGGATGCGGGAATGAATGACTATCTGACCAAGCCGATTGATGTGAAGCAGCTGATAGCCACATTGGCGCGCTGGATCAAGGTGCGTGAGCATAAGAGCGTAACGCATGTGCAGGTCGTTAATACCATTCCGATTGTAGATGCCGCAGATTTGTTGCCAGCGGAATTGCCTCCCTTGAACTTGAAGGCTGCATTGAAACGTGTGAACAATAACAGCGGCTTGTTACGAAAGCTGCTGCTGCAGTTTCATCAGCGTTATCAATCGAGTACTACCGAGTTGCGCCGCTTGTTTGATCATGCCGAATGGGCAGACGCTGAGCGCCTGATACATACCCTGAAAGGCTTGACTGCCACCTTTGAGATTGCAGACTTGCCAGGTATCGCCGAGTCCCTTGAGACGGCACTGCGAGAGCAGCGATTCGAAGCTTGCCCGCCTCTTATTGATGCCTTCGAAGCCGGATTCGAAAAAGCGATTGCAGCGATCGGCGCGCTTGCAAGTCAATCCAATACCCAAGTAGCAGAGCCTCTTGCAGCAAACGCTGTGCCGGTCGATATTAAAGCAGTCTTGCTAGCCATTGATGCGCTGGATGCATCGCTGGCAGGTAGCAGTATAGAGGCGGTCGATATGGCGGTGTCATTGCAGCGTCAATTCGGGATTGGTGCAATAAAAAATCTTGTCGGGACGTTGGTCGAGCAAACTGCCGAATTTGATTATGACAGCGCTATCGAGACATTGAAGGGAATTAAGAAAGCAATCAATGTAAATTAATTCTGTTGTTCCAAAAGACCACGTTGCTGGGCTTCAAAAACTGCTTTGCCACGTGAGTTCACCGACAGCTTGCTGTAGATACTCTTGATATGATTTTGCACAGTCATGATTGAAATTGACAAGTTCTGCGCAATTTCTTCATAAGTACATCCTCGTGCGATCAATTGCAGAACAGCTACTTCACGTTTGGAAAGAAGATTTTTTTCTTCTTCAGTTGCTGTTACTTTTACTTTTTCGGTATTTCTTAATTGATCCAGGATTTTACGAGCAATCAACGGGCTGACTGGAGAACCGCCAAACCGTAATTCTTGTATCGCACGTACGATTTGGCATGCGCCGTCTTCTTTCAGCAAGTATCCACGAGCGCCGGCTGCTATACATTCAGCAACGTCTTTATCTTCACTGGAAGAGGTTAGAACAACCGCGTCACATGCTGGATGGTATCGAGTGCATGATCGTATGACTTCAATACCCAAGCCATCTTTCAAGCGCAAATCAACCAGTACCACATCAGCGCATGCCGTTTCGAGCCATGCCAATGCACTTGTGACATTCTCAAATGATGCCAATAATTGCAAGCCGGAGTCGGATTCGATTACAGCAGAAAGGATCTTTCTTGTTATCGCATCATCTTCAACTATCGCAACACTAATTTGCGAGGAGGGTGTCTTTGGCAACATATGAGAATCCGTTTTAATCAATTTAAAGAATGAGAATTCAGCTCACACATTTGCATCGAATGTAGATGCTGCTGAAAATTCTACAAGGCAATAAATCCAATAATATTTTGCGCACACTTCTAGAAATTGCCTTACTGCATTAGGGCTATAGCATAAAGAAATCTTAAAACATGTTACATCACAGACATTGCCATTTTTGCATTTGAGAATCAATGCCATATTTATGGGGTATGTAACCATCTTAGTGTGTCATACGTAACAAATCAATGACATATTCATGGCATATGCCTTACTTTTGGTTACTATTTGTAGTCCATACTATTTATAAACCATAACGTTTTTTTATGAATTGTTGATGACATAACTTAATGGCAGGTAATAACAATGGCTGGATAGGTGCTGGAGTGAAAATTGTGACTGATGCATGGTTAGCGTTTTCCACATTCCAACTCATATTTTTCCTCTGCACGGTGCACTTTTCGTTTTGCGCTTTCCTGCTTTTTCACACTCGCGTTTGCAGCATCTTCATTGCTCCATTTTTTCTTCAGTTCCAATGAAGCGCACTTTTTCTTTTTGCCGGCGGCGGTTTTCATCAGCTTTTCTTGCTGTTTGTCTTCTGCAGCTTCTCTTTTATGGCGTGCAGTTTCAAGCTCTTTCAGTTGTTTTTTTTCCTGCGTATTCTGTTCCTTGGCTTTAGCGATATCCGATGCAGCGCTCGTACTGGTTTTATTTCCTAAATCAACAGACTTCCCTGTAGCACAAGGTGCATCGCTATAGGTGATTTTGTCGCCGGCTTCGCATTTGTAGACGGCAAGTGCAGGGAAAGAAAAGGAAAGCAATAAAGAGGCAAATAGGAGTCGGCGCATATATCTAATTTGGAATTTTTATTAAAGAAACTTTGATTAAGTTACTGCGCGCCGCAAACCGGAGCCCGCGATGCTCACCGTACAGCTGCGCTTCTTAACTCCAGCTTGCATTGCTCGCTACACTTAATCAGAGTTTCCCTAAAGAACTTTGCCAGGATTCATGATGTTTGACGGATCGAACGCGTGTTTGATGGATTGCATAAGCTGGATTTCAACGTCGGATTTATAGCGACGTATCTCATCACGCTTTAAAGCACCCAACCCATGCTCGGCTGAAATCGAGCCACCGAATTGATGAACGCTGTCATGCACAACACGGTTGACATCGGATTGACGCGCAATGAAGGCATCGTTCTGTTCTCCCTCTGGTGCTGAAACGTTGTAATGCAGATTGCCATCGCCCAGATGGCCGAAGGTCACCATGCGGCAGCCGGGAAATTGATCATGCAGTTGATGATCAGTTGCTGAAATAAATTCGCCAATGTGTGAGATCGGTATCGAAATATCGTGTTTGATGTTTTTTCCTTCCTGCGCCTGAGCCAACGGAATATGCTCACGTAGTTGCCATAGAGCTTGTGATTGTGCGATGGAAGTCGCGACGACAGCATCGTGGATAATGCCTTGTTCCAATCCGCTGGTGATGACCTGTTCGAACATGGTGGCTGCATGCTCGGCGGATTCATTGTCCGACAATTCCATCAACACATATTGTGCAGACGCTTGAGGAAACGGCATGCGGATGGCGGGGAAGTGTTGATGCACAAGCTTCAGGCAAAAATCGGACATCAGTTCAAAACCTGTCAGTAGCGCACCGCAATGATCTTGTGCGAGCGACAGCAATTTAAGTGCATCGTCAGGTGTATGCATGGCGACGAGTGCAGTCAACTGCGCTTGCGGCTGCGGGAAAAGCTTCAGCACGGCGGCAGTGATAATGCCAAGTGTTCCCTCTGCGCCGATATACAAATCACGCAGATCGTAACCGGTATTGTCTTTGCGCAGCCCGCGCAAGCCATTCCATATGTTGCCTTGTGCGGTCACTACTTCGAGGCCGAGGCAAAGATCGCGCGCATTGCCATATCGAAGCACCGCAGTACCGCCGGCATTGGTCGATAAATTGCCGCCGATGGTGCAACTGCCTTCCGCTGCAAGGGAGAGGGGGAATAGTCGCGCAGCATCAGCTGCCGCCTGTTGCACATTTTGCAGAATGCAGCCCGACTCTACCATCATCGTATTGTTGATGGCATCGACATTGCGAATACGATTGAGCCGAGTCAGCGACAGCACAATCGCATTGCCTTGCAAGTCGGGGATACTGCCGAGCACCAATCCGGTATTGCCACCTTGTGGCACGATCGGTATGTGATATTGGTTGCACAGTCGGACGATGATGGCAACTTCTTGCGTCGATCCTGGCTTGATGATGGCAAGCGCTTTGCCGGTTGCGCGTTGACGCCAGTCGGTCAAATAGGGCGCGATATCTGTTTCATTCGTCAGTACATAATCTGTACCGATTGATTTGCGGCAGTCATTTAAGAATTGGCTCATTTCGATGTTGATGCTTTTTGAATGGCTTGCTTTGCCAATTCCTTGGCTGCTTTTTTATACGGCTTCAGATAGAGGATCGTGCAGAAGAAATAGATGCACACTAACACTACCTCCACCCATCCCAACATGGCGGATAGCCATACCCTGTCACTGGTTGCACGGACGATCCCTTCGGTGAAATAAATCAGGATCAACATCGATGTCCATTGCAAGGTATAGACATCACGTTTCAATACACCGCGTAACGGAACCAGCAGAGGCAGCACTTTCAAAACCATCCAGGAGCCTTCGGGACGCAAAGGTGCAAGCACCAATTCCCATGCGACGCATAAAGCGATGAGTGCAAGCAGACTGCCGACGGCCCCGTAGTAATAAAATTTTTGCGCAGAAGTTTGCATCAGGCACTCCGTAACTTTTGTGCTGTCTCCGCCAAGCGCCGCCCGAGTGCGATGGCGAGTGTTTTCGTGTCATTCGAAATTGGATGCGAGCCGTTCAGGCCGGACCAATGGCTTGCTCCGTACGGCGTGCCGCCTGATTCGGTCGTCATCAGTTCTGGCAGTGTGTAAGGCACGCCAAGCACGATCATGCCGTGATGCAGAAGCGGCAGCATCATGGACAGCAACGTCGATTCCTGACCGCCATGCAGACTACCGGTTGACGTAAAAACGCAAGCAGGTTTCCCGCTCAAGGTCCCGGACAGCCACTGTGCCGAGGTTCCATCCCAAAAGTATTTCATGGCCGATGCCATGTTGCCGAATCGGGTTGGTGAGCCTAATGCCAAGCCATCGCATTGTTCCAGATCACCCAATTCGACATAAGGCGCGCCTTCCACAGGGATATCTGGCTCGGTTGCTTCCGCTACAGTGGATACCGCCGGCACAGTACGAAGCCGTGCATCGCAACCGGGTACACTTTCAATACCTTGCGCAATCAGTTCCGCCAGTTTTTTGGTGGAGCCGTGACGGGAATAGAACAAAACGAGAATAGTAAGGTTGCGTGTCATCATAATTGATATTATAGGGCGCTTTATCCATCCATATTCGTTTCGCCAATCGCCAAATGTTATCAACAAAAATAGAAAGACTGCGCGGCCTGACTTGGTCGCAGGTACGTAACCTGTATCAATTTGCGGTCCGCCGGGTAAACGAAGAACATTTACCGCAAGTGGCGGGCAGTCTGACATTTGCGACGGTTTTGGCATTAGTGCCAGTGGTCACCATTGCATTCGCCATATTTACGGCATTTCCGATTTTCAATACTTTTCGCACATCGCTAGAGGCGTATTTCATCCAGAATCTGATGCCCAAGGCGATCGCTGACACCATTCTTTACTACCTCAACTTATTTGCATCCAAGTCAAAAGGGGTGTCGGCAATTGGCAGTGTGATGCTGATCGTGACTGCTATCACGACAATGCGCATGATCGAGCGCGTGTTTAACCAGATTTGGCGCGTCAAGACCAAGCGTCCATTGTCGCGCAGCGTTTTAGTATATTGGGCTACCGTAACGCTTGGTCCGCTTTTGATCGGCATGTCGATCACGCTCACATCAAATCTGTTCAAGGCGACGCATGGTGTCGTCATGCCGATTTCACTGGTCAGCGCTGTATTCTCTACGTGTGCATCCATTCTGCTGACGACAGGTGCATATACCTTGCTGTATGTGGTGATCCCGAATCGTCTGGTGGATTGGCGCGATGCCGCTTGGGGAGGTTTGCTGGCAGCCGTTGCCTTTGAAATTGCAAAGCGGTTATTTGCGGTCTACATCACAAAATTCCCTACCTATACCATGGTGTATGGCGCGATCGCGGCGATACCGATTTTTCTGGTCTGGATTTATCTGTTCTGGATGATTACCTTGGTAGGTGCAGTGCTGGCAGCGGCATTGCCGGTTGTGAAATATGAACGTTGGTGGAAAGTGGAGTCACCCGGCAGTGCATTTATCGATGCGATGGTGGTGCTGCAGGTTTTGTATGATGCCAGAACGTCTGCTTCAACTGCAGAAGTCAATGTCACCAAGATCCGCGCCAAAACGCGGCTCGGGTTTGACGAGGCGGAAAAACTGCTGCAAAAAATGCTGGATGCCGGCTGGGTCGGTTGCTACAAACCGGAAGTGCCGCTGCATGCACAATGGGGCAAGCACATTACGGAAGGATTGGATCGTTGGATCTTGCTAGCCAATCCTGAACAATTGAAACTGGCGGATGTTTATCGGCTCTTTGTGTTTAATGCGCCTGCCAATAATGCATTGGCCAGGCAAGTTGAGACAGCGATTGAGCAAGGGTTGAATCAGACATTAGCGGAACATTTTTATCAACGCTGATTGGGAGCGCCTAACAAATCAAAACGCAATTTTTCCTATCCACAGCTGCCAATACATGACCCAATCTCCCATCAGTGAATAGAGCGGATACTGAAATGTGGCGGGCCGGTTTTTTTCAAACATGAAATGGCCGATCCATGCAAAGCCATAACCGGAAATTGGCATGCCGAGCAGCCACCATGCGCTACCTGTGATAAATACTTCCGCAAAACAGATCAGTACGAGAGTCGACCCGATGAAATGAAGAGCGCGGCATGTGCGATTGGCATGCTGGCTTAAATAGAATGGGTAGAATTCGGCAAAGCTTTTGTATTGTTTAATATCGGTGTTCACAATATTCCTCCCTATAAATACGCATCTCAATGTAATTCGTTAGTCTTATTTTCTTGCAAATGCAAACAAGGTATCCAGAACGGCATCAGGCTGTTCCGCCATCAGATCGTGGCCGCAATTTTCTACTTTAACCATAGTTGCGTGTGGTATCGCCTTGACGAGTGTCGCAGTCGATTTGGATGGCGTCATGACATCCTGCTTCCCCGATAAAAATAACGCGGGACATGCCACGGATTTTGCTGCGGTCTCACCATTCGCATAATTATTGCAAGCGGAAAAATCGGTATAAAAAACGTGATCAGGATTAATTTGTGAGATACGTTGCATCAAGCGCTGCGCTCCACCCATTACATAGAATCCCGGTCCGGGGCTGGCTGGTTTTTGCGCGATGGATGAATGTGACCAGATATTGACCATATCGATTGCTGCAGGCTCGTCATTCTTGGCGGTATCAAGTAATGCTGGCGATACGCTCATTGGATAGGCAGTTCCGACCAAAGCCAGCTTGGATATCCGTTGTGGAGCCTTGACACAGGTTTCCAGTGCGATCAATGAACCCATGCTGTGGCCAATCAACGTTGCTTTTTGCACGCCTGCAGCATCAAGTACGGCGAGCAACCAATCAGCCATCGCTTCGATGCTGGTGAGTGCCGTACCTTTGCTGCGTCCATGTCCCGGGAGATCTACCGCGAGTACGCCGAATCCATGATGCGCAAAATATCGTGTCTGCAGTATCCAGACAGAGTGATCATGCTGCGCGCCATGAATAAAAACAGCAGTAGGCAGCGCCGCATCGAACGCTTTGCCGCCGGTGTAGCAATAGGCATCATGTTCTTGAATAGTGACGAGCATATCAAGCGCCTTTCTGGGCTGCTTTCAAGCCGCGACTTAAATCTTCAATCAAGTCATCGACATCTTCAAGACCAACTGACAGGCGCATTGTGCCTTCTGTGATACCTGCGGCTGCCAGTTGTTCCGCTGGCACACGGAAATGCGTGGTTGATGCCGGATGAATGACCAGCGACTTGGCATCGCCGACATTGGCGAGATGCGAAAAGATTTTCAGCGATTCGACAAAACGTCTACCAGCGGCGCGGTCACCCTTGATGCTGAATGAAAATACGGCGCTACAGCCTTTTGGCAGCAAGGTTTTGGCCAATGCATAATCCGGATGCGACGTGAGTTCCGGATACGATACCGATTCGACAGCAGGATTGGCTGCCAGGAATTCCACGACTTTGCGCGTGTTGGCGACATGCCTGTCCATTCTCAATGCAAGCGTCTCAATTCCTTGCAATATTGCGAACGCATTATGCGGACTCATCACGGCGCCGAAATCGCGCAAGCCTTCGCGTCTTGCGCGCAGCGAGAAGGGCGCAACAGTGGATTCTTCAGAAAACACCATGCCGTGGAAGCCATCATACGGTTCGCATAATTCTGCAAAGTGACCGGTCTTTTCATATGCTTGTTGCCAATCGAACGTGCCGCCATCGATCAGCAGTCCACCCATTGCCGTGCCGTGACCGCACAAGAATTTAGTCGCCGAATGAAAAATCAGATCTGCCCCATGATCGAAAGGACGCAACAGATAAGGCGTGGTAAACGTCGAATCGACCATCAGCGGCAAGTAGTGCTCATGCGCAATGGCGGCGATTTGTGGAATATCAAGGACATCGAGCCCGGGATTGCCTAAAGTTTCTCCAAACAGAATTTTTGTATTGGGCCGTATTGCATTGCGCCATGCATCCAGGTTGCGCGGATCGACAAAAGTAGTGTCGATACCGAAACGCTTCATGGTGTAAGCGAGCAAGTTGTGCGAGCCGCCATACAGTGCACGCGAAGCAACAATATGCGAACCTGCGCTTGCAATTGTTGCCAATGCAAGATGCATCGCTGCTTGACCGCTTGCTGTTGCAATGCCTGCGACGCCACCCTCCAATGCTGCAATGCGTTCTTCCAATACGGCATTGGTTGGGTTGGAGATGCGGGAATAAACATGGCCTGATCGTTCCATGTTGAAAAGTGAAGCGGCGTGGTCGGAGTCTTTGAAGACATACGATGTCGTCAAATAGATCGGCGTTGCACGCGCGCCAGTTGCAGGGTCGGGCGCTGCACCTGCGTGCAAGGCAAGCGTGTCAAAGGCTGGATATTTGGGTGCGCTCATATCGTTTTTATCCTGGGAACTATAATAAGATGAATGATGACGCTGTTTTAAGAATCGTAGCACTGAATGTTGCGGATTGGCGTAATGCGGTTCGCCTAGATTTTTTGCGCCAGTTAAGCTACATTGCAGATGTAAGAACAACAACTACGACTATTACGCGAGGTGAGCCATGAAAGTATCCGAAATCCTGAAAGTCAAAGGCGATATCCTCTATACCGTCAAGCCTGACAGCCCGATTGCCGATGCCGTAAGCACGATGGCAGAAAAGGACATTGGCTCGTTGGTGGTGATGGAATATGGCGAACTGGTCGGTATGCTGAGTTTTCGTGAGGTCATGAAGGCACTGCACGCCAATAACGGATCGGTCGGCAGCGGCACCGTGCGCAAGCATATGGATGACCATCCCATCACGATTACGCCGGACACGGAAGTCAATGAAGTGCGCCGCCTGATGCTGGAGCGGCATGCGCGTTATGTGCCGGTGGTCGATGCCAAGGTGCTGATGGGTGTGATCTCGTTCTACGATGTGGCCAAAGCTGTGTTTGAAGCGCAAAGCTTTGAAAACAAAATGCTGAAAGCCTATATCCGCGATTGGCCTAGCGAGGAAAATGCTGAATAATTGCGTTGTGGTTTAATGCCGAGCCGTTCATGGTGATGTACATCCTGGACGGCTTTTTCATATCCGAAATAAGTTTGTGAATCCATAAATTCTCTGTACTTTTGGGAAAATGGCCCGTACAAATGGTCAGTGCCTGCGCCGATAAATTTGCACAACTTCCAACTTGAGATCTCCATGAGTCAATCCAGTCAATTCTCATTACTCACGCAACGTCGATTTGCTCCTTTTTTCTGGACACAATTTTTCGGCGCATTCAATGACAACGTATTCAAGACAGCTTTGATCACGATCATCACGTATCAGGCTTTGAACTGGACGACTATCGACCCTGGATTCTTGAATCAATTGATACCGGGTTTATTTATTTTGCCTTTCCTGTTGTTCTCTGCCACTGCCGGGCAGATAGCAGACAAGTTTGATAAAGCGCGGTTGGCGCGCTTTGTGAAGGTATTCGAAATTGCCGTCATGCTGGTGGCGGCAGTCGGTTGGATGACACACAGCTTGTGGTTGCTGGTAGCGGCGGTAGTCGGAATGGGGTTGCATTCGACGCTTTTCGGCCCGGTGAAATACGCATACTTGCCGCAGCACTTGGCGCAAGAAGAATTGATCGGCGGTAATGGCCTGATCGAGATGGGCACATTTGTCGGTATCTTGATGGGAGAAGTGTTGGGTGCGTTTCTCGTGATGTATTCATCAGTTGGTGTCAAACTGGTCGCCGGCGGGACGCTTGCGATCGCGGTACTCGGATGGTTGCTCAGCCGACGGATTCCCGTTTCGCCAGCGCCTGTACCTAATCTGAAAATCAACTGGAATCCGTTGACTGAAGCAATACGTAACATCAGTTTTTCGCGTCACAACCGCACGGTATTTTTATCCTTGCTCGGCAACTCGTGGTTTTGGTTCTATGGCGCCATCATCATTGCGCAGTTTCCACTTTATGCAAAAAATTATTTGCATGGCGATCACAGTGTCTTCATTTTATTGTTGATGACATTTTCACTTGGGATTGGTGCCGGATCGTTGTTGTGCGAGCGTTTGTCCGGCCGCAAGATTGAAATCGGCCTGGTGCCGTTTGGTTCGATCGGCCTCTCTGTATTCGGTCTGGATCTGTTCTTTTCCAGCCTGCGGTATGCCAATATAGTGCCGGTTGATATATGGGGATTCGTTGCACAGCATGGCAGTCTGCATATCCTGTTCGACTGCGCGATGATTGGTGTTTTCGGCGGCTTGTATATTGTTCCATTGTTCGCGTTGATCCAGACACGTTGTGATCCTGGTCATGTATCGCGCACCATTGCCGGCATGAATATCTTGAACTCGTTGTTTATGGTGACATCAGCGCTGGTTGCGATGGTCTTGCTCAGCTTTGGTTTTACCATACCGCAGATTTTTTTGACGACAGCAATCCTGAATGCCTTGGTTGCGATTTATATCTTCTCGCTCGTGCCTGAATTCCTGATGCGTTTTATCGCGTGGTTGTTAATCCATACGATACATCGCGTGCGTACCCTTGATACCGATCGTATCCCGGCCTCGGGAGCGGCTGTACTGGTCTGCAATCACGTCAGCTACGTCGATGCAATCGTCATCATGGCTGCCAGCCCGCGCCCCATACGTTTCGTCATGGATCACCGCATTTTCAAGATGCCGGTGTTGTCATGGATTTTCAAGACGGCAAAAGCGATTCCGATTGCACCGGCAAAGGAAGATCCATGGCTGATGGAACGCGCTTACGTCGATATTGCACAAGCATTACACGAAGGAGATCTGGTGTGTATTTTCCCTGAGGGGAAGTTGACCAGTACCGGCGAGATGAATGAATTCAAAGGCGGCGTCAAGAAAATCATCGATCGTTCGCCTGTGCCTGTCATACCAATGGCCTTGCGTGGTTTATGGGGAAGCACGTTATCGCGCGCTGAAGGCAACCCATTTGAGCGTTCGTTCAAACGCGGGCTTTTTTCGAAATTGTCTTTGGTGGTCGGAGTGCCGGTTGAGCCTGCGGCAGCGACACCGGAATACCTGCAGCAGCAGGTATTGGCACTGCGCGGAGACTGGAAATAACGGCAGGGATAAATTTTAACGGATACTTAATTCACCGCTATAAAGCAGGTTTGCAATTACAGATTAACAAAACCAGTGTGCCAGTTTGCATCCGCGTTACGTAAAAATCTTTCATTGGCTGCTTTGATTTCGGTGATCTCTTTCATCACTTCCAGAGAAAAGCCGGCGCGTTTTTCACCGCGATCCTGCATCGTCAAGGTATCCAGATAACGATGCAGATGTTTTGGATCGGGAGCGAACAGGCAAATGCGCTGCCAGATATGCGGGAAAGTGTTTTGCAGCACCTTGTTTGGCGTGAGCTGGTCAAGCGCAGAAAGGGAGAGGCCTTTGATATTGCTTGGTACTGGATCGGCCTGGTAAATCATCTGCACTGTGGCAGCACCTAGATAGGTTTCGGATTCCATTCTCGGCGTAACAGGTTTCAATAACGGCAAAATCGTTTTGCTGATTTGCTCAGCAGAGAGTCCTGCTCGGGATTCACAACGAATGTTTTTTATTCCGGTACCCTTGAAGTAATCATGGTGTCCTGCGATTGCTTCAGCTTTTGAAGTGTGACTGCCGAGATCGATCACACAAACGGGTTTCAGATCACCATCGTAAATTGCATAATCCACAATTTTCTCAGGCATGTCGGAAATGCCGGTCTTACGCGAGCGTTCGTCTTGATCTTTTGGTTCCAGCAGCGCCGCGATTGCCACTTTTGGGAAAATATAACAAGTCGGCAAAGCTCGGCATAAACGAATGAAAAACTCTTCTTCCGTTTTTGTGAGAAGGGGAATGGCGCTAAAACGCTGTGTCGTTCTCTTGTTTGCTTTTCGGTTGAAAAAAAACATTGCGTCACCCGTACTAATTTAAGAAATCAAATAACGATATCCTGAGCCCATGACTGCAATGTTGTATAAAACTGCAGACTTGTGATGCATCAGTTATTGACGGCTTCATTATGATCTCTCAAAGGGGCGGTGGTTGGCAATGAAATAATGAAGCTTGTACCAATTCCCACTTCGCTTTGCACCTGAATCCGCCCACCAAGCAAGCTGGTAACCAAAGTATGCGTGATATTCAGCCCCAATCCTGAGCCGCCTGCACCGAGTTTGGTCGTGAAGAACGGGTCGAATATGCGACTCAAATTGGCAGCAGGGATGCCGACTCCATTGTCTTTGACGATCAGTTCTATCCAGTCTTCCGCAGTTGATTGCGCAACGATGGAAATCGTGCCGGAGTTACGGCCCTCAAATCCATGCAGTAGTGCGTTATTGACAAGATTGTTCACGACTTGCCCAAGCGGCCCCGGGTAGCTGTCCATTCGTATGGCAGTGGGTATGCTTTGCATGACATTGACGGATGTTTTTTTCAATGTTGGGGAGAGCGTCATGATGATTTCCGAAGTGACTTCCGACAATGAAAACACGCGGCGTTGTGAGCTTGTTTGATCGACAGCGACTTGTTTGAAGCTCGTTACAAGATCAGCTGCCCGGTATAAATTGCGCACAAGGATATCACTGGCCTTCGCGCTATCCTCAATATAGCTTTCGAGGGCAGAACGCTTGAGGCCGTTTGCATAGCTTTCAGAAAAACTCCGCGTTCTATCGGCCAGCGTGCTTGCCACCATCAAACTATTGCCGATCGGTGTATTCAACTCATGCGCGATGCCGGCGACTAATGATCCGAGAGCTGCCAGCTTTTCGCTGCGCACCAACTCTTCTTGTGCCAGATTGAGTGTGTTTAATGTGGCGGCCAATTCTTTATTTGCCTTTTGCAGTTCTTCAGTACGCTCGGCAACGTGGTGTTCAAGATTCGCATTCACTTCCAGAATTTCATTTTCGATGAAGTGCTTTTCAGTGATGTCGATAGCCGTCAGAATAGTAAATTCTTCACCGGCGATATCGAATATATTGCCGGACATTTGTATCAAGGCTTTGCTGCCATCGCCTAAATTTACCCATGTCTCATAACGATCAATGTGCTTTTTTTGTTTGAGGGTATCGAGAATCAATTGCCTGTCATTCGGATCGCAATAGAATGATATTTGCAAGGTGTTTCTGCCGATGGTTTCACTCTGCTTGCGATGAAATTGCATCTCGAAAGCACGATTCACATCCAGGATGTGCTGGTCGCTGCCGAAGCGTAACAGGAGCATCGGAACCGGTGAGGCATGGAACATCGCGGAAAACTGCTGCTGACTGTTGCGTAATGCCTCTTCATTCCGTTTTCGTTCCAACTCTGATGAAGCGCGTTCACTGAATACCTGCAGTAATGATTTTACTAAATCAGGGTTGCTGAGTGGGTGTGCATCCATAACGGCCAGAACGCCAATCGAGTTGCCGGCATTGTCTCGGATCGGTGCACCTGCGTAGCTTTCCCAACCTTGTTCGGCAAGTGCGGCATCCTGAGGAAAGAGTGTTTGTATGTCTTTGGGAAATACACTGATTTCACCTGAAAGAATATGTTCGCATGGCGAGCCGCTAATGCTGTATTCAAAATTATTGGTAAGTCGATTTCTGGTGAATGCGGCAATGGTATGAATGCGGTTGGGCGCATCAGTTTTGCATAGTCCAATGAAAGCACGATCAGTACCTAGTGCGGTAGCAAGATCGGTCACCAGCAGTTCAAAAAATGATTCGCTTGCCATTCCTTGAATACCTTGCGCGAGTCGTAGCAGCACACGATCCACTTCGGCTTTTTGTTGTTCCATGCGACGTTGGTCTGTTACATCACGAACAACCGCCAGCATATGCGTTTCGTTTCCGACATTGAATGTATTTGCATCAACCAGACAAGCACGGATTTCATCATTCCTCGTACGCAAACTGACAGGAAAATCGCGAGCAACACCTTGGGCATCTAGTTTTTCGACCAGCGCAGCTCGCTCGGATTGATTAAACCAAAGGTTTAGTGCAAGGGTGGATTTCCCGATCGCATATTGACGATCGAGCCCGGTGAATCTCTCATATGCAGCGTTGACATCAACCAGAACGCCATCGCTCATGCGGCTGATGGTCATGTAGTCAGGACTTCCATGGAAAGCACTGGCAAATTTTGCTTGTGAAAGTCGATATGCTTCCTCGGCATTTTGTTTTTCCGAGATGTCCTCGCCCATTGAAACAAGGCGTCCGGCATGTCCGCTCTTGTCAATAATATGTGCGTTGCGCCATTGGCATGTGATGATTGCTCCATCGGCACGAACATTTTTGCTGATGCTTTTTGTTGCACCTTTACCTGCAATCAGTTTGACGAATAGTGCGTCGACCGCTTCCTTGCTTAAATTGGGAATGATGAAACTGGCATGCTTTCCCATTGCCGCTTTGCGTGAATATCCGAAAATATTCTCGGCGGCAGTATTCCATTCGATCACGCAGTAATTTTTGTCCCATTCAATAATGGCGATCGGGTTGTATTCCACCAGAACGCGGTAACGTTCTTCTTCTTCAAATAATTCTTGTTCAATCCGTTTGCGTTGATCGATATCCAATTCCAACGCCATGTTTTTTTCGCCCAGTTCTTTAAACAAATGATTCAGGCTGGCACGTGTAGTCTCGAGGCGTTGGCTAAGTATCCCTATTTCATCCAGGCGAGCCCAGCTGAAAGGAGTATCCCATTGTCGATTAGCGAGGCGTTCCGCGCTGCGTCCCAATCTTTGCAGCGGTTTTATCAATCGCTTTTCAAGCAGAATCAGAACAAGTGCGATAGAGAGCGCAACCTGCGCAGTGAGCGCGATCATGGATTGCATCAAGTCATCCAGTAAAATTCGCTGGAGCCGCTCGCTGCTTACTTCAATGTAAATTGAGCCTATGGTCTTTCCGCCATATTCGACATTCTTTTTGGTGGCAGCGGTAAAGCCATGACGTCGTTCAGGTTTAATCGACGAAGCAAACACGTCGAGTGTATTGTCTTTTACTTCGATGCCGACAATATCTTCGTTGTGCATCATGACTTGAAGCAGCGCGAGAACACTCTCTTTGTTGGCATTCCGAAGAGGCTCCTGCATGCCTTTTGACAAAATTTCGGCATTCAGTTCAAGCAATTCCTGAGTACGATTCTTAATATCGTTTTCGTAACGGTTTATCTTGGATAGTCCGCTGATCAGGATCGCGGGAATCAGCAAGCTCAGTACGACTGTCCAAATGATGGCGCGACGAAGCGTGATAGTTTGCGAAATCATTTTGTGAACCGATGTTTTACTTCAACAACAAGAGAGAGGGAGTTATGCATGTGAGGTGAGTTGGCACCTCTGCAAGGTATGCGAATTTGTTAAGCAAGCTTACTACCTTGCTGCATCCGGTTCTTTTGCAACCAATCCAAAAGCAAATCGGGTGTCATTGGCCGTGCGAACAAGAATCCCTGTGCGAAAGGACATCCCAGTGATGTGAGAATTTCGGATTGACGCTCATTTTCCACACCTTCGGCAATCACAGGCAAACCAAGATTACGGCCGAGCTGGATGATCATTTCAGCGATGCTGCTGCCACGTGAAGAGCTGGTGATTTCGGAAACAAAAGTTCGATCGATTTTGATGCGATCAACTTTTAACTGCTGCAAATAACTCAATGATGAAAAGCCTGTGCCAAAATCGTCAATCGCGATGCTGATACCTGTTTCACGAATCTGGTCAAGCGTCTTGATCAAGAAATTCGGATCTTCCATTGCCATGGATTCAGTGATTTCAAGTTCAATAAATTCTGCGGGTGCTTTGGTATCGCGCAAGGCACGTTGCAGCATTTCCAGGAAGTGAGGATGGCGGAACTGGGCCAGTGAAACATTAATCGCCATCACGACATCGTTGAATCCATTTTGTCTGAGACATATCAACTCTTGGCATGCAGTACGCATGACCCACTCACCCAATTCGATGATCAATCCGGAATACTCGGCAAGAGGGATGAATTTGTTGGGCGTAATAAAATTGCCATCAGCAGTTTTCCAGCGCAATAGCGCCTCTGTTCCGATGGGCTGTTTGGTTGCAAGGTCGATTTGCGGCTGATAAACGACGGACAATTGTTTTTCTTCGAAGGAATTGCGTAATGCGTGCATCATGCGCACGCGTTCGCGGCTATCGATTCCCATGCTGCTTGAAAAATAAAAATGTCCTGAACGCTGCTGAAGCTTTGCGCGTTTGAGAGCGATATCGGCATCTTTCAGCGCTTCCGCGCCAGTCCCGATGTAATCGTCGAGGCGCAATAGCCCCACAGTAGCGGTAAGCTGCAATGCTTCTCCATCAATGCTGAACGGAGTGCTGAATAATTCCTGAATAATCTGTGGATTGACTGAAACTTCCGGACCCAACAAGGAAAATGCATCACCACCGACCCGTCCCAAGGTCAATTGGTCTCCCAAACGGTCCTGCAGTCGGGCGGCTACTGCGAGCAATAGAAGATCACCAAATCCATGACCAAGTGCATCGTTGGTTTCGGCGAAATGATCAATGTCTACGAGTGCCAGGATAGTTTTATT
Organism: Burkholderiaceae bacterium; assembly: GCA_036560485.1. Classification (GTDB taxonomy): domain Bacteria; phylum Pseudomonadota; class Gammaproteobacteria; order Burkholderiales; family Burkholderiaceae_D; genus DATBRC01. The sequence continues at coordinate 36,704 of DATBRC010000055.1, forward strand.
CTTTTTCGTCGAGTCAAGAGTGTCATTCAGAATTTGAATCAGCTTGGTGCGGTTCGGCAGCTTGCAGAGCGGATCATAAAACGCGAAGTCATGCAAGCGTGTAACCAGCATGACATTGTCAAGGCCGACTGAAATATTACTGCAAAATACTTCAAGCAAACCCTGATTGACTTCATCCAGCGGCGCATCGAGATTCAAGTAAGCTGCAAATTTTCGATCGGCATTGCCGGTGAAGTAAAGCGCGGTAAATGTCGGGCCATAAATATTACGTTGTTCATTGATGGCGCGTTTCATCGTCTGAACGATGTGCTTATCGTGAATCCTGGCAAGCGGTTTGTTGATCTGTGATGTGTAGTGGCCAGAGGCTGCAACGATGAAGATTGCATGATCCTTATCGACTGCATCGTCTTGGACGCAGAGCAAACCATCCGGTTTAATGTGGAGCAGACTCGCGATTTGCGTGAGGACACCGTTGGCAAAATTCTGTAATCCCTGCAGCGCCATCAATTCTGTGCTGGCTTGTACGATCAAATCAAGGCCGCGCCGACTGGCATTGATTGCCCGGATTTGTTCATAAGAACGGATTGCGGCAGTGACAGTCGTAAAAAGCTTGATGCGAGTGAGTTCGGATTTTGTCTTGTAATCGTTGATATCGTAATCGCGGATCGCATCCATCTCCGGTGCATATCCGGGCTGCCCGGTGCGCAGAATGATGCGCACTTCGGTCATGTCACAATCTTCCCTGATATAGCGGACCAGCCTCAAGCCGGCATCTTCCTGCTCCATCACGACATCCAGCAAGATGACTGCAATGTCAGATTCCTGTTTGAGAAGTTGGCGCGCCTCCGCTGCCGAATATGCATGCAGAAAGGTGAGCGGGCGGTGCTGCATTTCCAGATTATTCAGAGCAAATGTCGTCGCCGTATGGACATCAGCATCGTCATCAATAATAAGCACCCGCCACGCAGCAGGAGCTATTGGACGTTCTGCAGCGCCATCGGGCGACGCAGTTTCATCCATAAATACAAGATCATCCTCATGGGGCGTGATCGGTAAATTCATGTATCGCTTCCGAGATGCTTTTGCTCTATTTATCTTTTTATGTGGCTAGTATATAGGTAATTCAGGTCATTCATTGGCGCACATTTGCATCGCTGTGAACTGATTGAGTGATTGTGCGCTGCAGCATGGCGTCACAAGCACTGTCTGATTTTTGAATAAATTTGTTACGCTGTTAAAATGGATGCTTTCGCATTTCTACAGCAGATCATGTCCGGCAACACACTTGGTACACTTTTTACAGTTACAACTTTTGGCGAGTCGCATGGCCCCGCTATTGGCTGTGTCATTGACGGTTGCCCGCCGGGGATGGTTTTATCCGAATCGGATATTCAACCTGAACTTGATCGCCGCAAGCCCGGAACATCCCGCCATGTAACGCAACGTAAAGAATCCGATACGGTGGAAATTTTATCGGGCGTTTTTGAAGGAAAAACAACCGGAACGCCGATCGCCTTGCTGATTCGTAATGAAGATCAGCGCAGCAAGGATTATGGCAATATCACCGAGACCTTTCGTCCGGGGCATGCCGACTACACATACTGGCATAAATACGGCATTCGCGATCCAAGAGGCGGCGGTCGATCATCGGCGCGTTTGACAGCACCGGTGGTGGGTGCTGCCGCGATCGCCAAGAAATGGCTGTTTCAGCAATACGGCACCACATTCAAAGGATGCATGAGCCAGTTGGGCGACATCGTGATTCCATTTGAATCATGGGAGCATGTGCGCGAAAACCCATTTTTTTCTGCCAACGCAAGTATCCTCCCGCAGCTGGAACAGTATATGGATGCATTGCGTGCAGCAGGTGATTCATGCGGCGCACGGATTGATGTGGTTGCCGAGAATGTACCGATAGGCCTGGGTGAACCGATATACGACAAGCTGGATGCAGAGATCGCGTATGCGCTAATGGGTATTAATGCTGTCAAAGGCGTCGAAATTGGCGCCGGTTTTAAATCCATCGCGCAAAAAGGCACGGAACATGGCGACGAATTGACGCCAACCGGATTTGCAACGAATAACGCCGGCGGTGTATTGGGTGGCATATCCACAGGTCAAAACATTACGGCGTCGATCGCAATCAAACCGACGTCATCGATCCGTAGTCCGCGAAACTCAATCGACAAGAATGGCAAGCCGATCGTGGTTGAAACATTTGGTCGTCATGATCCTTGTGTCGGCATTCGAGCGACACCAATCGCCGAGGCGATGCTGGCTTTAGTGTTGATGGATCATGCGCTGAGGCATCGCGCTCAGTGTGCCGATGTACGAGTCGATACGCCGGTCATAGCTGCGAAAAAGCTGGCCTGATTTTTGTGAGGCGCCTGAGCAAAATTGACTGGCGTCTCATCGCAATACAACGTTTCTTTTCACCACACTTACGTACAAAATTCCAGGAAACCATCCTGTAATCAATTCATTGCTTTTCAAAGATATTCCTCGTGACGCATCAGTCCTGGCCTAAACAGTCATTCAGTTTCTCCCTTTTCTTCTTCGCTTATTACGGATATATCGGCGCGTTTACACCGTATGCCAGTCTGTTCTTTGCCGATAAAGGAATGGACGCACCGCAAATCGCTGTGCTGATGTCACTCATGCAAATAATGCGGATCTTCGGTCCGAATTTATGGGGTTGGGTCGCTGATCATACGCAAAAGCGCGTCACGGTGTTACGTGTGACAGCCTTGTCTGCTCTGGCCATGTTTTTAGGAATGTTTGTCAGCCAAACTTTTGCGCAATTTTTTGTCTTGATGATATTAATCAATACATTCACCAGCGCCCAAGGTCCAATATCAGAAGCGTTGATGCTGTCGGAAATGCGTGGCGATCTGACGCATTACGGTCGTCTGCGATTGTGGGGATCGGTTGGATTTATTGTTGCTGTTACCGTGGCAGGCGAATTGCTGGATTGGCGTGGAATACGTTTTATGCCATGGATTGCTACGACGTTATTGGCAATGGTTTTGGTGGCAAGTATCAGAATTGAGGAAGCGGCTTATGTCCATACGCAACATGGCACGCCGTCCATATTGGCACTGTTGAAGCGGCGTGAGGTCATCGCTTTTTTTCTGTCCACTTTTTTGATGATTGCCGCGCACTCGTCGCTTTATGTTTTTTATTCGTTGTATTTGGCGCAAATTGGATACAGCAAAACGGTCATTGGGCTCATGTGGTCGTTAGGTGTTGTTGCGGAGATTGTATTTTTCTTTTATCAGGCACCCATTTTCAGGCGGTTTGGCGTGCAGAAAATGATGATGATGAGTTTGCTGGCGGCTGTTGTGCGATTTTGCATGATCGGCTTTTTTGCACAATCCTTGATATGGCTGCTGCTTGCTCAAATCCTTCATGCCGCAACATTTGGTGTACATCACTCCGCCTCAGTGGCGACGCTGCAGCGATGGTTTTCCGGGCCATTGCAAGCGCGTGGACAAGCCATCTATACGAGCATTTCGTATGGATTGGGCGGTACGTTGGGCGGATTGATTTTGAGTATGTTTTGGGATGCGTTCGGCGCGCAGGCTGTTTATTTTGCAGCTGCCGGTTTTGCATTGGGTGGTGTTGCAGCCGCAGCGTTATCTTATCGTTGGCAACCACATCAAGAGGTGAAAAGATGAGAGCGATTGATGGAAAAATACTCAAGTGGTTATTGGCTACTGTGGCATCCATGATCCTTGTCGCATGTGAAACCGTACAGACTACTCAAGGTGGCGTAGTAGGCGTCGATCGCAAGCAGATGATGGTTGTTTCATCTGAGGAGATGAATAAAGCGGCTGAACAGGAATATTCCAAATTGATCGCACAAGAAAAACAAAAAGGTGAATTGAACAGGAATCCGGCAGAAGTAGCCAGAGTACGGACGATTGCCCATAGGCTTATTCAACAGACGCCTGTATTCCGGCCGGATGCGAAAAACTGGGACTGGCAAGTCAACGTCATTACATCGCCAGAAATAAATGCTTGGTGCATGCCGGGTGGAAAAATTGCAGTCTATACGGGATTGATTGAAAAACTGAACCTCACCGATGATGAGCTCGCTGCTGTGATGGGACATGAAATATCACATGCATTGCGTGAACATGCGCGCGAGCGCGCATCGCAGCAGGAAGTTGCCAGCGTCGGCATTTCAGTGCTGGCTGCGGCTGCGGGCATAGGCGATGTCGGGCAAAAAGGGATGGAGTATGCGTACATGGGACTGCTGGGTTTGCCGAATTCACGTAAAGACGAAGTCGAAGCAGACCGCATGGGCGTCGAACTCGCCGCGCGTGCCGGCTACAATCCGCATGCAGCGGTGACGCTGTGGGAAAAAATGGCTAAAGTCGGTGGCTCTGAACCGCCCAAGTTCTTGTCAACGCACCCGCCGCGCGAAGACCGGTTAAGCGACCTGACCAATTATTCGCAACGCGTGATGCCGTTGTATGAGCAGGCCAGGAAAAAATAAGAATTGTGAAAATTGCCACAAAAATGCCCGCGATGTTTAAGCGGGCATTTTTCATAGGGCGATTTGATTCAGCCTTGCTGGTTTTGCAACGCACAAATATGGCATAATCAAGGACTATTTTCACGCATTCGTGCACACTTGCACATATAGACCAAAATGGCTCAAACGCTTTACGACAAACTCTGGGAATCGCATGTGGTTGATACCGGCGAAGACGGTACAACTATTCTTTACATCGATCGTCATCTGGTGCATGAAGTTACCAGTCCGCAGGCATTCGAAGGCCTCAAGCTGGCTGGACGCAAACCTTGGCGGGTTGCCGCCAATCTGGTTGTGGCAGACCACAACGTGCCGACGACAGACCGCGCGCACGGGATTGTCGATCCGGTATCGCGCCTGCAGGTCGAAACACTGGACGCCAATGCGAAAGAATATGGGCTGACCTATTTCAACATGCGCGACAAACGTCAGGGCATCGTGCATGTGATCGGGCCGGAGCAGGGCGCGACTTTGCCTGGCATGACGGTGGTATGCGGCGATTCGCACACGTCGACGCATGGTGCATTCGGTTGTCTGGCACACGGCATCGGCACGTCGGAAGTTGAGCACGTTTTGGCCACACAGACTTTATTGACCAAGAAGTCAAAATCGATGCTGGTGCAAGTCGATGGTGTTTTGCCTTTCGGCGTGACTGCCAAAGATATCGTACTGGCTGTGATTGGCAAGATCGGTACGGCAGGCGGCACAGGTTACGCGATTGAATTCGCCGGTTCCGCCATTCGTGCATTGTCGATGGAAGGCCGCATGACCGTTTGCAATATGGCGATCGAAGCTGGGGCGCGTGCCGGTATGATTGCTGTCGACGACACCACGATCAATTACGTGAAAGGTCGCCCATTTTCACCGGTGGGTCCGCATTGGGAACGTGCAGTGGAATACTGGCGTACCTTGCATTCGGATACAGGCGCGAAATTCGACATGGTCGTCACATTGAACGCAGCGGAAATCAAACCACAAGTGACATGGGGAACCTCTCCGGAGATGGTGGTGGCGATCGACGGACGTGTGCCCGATCCCGATAAGGAAAAAGATCCGGTCAAACTCGATGCGATCGAGAAAGCGCTGGTTTATATGGCATTGAAACCGAATACACCGATTGTTGATATTCGCATCGACAAGGTATTTATCGGTTCTTGCACCAACTCGCGCATTGAAGATTTACGTGCTGCTGCTGCGGTTGTGCGCGGCAAATTCCGCGCGTCGAATGTGAAGTTGGCGATGGTTGTGCCTGGTTCCGGTTTGGTGAAAGAGCAAGCTGAGCGTGAAGGCCTGGACAAGATTTTTAAAGCTGCCGGTTTTGAATGGCGCGAGCCTGGATGTTCGATGTGCCTGGCGATGAATGCAGATCGGCTGGAACCCGGTGAGCGTTGCGCATCGACATCGAATCGTAATTTTGAAGGCAGGCAAGGGGCGGGAGGACGTACCCATCTTGTTAGCCCAGCCATGGCCGCTGCTGCTGGCATTGCCGGGCATTTTGTCGATATCCGTTCTTTATAAATAATTTTTAATGAAGTTGGCTGGGAATAGTGAGCAGCATGAAAAAATTTAATCTTCTCGATGGTTTGGTTGCGCCGATGGATCGTGCGAATGTCGATACCGACGCGATCATCCCAAAGCAATTTTTAAAGTCGATCAAACGTACCGGCTTTGGTCCGAACCTGTTCGATGAGTGGCGCTATCTGGACCACGGCGAACCGGGTCAGGATAATTCGAAGCGGCCATTGAATCCGGAGTTTGTGCTGAATCAGCCGCGCTATCAAGGCGCATCGATTTTATTGGCGCGCAAAAATTTCGGTTGCGGTTCATCGCGCGAGCATGCGCCTTGGGCCTTGGAACAGTTCGGATTTCGCGCCGTAATTGCGCCTAGTTTTGCAGATATTTTTTTCAATAATTGTTATAAAAATGGCTTATTGCCGATTGTGCTGACTGAGGCGCAGGTTGATCATTTGTTTGATGAGGTCAAAGCGTTTCCGGGATTCCATTTGGTGATCGATCTTGAAAAACAAATCGTTGGTACAAAAAATGGCGGCACGACTTATCCTTTTGAAATCGATGCCTTCCGCAAGTATTGCTTGCTGAATGGACTGGATGATATTGGGCTGACTTTGCAGCAAGCGGATAAAATTCGCGCGTTTGAAGAGCGACATCTTGCGGTACAGCCTTGGTTGGCGAATACGATTTAATTCGAATTACTTAACTAGAATACAAAATGAAAATTGCAGTTTTGCCAGGCGATGGCATCGGTCCGGAAATCGTTACTCAAGCCGTCAAGGTATTGAATGCGCTGGGCGAAAAATTTGAAATGGAAACTGCGCCGGTTGGTGGAGCAGGATATGAAGCATCCGGACATCCTTTGCCTGATGCGACGCTTAAATTGGCTAAGGAAGCTGATGCCATTCTTTTCGGCTCGGTTGGCGATTGGAAGTACGACACACTCGATCGCCCATTGCGTCCGGAGCAGGCAATTCTTGGTTTGCGCAAGAACCTGAATTTATTTGCGAACTTGCGTCCGGCGATCTTGTATCCGGAATTGGCTGGTGCTTCAACATTGAAACCGGAAGTTGTATCCGGACTGGATATCCTGATCATTCGCGAATTGACCGGCGATATCTATTTTGGTCAGCCGCGCGGTGTGCGTGAATGCCCGGACGGTCCATTCAAGGGCGCGCGTGAAGGTTTCGATACAATGCGTTATTCTGAACCGGAAATTCGCCGCATTGCGCATGTTGCATTTCAGGCTGCGCGTAAACGCGGCAAGCGTTTGACCAGTGTCGATAAAGCCAATGTGCTGGAAACTTTCCAATTTTGGAAAGATATCGTGACTGATGTGCATAAGGACTATCCTGATGTCGCGCTCGATCACATGTATGTGGATAATGCAGCGATGCAGTTGGTGCGTGCGCCGAAAAAATTCGACGTGATCGTGACAGGCAATATGTTTGGCGATATTTTGTCAGATGCTGCTGCGATGCTGACTGGCTCGATCGGCATGTTGCCATCGGCTTCGTTGGATGCGAATAATAAAGGCTTGTATGAGCCGTCGCATGGCTCCGCACCTGATATCGCAGGCAAAGGCATTGCCAACCCTCTAGCGACGATTTTGTCTGCCGCGATGATGCTGCGTTTTTCGCTGGGTAAAGCAGATCAGGCTGATCGCATTGAAACTGCAGTTAAAACAGTTCTGGCGCAAGGCTTGCGTACTGGCGATATTTACGAGAGTGGCACAACAAAAGTCGGCACTGAAGAAATGGGTAATGCAGTGATGAAGGCTTTGGCATAACGCAGTACGCTGAAATAATTTAATACCTTTTGGGAAATGATGATGAAACTGGTTGGCTTGGTCGGTTGGCGTGGCATGGTAGGTTCGGTCTTGATGCAGCGTATGCAGCAAGAGGGCGATTTCGCTCATATCGAACCACTGTTTTTTTCAACTTCCAATGCAGGCGGTAAAGCGCCGGCAATGGCAAAAAATGAAACCACACTGAAAGACGCCAACAATATTGAAGAGCTGAAGCGCTGCGACATCATCATTACTTGCCAAGGCGGCGATTACACGACGGAAGTATTTCCCAAGTTGCGAGCAGCCGGCTGGAATGGCTATTGGATCGATGCGGCTTCCACATTGCGTATGAAAGATGACGCGATCATTATTCTTGATCCGGTCAATTTGAACGTCATCAAGACTGCATTAAGCCGTGGCGTTAAAAATTACATCGGTGGTAATTGCACAGTGTCGTGCATGTTGATGGGATTGGGTGGCTTGTTCCAGCACGATCTTGTCGAGTGGATGACGTCGATGACGTATCAGGCCGCCTCAGGTGGCGGGGCGCAACACATGCGCGAACTGTTGACGCAGTTCGGCTCGATCAACGCTGAGGTTAAAGCGTTGCTGGATGATCCTGCTTCAGCGATTCTTGAGATCGATCGTAAAGTCCTGGCCAAGCAGCATGCGTTCAGCGAGCAAGAGACAAAACAGTTTGGTGTGCCCTTAGGCGGCAACCTGATCCCTTGGATTGACAAGGATCTCGGCAATGGCGTGTCGCGCGAAGAATGGAAAGCCGGTGCTGAAACGAACAAGATTCTTGGCCGCGGTGAAGCGTTCGGCAGCACTGCCAAACCAGCTATTGCAGTTGATGGACTGTGCGTGCGCATTGGCGCGATGCGCTGTCATTCCCAAGCACTGACAATCAAGCTCAAGAAAGATGTGCCGCTCGATGAGATCAACGACATCATCGCTGGCAATAACCAGTGGGCCAAGGTCGTACCGAATAATCGGGAAGCTTCGATGCGAGATTTGACGCCAGCTGCTGTGACGGGTAGTTTGACCATTCCTGTTGGGCGTTTGCGCAAGATGCAGATGGGTTCGGACTATCTGTCTGCTTTTACGGTAGGCGATCAATTGTTATGGGGTGCAGCGGAGCCGTTGCGCCGCATGTTGCGCATTGTTTTGGAAGCTTGACTCTCATAGGTATTACGTAGTCGCTTCGTTGTCAATTCGCAACATGAATGTGCTGTTTCAGTCACCATAAGGGGACTTGTCGGGTTTTCCATCTTTTAATAAGATGGTTGCGCTTGCGCACGTAAGTCCATGATGATATGTTAAAAGTTCCAAACTCTATGATAACTAAAAGCGATGCTTGTGCTTGTCACAACATACGCTAACGGACTGTCACTCTATGCCGCCAAAAATGCATTCAAGCACATCCAAAAAGTGCCTTTCTTTTAGTGTGAAGACGCTCACTGCGGCAGTCTTTTCGACATTGCTATGTTCAAGTTCCTATGCAGCTGGACTGGGCAAGTTGACGGTGTTGTCTTCACTTGGTCAACCTTTGCATGCTGAAATTGAACTGACTTCGGTGTCGAAAGACGAGGGTGGTGGAGTGCTGGTGGCTAAATTGGCTTCGACTGATGCCTATAAAGATGCCAATATCGATTTCAATCCGATCTTGTTCTCTTTGCGTTTTTCTATTGAACAGAAAGGGCAAAGACAGTTTATTAATGTGACCTCGACTCAACCGGTCAATGAACCGTTTGTCGATATGTTGCTTGAACTGGGCGGCACAGGAAGTAAGTTGGTGCGCGAATATACTTTCCTGCTGGATCCTGCAGATCTGCGTATGAAACAGTCGGTGCAAGTGGCTGCACCTGCTATCCCGGTTACCTCAACAGCCCCAGTAGCACAGTCTATCAAACAGCCTGAGCCAGTTGTAGTCCAACAGCCGGCTGCTGAATCAAAACCTGCCTCTCAGCCAATGGCGATCAAGCCAGCCGAGGAAGCAAAACCAGTTGAAGCGAAGCCACCGGTTGCAGAGAGTAAACCGGCAGAAGAGAAAAAACCAGCAGCAGAAACAAAGCCGGCCAAGGCTGAAAAAGCTGCCAAATCTGCGTCTGTAGCAAAAACCGGCAGTAACAAAGAGGAAAAGAATTCTTTGGTTTATGGTGACTACCAAGTCAAAAAAGGCGATTCATTAGCCAAGATAGCAAACCAGTTCAAGCCGGAAGGTGTTTCATTGGATCAAATGCTTGTCGCTTTGTATCGTGACAATCCAAAAGCATTTGAGGGAAAAAATATGAACAGGTTGCGCGCGGGGGAAATCATTTCCATTCCTGACGCGCCGGTTGCGCTGGATGTCACAGATAAAGTGGCCAAGGGTGTAGTGTTGGCACAAGCAGCAGACTTTAGTAAGTATCGTAGCAAATTGGCCGCACATGTGGCCGAGGCAGCAGCACAAAAATCATCAGACGGAAAGCAAAGTTCAACCGGCAAGATCACAGCCAAAGTTGAAGAACAAAAAAACGTTGCTAACGAATCCAAAGACAAGCTGAAATTATCCAAGGCTGGAACACCAGCCAATGGAGCTGCCGGCAATGGGAAAACTCCAGCAAATGCAGTAGCTTCTGAAGATGCAATTGCAAAAAATAAAGCCCTGGCTGACGCAAATGCACGAATCAAAGAGCTGGAGAAGAACGTCGCTGATTTAACGGCGTTGAACATCAAAAACAAGGAATTGGCTGAGCAGCAAAAGCAAGCCGAGTTAGCTAAATCTGCAGTAGCAGCCAAAGCGGCAGCGGCTGCCGCTGCTACTCCCACTCCGGCAGTAGCAGCTAAACCTGCGTCTTCAGCAGCAGTCGCATCAGTACCGACACCAGCGTCAACCGTTACCCCAGCACCTGCGACGGTAAAGCCGGTTGAATCGGATGCGAATAAACAAGCAGCAGCCTCGGCTGCGGCAAGTGCACCGGTTGTTGTCCCGCCTAAGCCTATCGCCCCACCTGTCGTCAAAGCGCCTGTGGCACCTGCAGTGCCTGAGACAAGCTTCATCGATGACTTGCTTGGGAATACGATATTGTTGTCCAGTATCGGCGGCCTATTGTTGGTTGGTCTGGGCGCGTTTGCAATCAATAGCGCACGTCGTAAAAAACAGAATAAACAATTTGAAGATAGCACCATCACCGATTCAAGCTTGAAGGCTAATTCATTGTTTGGTTCGACAGGCGGACAGAGTGTTGATACGAATAATAGTGTCTTCAATTCGAATTTTGCACCGTCAGCCAGCCAATTGGATACAAATGAAGTTGATCCTGTGGCAGAAGCCGATGTGTATATTGCCTATGGCCGCGATGCACAAGCTGAAGAGATCCTGAAAGAAGCATTGCGCACACAACCTGAACGTAATGCCGTGCGCGTGAAGTTGCTTGAGATTTATGCCAACCGTAAAGATACGCGCGCTTTTGAAATACTCGCAACAGAGTTGTACAGCATGACAAAAGGCGAGGGTGACGATTGGAGTCAAGCAGCCAGCTTGGGTGCCGGCATTGACCCAGCCAACCCGTTGTACGCAAGCGGTAAGTTGGGAGAGACTACTTCTGCGCCTAGCTCAACAGTAAAAATGCAAGCAGAGCCACTTGAAGAGCTTGATCTGGACGATTTACTTAATAGCACGCAATCACAGGTATCGGTTCAATCACATGATGTAGATGTGCCATTAATTGAAGAAGAGGCACCTACGCTCGATTTATCTGATGACGCCGCTGCAGACCATGGGGATACTCATGCAGAGTCAAAAGCGACGGCTAATACCCTGGATTTTGATCTGGCCGGCATGGGTTTGACACAGGAATTGAAAGCGCCAAAACCATCAAATGATGATGCGCCATTGGATCTTAATATTGGGGCGCTGGATTTCGGCTTGCCTCACCATGATGCTGTTGCGGCATCAAATGATGGTTTCGCTGAATCTGAAGAGGCAGGCGCATCATTGAATCTGGGTTCAACAGATTTTAGTTTGGATGCAGACTTCCCTAGCATGACGGAAAAATCCAATGGCTCCACGCATGCAAATGAATCTGCTCCGATGGATTTGGATTTGTCCGGAATCAGCCTTGATCTGAATCCTGCTGCAGCTTCGAATTCTGCTGATATCAATCTTGATTTGAACGTTGCTGAAACCGATTTGAACGGCGAGTACCACGCTGATTCTGAAATGGCTACCAAGCTGGATCTGGCTATCGCTTATCAAGAAATCGGAGACAAGGACGGTGCTCGTGAACTGCTGGATGAAGTTATTAAAGGCGGGTCATCAGAGCAATCGGAAAAAGCGAAATCGATGCTGGTAAGGCTCGCTTAATTAATTCAATTTGTTTGGTAATGACGGGCGCAATGCATTGCTTGCGCCCGTTTATATTTTGAAAATCGTTTTGATGAAATGAGTTCAAATTGAAACGCATTGTTCTCGGTGTTCAATACGATGGTTTGCCTTGGCATGGTTGGCAAACACAGGTCAGTGGCAATACAGTCCAGGACCAGTTGGAGGTTGCGCTTAAAAAATTTGCATTGACTGAAATCACGACAACTTGCGCTGGTCGTACCGATACTGGCGTGCATGCAATCGAACAAGTTGTGCACTTTGATACAAAAGTCGAGCGTGAGTCATTTTCATGGGTGCGAGGCGTCAATACGTTTCTTCCGTCATCCATCGCAGTGCGCTGGGCATGTGAAGTCGAGAACGATCCTGCAAACGAATTCCATGCACGCTTTAGTGCGACAGCACGCACTTATCGCTATTTGTTATACAACCATCCGGTTCGCTCTCCATTATTGGCCGGCAAAGTAGGTTGGGCATTTCGACCGCTGGCAATTGATAAGATGCAAAAAGCGGCCAGCTATCTTATTGGCACGCATGATTTTTCTGCGTTCCGCTCCGCAGAATGCCAAGCAAAGTCGCCTATCAAATTGATGCATGAAATCGGCATTGAGCAACACGGTGATTTATTTGTTTTTACTGTGCGTGCCAATGCATTCCTTCATCATATGGTGCGAAATATTGTCGGGGCATTGGTTTATGCCGGCTATGGTCAAAAATCGCCGGAGTGGCTTAAAGAGCTGCTCGACGGCCGTGATCGGACTTTTTCAGCACCAACTTTCATGCCGGACGGATTGTATTTGGCAAAAATTGAATACGATTCAAAGTGGAAGTTGCCGCAAGAAACCCATGGCTCATTCTTGGGATTGTAGTCGTCCGGTTTCGTTCGCAGATTAGATGCGTATACAATGCCAATGAGACGAACTCCTGTTGAATTTCAACGTATTTAAATGTCCAATCGCACTCGTATCAAAATATGTGGTTTAACGCGCAAGGAAGATGTGCATGCAGCAGTTGACGCTGGTGCTGATGCCCTCGGCTTTAACTTCTATGCCCAAAGTCCTCGCTATGTATCTGTATCGCCTGATCTTGCTGCGAACCTGATAGCTATGGTGCCGCCTTTTGTAACGGTGACCGGTTTGTTTGTAAATGCATCTATTAAAGATATTCAAACTGTTATTGCAAAGGTGCCCGTCGCTCTATTGCAATTTCACGGCGATGAGACATTGGAGCAATGTGTTGCTGCAGCGACAAGCGTAAATCGACCTTTTATGCGCGCGATCAGGGTAAGTTCCGCTATGACAAGCGCCGATTTGTTAAAATACGAAGCTGATTATCGTGCTGCCAGTCCTTTATTTACTGGCTTGTTGCTGGACGCATTTGTTGATGGTTATGGTGGTGGTGGAAAGGTTTTTGATTGGTCTCTCATTCCAAAAGAACTCGCGCCTCGGCTCGTTTTAAGTGGTGGCTTGAACGTACAAAACGCGACTGACGCGGTGGTACGTATTCGCCCATACGCGGTTGACGTCAGTAGTGGCGTCGAAGCTGCGAAGGGCATCAAGGATGCTGTCAAGATTCGCGCATTTATCAGTGCGGTTCGAGCAGCAGATGCAACGCCAAATCAATAAAGTAAAGAGAACAAGCATGAAAGAACTTAACGTGCTCGGAAATTCTGCCGAGCGTCAGGCGATTCCCTCCACCGTCTTGCGTCATTCTGCCGACTATCATCTTCCTGATGCCAAAGGGCACTTTGGTCAATATGGCGGCAGTTTTGTCTCCGAGACGCTGACCTTGGCATTGACCGAATTAAAACAAGCCTATGCGCACTTCAGCAAGGATCCAACATTCCTGGAAGAGTTTGAATACGAGCTGAAGCATTTCGTAGGCCGCCCCAGTCCTGTGTATCACGCCAAACGCTGGTCCGAAATCATGGGCGGTGCACAAATCTATTTCAAACGCGAAGATCTCAACCATACCGGCGCACACAAAATCAACAATGTGATCGGCCAGGCATTGCTTGCCAAACGCATGGGCAAACCACGCGTGATCGCAGAGACAGGCGCAGGGCAGCATGGCGTTGCAACAGCTACCATCTGCGCGCGTTTTGGTTTGGAATGTGTCGTCTACATGGGTAGCGAGGACGTCAAGCGCCAAGTACAAAACGTCTATCGCATGGAATTGCTTGGCGCGAAAGTGGTGCCAGTCGAGTCTGGTTCCAAGACCCTGAAAGATGCACTCAATGAAGCGATGCGCGATTGGGTGACCAACGTTGAGAATACGTTTTACATCATAGGTACCGTGGCTGGTCCGCATCCATATCCGATGATGGTGCGTGATTTCCAGTCGGTCATCGGTGAAGAATGCAAAATTCAGATGCCGGAAATGACAGGACGCCAGCCTGATTATGTGGTGGCATGCGTCGGCGGCGGATCAAATGCAATGGGTATTTTTTATCCCTATATCGACCACAAAAATGTTCAACTGGTTGGTGTTGAAGCTGCGGGTGATGGATTGGATACAGGACGACACTCTGCATCACTGATCGCCGGATCGCCAGGTGTTTTGCATGGCAACCGTACGTATTTGCTGCAGGATGCCAATGGGCTGATCATCGAAACGCATTCTGTTTCCGCAGGACTCGATTATCCCGGCGTTGGACCCGAGCATGCTTGGTTGAAGGATTCCGGCAGAGCGCAGTATGTATCCATCACCGATCAAGAAGCAATTGATGCATTCCACAACGCATGCCGTATCGAAGGCATCATTCCAGCTTTGGAATCGAGCCATGCGTTAGCGTATGCGGCAAAGCTGGCGGCCACGCTGCCGAAGGATAAAATTATTTTGGCAAATTTATCCGGTCGCGGTGACAAGGATATGCACACTGTCGCCGGATGGAAGTAAAGAATTAACGAGGTGTGTCCCGATGCAGTGTCGGGATACAGTAAAGCGCAGGCTGCGGTATTTTCCGCATATGCGAGCGAACGATCAATATAAAATCAAAATCCATGTCACGTATCCAATCAACACTTTCCGCTCTGGCGGCGCAGCACAAAAAGGCCTTGATTCCTTTCATCACTGCAGGTGATCCATCACCCGAATTGACTGTGCCATTGATGCATGCACTGGTTGCCGGTGGTTCGGATGTGCTGGAATTAGGCGTGCCATTCTCCGATCCGATGGCGGAAGGCCCAGTGATTCAACGTGCGTGTGAACGAGCCCTTAAATTTGGCGTTGGCATCAAAGATGTGCTGGGTTATGTTCGTGAATTTCGCAAGACGAATACATCGACACCGATTGTGCTGATGGGCTATGCCAATCCAATTGAGCACATGGGGATCAATGCATTTATCCAGGCTGCGAAAGAGGCTGGCGTCGATGGCACGATTGTGGTGGATTATCCACCGGAAGAGTGCGAAGAATTTGCCGAGAAAATGAAAGCCAACGGCATGGATCCGATTTTTTTGCTGGCGCCAACGTCCACAGAAGAACGGATTGCACAAGTCGCCAAGGTTGGCAGCGGATTTAGCTATTATGTGTCGCTCAAAGGCGTGACCGGTGCACAAAACATTGATACGGCTGAAGTCGCGCAACGCCTGGCGGTTATTCGCAAATATGTGAAATTACCGATTGGCGTGGGTTTTGGCATTCGAGACGCAGCGACAGCCAAACTGGTTTCTACCGTAGCCGATGCGGTGGTGATCGGCAGTCGCATCATTCAAGAGCTTGAAAATACCCCCACAGACAAGGCTGTCGAAGCTGTAAGAGCATTTGTAGCCGGAATTCGCAAGGCTTTGGATGAGTGATAGTTGCATTATGGAAATGGGCAATTTGTCCGGCGTATGATAATCTTCGGAACGTTAAATTACTGTAGTCTTCAAAAACAGTTGCAATTTAGAAATAATTCTTGAAAGAGGCGCCATGAGCTGGCTCGAAAAATTACTTCCACCGCGCATTCAGCGCTCCGAATCTGCAACACGCAAGTCAATACCAGAAGGTTTATGGGTTAAATGTCCTTCCTGCGAAGCGGTGCTCTACCGTACCGATCTGGAATCCAACCTCCATGTTTGTCCAAAATGCAGCCACCATTTGCGCATCAGCGCGCGTGATCGGTTGGACGCGCTGCTTGATGCAGGCGGACGTTATGAAATCGGCCAGGAAGCCTTGCCGGTTGATACGCTCAAATTCAAGGACACCAAGAAATACCCTGATCGCTTGAAAGCGGCCATGGAAGCGACCGGCGAGACCGATGCGCTGATCGTGCTGGGCGGCGCGATCATGAGCCTTCCAGTGGTTGTTGCTTGCTTTGAATACGATTTCATGGGTGGCTCGATGGGTTCCGTGGTTGGTGAGCGTTTCGTTCGTGGCGCACAAGTTGCTCTGGAACAGAAAGTCCCGTTCATTTGCATTTCCGCCACTGGTGGTGCGCGTATGCAAGAAGGTTTGCTGTCCCTGATGCAAATGGCGAAAACGACTGCCATGTTGCCGAAATTGGCGGAAAAGAAACTGCCATTCATCAGCGTATTGACCGATCCGACAACGGGCGGCGTATCAGCCAGCTTTGCCTTCATGGGCGATGTCGTCATTGCAGAACCGAATGCGCTGATTTGTTTTACGGGTCCACGCCTGATTGAGCAAATCATTCGTGAAAAATTACCGGAAGGTTTCCAGCGCGCAGAATTTTTGGTGCAAAAAGGCGCGGTCGATATGGTTGTCGATCGCCGCAAAATGCGTGAGGAAATCGCCCGTTTGCTGGCGCTTTTGCAAAATCAATCTGCAGACGTTCTAGCTTAAAAAATAATCAGGAAATTGATGAGCCCGGATCTGTACAGATCCGGGCTTTTTAATTTTAAATTCGCCACCATATTCCAACTATGCAAAAGAACCCATCCACGCTTGCCGAATGGCTTGCCATTCTTGAATCCATGCATCCAAAAGCCATCGACATGGGTTTGGAGCGTGTCAGGCAGGTCAAAGACAGTATGGGCATTCATTTCGATTGCCCTGTCATCATCGTCGGCGGCACGAATGGTAAAGGATCGACATGTGCAATGCTGGAATCGATCTTGTTGCAAGCTGGATATCGTGTCGGGCTCTATACCTCACCGCATCTGATCGATTTTAATGAACGTGCACGCATCAATGGCGTAGCAGTTTCCGATGATGCATTCATTGAAAATTTTGAAATGGTTGAAGCGCATAGAGGCTCAGTATCATTGACCTATTTTGAATTTACGACGCTTGCCATCATGCAGTTATTTTCCAAGGCGGGCCTTGATGCTGTCATTCTGGAAGTCGGTTTGGGTGGGCGTCTGGATGCGGTGAATGTCATCGATGCCGATGTAGCTATCGTGACCAGTGTCGACATTGATCATCAGGATTATCTCGGTGACACACGCGAGAAAATCGGCTTTGAAAAAGCGGGAATTTTCCGCCATGGCAAAGCAGCGATCTGTAGTGATCCGTTGCCGCCAAAAACATTAGTAGACCATGCTGAATCAATAGGTGCTGATTTATGGCTGCTCGGCCGCGATTTCAATTATGCAGGCGACAAGCAACAGTGGAATTTTGGTGGTCGCCATCAACGCCGCAATTCTTTGGGTTATCCAAGCTTGCGTGGTGCTAATCAATTGTTGAATGCGTCGGCAGCCCTTGCCGCACTTGAGGTGTTGCGCCAGCGCTTGCCCGTTGGGGCACAAGAAGTGCGAAATGGATTGGTGATGGTGGAATTGCCCGGACGCTTCCAGGTGTTGCCAGGCCGACCAACTGTGGTCCTTGATGTCGCACACAATCCACACGCGGCAGCGACATTGGCGCAAAATTTCGACAACATGGGTTTTCACCCTTACACCTATGCGGTATTCGGCGCGATGCGTGACAAGGATATCGATGGCGTAATTGCGCACATGAAGGGGCGTGTCGATCATTGGTGTGTAACGGATTTGCCATCGCCTCGGGCAGCAACGGCAAAATATATTCAAGAACGTTTATTGGCCGCAGGGATCCAAAGTCAGAATGATAATGAATCATCTGTTGAAACTTTCACCACACCTGCAGAAGCTTTCGCAAATGCGCTGAAGAGAGCGGGCGAGAATGATAGAATTGCGGTTTTCGGATCGTTCCTGACAGTCGCCGGCGTCATGATTGCCAGAAGAGCCGAATTTCACTGACAACTACCTACTTGATCGCATGGGCTTGTTCTCTTTCTCTCGCAAAAATAAGCAAGAACCTGTTTCCAGCGACGGCGAGTTTTATTCCCGTGCTGATGAAGAATCCGCCGCAATACGTGGTCGTGGCAAACGCAAAGATAAACAATCCAATGATCCTGTAGATCCAGTCTTGCCAGAAAAGAAACGTGCGCGCCGCCGTTTGGTTGGGGCAATTGCATTGGTTCTTGCTGCAATCATTGGCTTGCCTATGATTTTCGATTCTGAACCAAAACCTGTAGCAGACGACATCACGATACAAATCCCATCGAAAGATAAACCGGCGAACAAAGGCAGTATCAGTAACCAACCTGTCATACCTTCCGCATCAAAGACTGCGGCGTCCGCCAGTTTGGATGCCAAAGAAGAAATAGTCGAGCCATCAAACAATACAGGCGTCGCGACCGCGATAGTTACTGGCGGCGCCGCGGTTGCGACTGCTGCCGCCTACAAAATAAGCGATAAAAAATCAGAGCCAGTGAGACCGGGTACTGCTGATAAAACTGCAGGCAAAGTGCAAATCGCTGAGATACAACCCGAAGCAAAACAGGCACAAAAGACAAACGCAAAAACCGAATCCAAAGCAGAGCCCAAATCAGGAGCTTCAGCTGATCAAAAATCAAATGATGTATCCAAAGCTAAAGATAAAGGTAAGGCTGTACCAGTGAATGCCGACACGAGTAAAGTGGCTGCGGATAAAAATTCCGGCAAGTTCGTGCTGCAAGTGGCCGCCTTGTTGACGCAAGAAAAAATCAATGAATTGCAAGGCAAATTGAAGAAGGCAGGATTTACGACATTCACTCAGAAAGTCGCAACGGAATCAGGTGTCAGTACGCGGATTCGAGTTGGTCCTTATGCCACTAAAGAAGAGGCTGACAAGGCCCGTGCAAAGTTGCTCAAGATGGGTTTGAATGGCACACCTGTGTCGCGTTGATTCAGAGTGTGAGACGTGACGATCTTCGACTATCTGGTGCTGCTTGTTCTGTTCGCGTCGATCGTGATCAGCATGATGCGCGGATTGGTTAAAGAGATATTGTCGTTGGTTAGTTGGATCGTGGCGTTAGTGGTCGCCAATTTGTACGGTGAAGCTTTAGCTGAATTATTGCCGAACATGATTCCGGGTCATGCGACACGTTTGATCGTTGCGTTCATAGCCCTGTTCATTGCCGTAAAATTGCTGATGGTGTTGCTTACCATGGCTGTGGATGCAGTGATCAAGGCAGGCGGGTTGTCGATTGCAGATCGCGGTTTGGGTGGATTGTTCGGATTTGCACGCGGAGTGGTGATTGTCTTGGCAGCCGTTTTTTTGTGCGGTATGACAGCAATCCCGCAACAGGCATTTTGGAAGAATGCATTATTAAGACCATTGACAGAAACATTGGCGCGTACTGCCATGCCATTCTTGCCAGGGTCTGTGGTCAGTCACGTTAAGTTTTAGATTGTTTTAGTTGAGGAGTCCACCATGTGTGGCATAGTCGGCGTTGTTTCATACAGTCCAGTCAATCAACTCATTTATGATGCGCTGCTGCTCTTGCAGCATCGTGGTCAGGATGCCGCAGGCATCGCCACCAATTCTGGTAATACGTTCAGCATGCACAAGGCCAATGGCTTGGTGCGTGACGTGTTCCGTACGCGTAATATGCGCTCCCTGCAAGGTAATTCAGGAATTGGCCAAGTGCGTTATCCGACGGCTGGATCATCCAGCGAAGAAGAAGCGCAACCGTTTTATGTCAATGCGCCATTCGGCATCACATTGGGACACAACGGCAACTTGACCAATTGCGAACAGCTCAAAGTCGAGATGTTCAAAAATGATCGCCGCCATATCAATACGGATTCCGATTCCGAAGTGCTGCTCAATGTACTGGCACATGAAATACAGGAAGCGACGTTCGGTTATTCGCTTGATCCAGCAGCGCTATTCAAGGCAGTCTCAGCACTTCATAAACGCGTGCGCGGTTCCTATGCAGTCGTTGCGCAAATTGCCGGTTACGGTTTGTTGGCATTTCGCGATCCATACGGCATTCGTCCGTTGTGTATCGGTTTTAACGATACGCCAAAAGGGCAGGAATATGTGGTGGCCAGCGAGTCGGTTGTGATGGAAGGTTTGGGCTTTCGCTTCTTGCGCGATGTACTGCCGGGAGAAGCGATTTTTATCGATTTGGATGGCAAGCTTTACAACCAGCAATGTGCAGAGAATCCGTCACTCAATCCATGTGCGTTTGAGTATGTGTATTTTGCACGCCCGGATTCAATTATCGATGGCGCATCGGTCTATGCAACGCGTCTCAAGATGGGCGAGTACCTCGCAGATAAAATCAAGCAGCAGTTTTCCGCCGGCGACATTGATGTAGTGATGCCGATCCCGGATTCTTCGCGGCCCTCCGCAATGGAGTTGGCCATGAGGCTCAACCTGAATTATCGCGAAGGGTTTATCAAAAACCGTTATATAGGCCGTACCTTCCTGATGCCGGGGCAGGCGATTCGCCGTAAATCAGTACGCCAGAAATTGAGTGCCATCGGTTCCGAGTTTAAAGGCAAGAACGTGCTGTTGATCGATGATTCGATCGTGCGTGGCACCACCAGTAGAGAGATCGTCCAGATGGCGCGTGATTCCGGCGCCAAGCGCGTGATGTTTGCTTCAGCTGCACCGCCAGTCAAATACCCGAATGTCTACGGCATCGATATGCCAACGCGGAATGAATTGATTGCCTATGGACGCACTGACGAAGAGGTATGCCGTGAGATTACGGCCGATGCATTGGTCTATCAGGATGTTGCTGCGCTGAAGCGTTCGATTTCCGATATCAATCCGCTTTTGAAAACTTTCGAGGCATCGTGTTTTGACGGTGTTTATGTCACAGGCGATATTTCACGCGATTATCTTGACCGCATTGAATTTGCACGTAACAACCCGCAGCCGAAAAATGAGGATACCGTTCGAACACAACTGAATCTGAATCTGGCGCAGGTCGAATAATTAGGATACGATTGCAGTGCGCCGATTTGTTTTCTGCTTGCGGGCGCCAGGGTACAGTCCCAAACTAAGTGCAGCTAAACGAGTGAGTTTCTACAGATAACCCGTTTAGCGCACGCTTGACGGGTTTTTTATTGATCATGACTAATACAAAAAAATACGGTTTCACCACCACCATCTTGCATAGCGACCGGCAAAAGCCGATCGAGCATGGCTCTTTGCATAAACCAATACACACGTCGGTTACATTCGGCTACCAAGATGCACGTGAGCTTGCCGAGGTATTTCAAGGCAAGAAGCCAGGCTATCGTTATGGTCGCCAAGGCAATCCAACGGTTTCGGCTCTGGAAGAAAAAATCACCCGGATGGAAGATGGTACTGCGACGATCTGTTTCGCGACCGGCATGGCCGCAATTGGTGCGGTAGTACAGGCATTATTGCGTGAGGGTGATCATGTGGTGTCGTCCGCTTTCCTGTTTGGCAATACCAATAGCATGTGGCAAACGGTTGACGGGCAGGGCATTGATGTCTCTTTTGTGGATGCGACCGATGTCAAACATGTGGAAGCTGCATTGACGCCTGCCACACGCATTGTGTTTGTCGAGACGATTGCCAATCCGCGTACGCAGGTTGCAGATCTGCAGCGTATCGGCCAACTGTGCCAGCAGCGCGGCATTCTGTACATTGTCGATAACACGATGACGTCACCATATTTGTTCCGCCCCAAAGCGGTCAATGCAGGCTTGGTCATCAATGCATTAACCAAATCCATCGGCGGCCATGGCAACGCGTTAGGTGGAAGTTTGACGGATACCGGGCTGTATGATTGGACGAAATACCCGAATATCTTTGATACCTATAAGCGTTACGCGTCAGCACAATGGGGCATGGCACAAATTCGTGCCAAGGCCTTGCGTGATTTCGGCGGTTCGCTAGGGCCGGAGGCTGCGCATCATTTGGCAGTTGGCTCTGAAACCATGGCGCTCAGAATGGAACGTGAATGTGCAAATGCCTTGGCTGTTGCACAAATGCTGGAAGCGGATCCGCGCGTTGCTGCGGTTTACTATCCGGGTTTACAGTCACATCCGCAGCATGCCATTGCCAGCGAGTTATTCCATGCATACGGCAGTCTTTTCAGCTTTGAATTAAAAGAGGGCATTGATTGCTTCGATTATTTGAACAGGCTGAAGCTGGCTGTACCGGCAAGTAATTTGGGCGATACACGCACGTTGGTCATCCCGGTGGCACACACGATCTTTTTTGAGATGGGACCGGAACGTCGCGCAGCGATGGGCATTGCCGAATCGTTGATACGCGTGTCGATAGGTATTGAAGATACGGCGGATTTGCTTGAGGACTTCAAGCAGGCATTGGATGCGTGATCAATGAGGCTGCTACGGGAGTATGGTTTTCGCAGTAGCCTGGTCGAATTGTTTTACCTGCTGTTTCGGTACAAAAGATTTGAATCTCTCCATCAAGGCAGGCGCATCGTCTTCGTACATCATCAATGAAGCATGTTCCGGTTTTAAAAAACCTTGCTTCACAAGATGCTGTACAAATCGGATCAAGCCATCATAAAAACCATTGACGTTGAGTAGGCCAATTGGTTTGTCATGAAAGCCGAGTTGCGACCAGGTCAGCACTTCAAATAATTCTTCCAAAGTACCGATACCGCCAGGCATCGCAATAAAGCCGCCGGCTAATTCGGCCATCTTTGCTTTGCGTTCATGCATGTCTTTGACAACATATAAATGTGTAAGGCCAGGATGTCCGACTTCATAGTCCATCAGCGCTTTTGGAATGACACCTGTAACTTTGCCACCTAAACGTAACACCTCATCGGCGATGACACCCATCAAGCCGACATTGCCGCCACCGTATACCAGGTCGATCTGTTCGTCCGCCATTGCTTTTGCCAATGACCGCGCTGCCTCCTCATAAACGGGGCTGCTGCCAATCGATGAACCACAGTAGACACAAAGCGATTTCATTTTTCTATTTATCAAAAAAAGATTCGTCTTTAGTTAAGAATATAAATGAAGCGCATTAAGTATGAATGAGTATCTGGCAAATGATGGTGGAAGAAAATTTGCTTGCTCAATCAACAATTCAATGGCGAATAATGAGACGGTACCATAAGGTGGTATTTATCAAACCGCAGATATGAGGTGAAATATGCTGATTATTTGGGTAGCACAACGGCATCAATAGCTTGAATGACACCATTGTCTGCCACAAGATCACTTTGGATGACATTTGCATTATCAAAAGTGATTTTTCCGTTGTCAGACGTTAAAGTAATTGAGCTTCCATCCACCGTTTTAGTTGGCCCAGGTTTTACCTCAGCCACCAATATTCTTCCCGGCACAATATGATGGCTTAATACTTGTGCGAGTTTTACCTTGTCTTTCATTAACGCATTCAAAGTTTCTGGCGGTAGTTTGGCAAAAGCCTCATCGGTCGGCGCAAAGACGGTAAAAGGACCTTGGTGTTTAAGTGTGTCGGTTAGTCCAGCCGCTTTTGTCGCGGCTACAAATGTATTAAAGGAGCCAGATGCAGTTGCGGTGTCTATGATATCTGCAGCAAAGGCGTGAGTGGCACTTGCGAAAATCATTGCAACGGCAATTGCAATCACGGTAAATTTTTTTTTACTCATGAGAAGCCCCTTAGCTCAGTTGATGGTCATATCGTTACAAGGACGGATGCAATATGTTGCGGTGACAACGAGAATTAAAATCGAGAATTAAAATCGCTAACAATCAGTTGACAAGAGGCGTGAAAGGTTCACGTGGAGTGATGCAATATTGATCATCGTGGATATATTAATGAATTGAATGCTAAATGTAGGCGAGACATTAAATGGATGTCTTCCGGATTTCTTCGATTACCTTGTCTTGAATGCTGATATCAAACAGAAGCGCTACATGCCCAATGCCGTGAAATGCAATATTGCGCGCACCAAGTAGATGGGATGAGGTTTGTGGCGCAATGATGTTGTCGTGATGGGAATAAATTGAAACGATAAGGCCATAATCGGATTGACATTCATCCTTTGCCAGTTGTTGCAACCAAGCGCTGGAAGCACCTTTATTGGCATTGCGACTCCAACGCATCTGCCGGCTATTTTTTCCCTTGCCAAAATTCGCCAATGCAGTTCCATGGTGTGGAGTGCCTAATGTAATGACCTTGGCAATGTGCATGCTGCCGTGGATTTTCAAATATGCACGAGCCGCAAGTCCGCCCATGCTGTGCGCAACGATGACAATCTTGTCGCTCCCTGTTTCATTACGAAGCGTATCGATCGCTTGGTGAATGATTGGTACATAAGAATCTATGTCGCCTAGAACAGGTTCCAGATCGATTGCATGATGCGTAATTCCTTCTATGCTCAGACGTTGACTCAACGTTTGCCATTGCCCGCTATTACATACATAGCCATGGATAAGCAATACAGGCAAAGTGCTGGCATTTTTCGCTGTGTATTTTGAGAAAATCCAAAATGGCATGCTGCGTGATGATGTCAGAATTGTCGCTTTGAATTCATTGACAAATAATTTGATGCCTTGCGAAAAACTAATGCGGTATTCGGCAGGAGTTTCACTGCGATAAATCCACGCCCAGAAAAAATTGTTTGCTGTGATTACAAGCCGGAACAATAAAAGTGCAATTGCACTCAGGATAAGGGCCGGCAAAAAAGTGACGCCATATGCGTGGATGGCAAAGAGCAGTCCGATGCCAGCTAATATTTGTAGAGCTAATAAAATTTTTGTGACGCGTGAAATCATTTCGAGCAAGACAGGATGTCTGCGATACCATCAATCGGGCAGTGTATCGTGAAATCGACGTATTTTCGGTGGGACTATTTTGGCGCTACTGTGATGAGTCGTGTACCTGCAAATCGATCATGGAGAAATTGACGATTTGGATCGAGATAAATAGCAGCGGCCCAGAGAAACATATTGGCGGCAGGAATCCAGATTAACAACCAGGTTTTTGCGCCGAGAAAGGCTGCTAATGCCAAGCCGGGTGCAAACCATAGCCATGCCAATACATAGCGAGCAATTGCACGTCCGATTTTTACGGAGTCGCCGTTTTTAGTGACCAGTCTGATACGCCAGGTTTTCATTGCCAGCGTTTGTCCGCTATGAGTCCAAAACCAGACAAAGTAAACGCCAACGACTAAAAATAACCAATACTGAAGAGCATGCCGTAAATACAGCGCGTTACGTTGCTGTAATAAGGTAGAGAAGAGCCATGCAGAAATAAAAAGTACGCCAAACAGCAACATGGCTTCATAGACCATGCTGGCTAAGCGATGCTTCAGAGATGGTGTCGTAATAGTAATCAACTGCTGAAATTATTTCGTAGGAGTTTGTGTGACTGTTTGAGGCGGCTGTGAAGGTGCAGATTGTAGAGGCACAGATTGTGTGGGAGCAGTTTGTGCAGGTACAACAGGTTGCGGTACCACGGGTTTTACAAGCGATGGCTTGGTAACCGACTTGATCGACGTCGGTACTCTGTTTTTATTTGTTCCAGAGCGTGGAAGATTCGCCAAATGTTTCTTGTTTTTTGCCTCTGCTTCTGCTGCCAGCTTCTTTTTTTCTTCTTCAGGCAAATTTTGATATTGCTGCCATTTTTCAGATTTTTGATTGGCATTCAATTTTTTTGCGCGCTCATAACTTTCACGCGCAGCACGCCGCTGAGCGGGCGTAAGTTTTGCCCATTCACGCATACGATCTTGCAAGCGTTGTTGTTCCTCTGGTTTCATGGAGGGGAATTTATTGGCGATAACAAGCCATTTTTGCTTACGAAATGCATCTATCTTGTCCCAATCTGAAGAGAGTGGAGCAAGTGCTTGTTGTTGCGGCGGAGTCAGATCAGTCCATAGTGGTTTCGCTGATTTAATTTGTGGTTTGACTGGTAGCCTGGCAGCGGGCGTCGTCTTGTTAATTGCTGGCGTTGATGTAGATGACTTGATTGAGGCGTTCTCTGCAGGCTTATTGTCGACGGCCCAAGCGATCCCTATCAAACCTGTCAGGCTTAAAATGCACACCGCCCGCAGAGCGCGGGCGGCCATATTGGTAATGGAAGACGCCGAATATCGAACCATATGATTTATTGCGCTTTACTGTCTAAGTAAGCATTAAATCCATGATCCAGGTATGCGGACAAGGGTAAATCATCCGATAAAACGGCGGCATCAATATCTGCCGTTTCACTAATGCGTTGTTGTTGTTCAAATTGATATAAACCGACGAAAAGCAAAGCACCAGCCAGCAATGGAGCCGCGATACCCAATCGTCCCAACCAGGAAATTGGTTCGCCAAAGATTTGTCCGACATGGCCGGCAAATTGTTGGCCTGACACCAGCAAGCCAGATGAACGTTCTGCTTTTTTGCGAGAAAGTGCGATTTTGCGTGCAGATGCTAGTTTGTCAACAGATGATGTTGGTAAAGCGTCAAGGCTTTCATTGAGTGCATGCCGCACTTTGTATGCGAAATTAATTTCTGAAGTATTCATAATCGTATTCCTCTGGCTCTTAGTGCTTGGGCAAGGGTGTGAGTTGCGCGTGAACAATGTGTTTTCACGCTCCCCTCAGAACATCCCATCGTCGCGGCAGTTTCAGCCACATCCATATCTTCCCAGTAACGCATCAGGAATGCTTCCCGTTGACGTGTCGGCAGTTTTTGTACTTCTTCATCTATGATGGCAAGAACCTGCTCGCGTTCAATTTTATCTGCACTGGATTCCGACGCTTGCGTTCCTTCTTCGGCAGAGTAGTTTTCCAGTAAGTCGTAATCATCCTGGTTTTCGGTGTCGCTACCCATACTTGAAAAAAGACTAACCCAAGTATTGCGAACTTTTTCACGACGAAAATAATCGTGGATCGTATTCTGCAAGATACGCTGAAAAAGCATCGGTAACTCGGCGGCAGGCTTGTCGCCATATTTTTCAGCAAGCTTGATCATTGCATCTTGAACAATATCAAGCGCTGATTCATCCTTGCGGACAGCGTAGACCGCTTGTTTGAAGGCGCGACGTTCCACATTTTCAAGGAAGTCGGAAAGTTCTTTGTCAGTTGCCATGCAATGTGGTGCGTTTTTTAGGCGGCGACCATGCTAATTCGCAGGTTAAAAACCGGGAGCAATTTGTAGTTGATCTTATAAACTGAGCGCATGCTAGCAAAAAAGCCTGCACTTGTGGGCAATTTTTACTGAAAATGCTTGATTTCAAAAGGTTTTTGCAGAATTTTACTTGACCAAAATGGTGCGACGCATTAACGTATCAGTCCCTTTCGGAATCCGAAAGGGACCTATGGTCATTTCGCATCTGGCGCATGATGCCACCAAGTGAAATGACGCGCTTCAACATTTGAAAGCTGTTTGTTCTAACCCGTGCCACAAGCGCGAGAGATTGACAGCGGTGCTTTAGATTCATTGGCAGAACGAGTTGCGTTAAGCACTATTTTGAACCGTATCGATGGATGCGCGACGAAGTAGCGTGACCGCATAAAGAAGGGATGCCACAATACTATCGCTCCGCCTGATCTCGTCAGGAGAGAACATCCGATCAATCTCCAATGGACCTTGAAAGGAAAGTAAGATGAGTTCCGAAACAAATGCAGCAGCAATAACCGGCGCAGAAATCGTTGTAAAGTGCCTGGCAGAAGAGGGTGTCGAACATGTGTTCGGTTATCCCGGTGGCGCGGTGCTGTACATATACGATGCCATTTTCAATCAAAACAAATTCCAGCATATCCTGGTAAGACACGAGCAGGCGGCGATTCACGCTGCAGATGCTTATTCACGCAGTTCCCAAAAAGTCGGCGTTGCACTTGTCACGTCCGGTCCAGGTGTGACCAATGCGGTAACTGGCTTGGCAACCGCGTACATGGACTCGATCCCGATGGTTGTGATTTCCGGTCAAGTGCCATCGCACGCAATTGGTCAAGATGCGTTCCAGGAATGCGATACGGTCGGCATTACACGCCCGTGCGTCAAACACAACTTCCTCGTCAAGGATGTCAAGGATTTGGCAGCGACGATGAAGAAAGCATTCTATATCGCTGCAACGGGCCGCCCAGGCCCAGTCTTGGTCGATATCCCTAAAGACATCACGATGCATAAGTGCGTATTCGAATATCCTAAGGAATTCGAGATGCGTTCGTACAAGCCGGTCGATAAAGGGCACTCAGGCCAGATCCGCAAGGCTGTGCAATTGCTGTTGCAAGCCGAGCGGCCGATGATTTATACCGGCGGCGGCGTGATCCTTGCCAATGCAGCGCCTGAACTGAACAAGCTGGTCGATAAGCTCGGCTTCCCATGCACCAATACCTTGATGGGATTGGGCGCATACAAAGCATCCAGCGATCTTTTTGTCGGCATGCCAGGCATGCACGGCACCTATGAAGCCAACATGGCGATGCAGCACTCCGATGTGATGATCGCAATTGGCGCACGCTTTGATGACCGTGTGATCGGCAATCCGAAACACTTCTCGTCCAACCCGCGCAAAATTATCCATATCGACATTGATCCATCATCGATCTCCAAGCGGGTAAAAGTGGATGTGCCGATCGTCGGTAACGTGAAAGATGTATTGCAGGAACTGCTATCCCAACTCGATGCCGCCGAGGCGAAACCGAACGCGGCGGCATTGTCCGATTGGTGGAAGCAAATCAATCAATGGCGTGAGCGTGAGTGCCTGAAATATCCGACTTCCAATGAAGTTATCAAACCACAGTCCGTCGTTGAAAAAGTATGGCAAATCACGAATGGTGATGCATTCATCACGTCCGACGTCGGCCAGCATCAAATGTGGGCAGCACAATACTATAAATTCGACAAGCCACGCCGCTGGATCAACTCCGGTGGTCTGGGCACGATGGGTGTCGGCTTGCCATACGCGATGGGCGTGCAAATGGCTAATCCGGATGCGACGGTTGCCTGTATTACCGGTGAAGCATCGATCCAGATGTGCATTCAAGAACTGGCGACATGCAAACAATATCATCTGACGCCGAAAATCATCCTGTTGAATAATCGTTTCCTCGGCATGGTGCGGCAGTGGCAACAGATTGATTACGGTGGCCGTTACGCAGAGTCGTACATGGATTCGCTGCCGGACTTCAACATGCTCGCAGAATCCTTCGGGCATGTCGGCATGAAGATCGAAAATCCAAGAGACGTTGATGGCGCATTGAAAGAAGCATTTGCGATGAAAGACAGATTGGTATTCATGAATTTCATCACAGACCAGACTGAAAACGTTTGGCCAATGGTCAAGGCTGGAAAAGGCCTGACTGAAATGCTTTTAGGTTCGGAGGATCTGTAACCATGCGACATATCGTTTCTGTATTACTTGAGAATGAAGCAGGCGCATTGTCTCGCGTGGTTGGGTTGTTTTCAGCACGCGGTTACAATATCGAAACTTTAACAGTTGCGCCGACAGAAGATGCAACCTTGTCGCGCATGACGATCGTCACAAGCGGCTCGGATGATGTGATTGAGCAAATCACCAAGCATTTGAATCGCTTGATCGAAGTGGTGAAAGTGGTCGACTTGACTGAAGGTGCGCACATTGAACGTGAGTTGATGCTCATTAAAGTACGTGCAGTCGGCAAGGAGCGCGAAGAAATGAAACGTACCGCGGATATTTTCCGAGGACGTGTCATCGATGTCACAGAGAAGACTTACACAATTGAATTGACCGGCAACAAGAGCAAGCTCGATGCGTTCATCGATTCAATTGATCGTACTGCGATTCTGGAAACTGTCCGCACAGGTGGTTCCGGTATCGGACGCGGCGAACGCATTCTCAAAGTTTAATTTAATTCAAACCTCAGCTTATTTCAGCTATCTATTTTAGGAAAAAAAATGAAAGTTTTTTACGACAAAGATTGTGATCTCTCCCTGATCAAAGGCAAAAACGTTGCCATCATCGGTTACGGTTCACAAGGCCACGCGCATGCTCAAAACTTGAATGATTCCGGTTGCAAAGTGACGGTCGGCCTGCGTAAAGGCGGTGCTTCCTGGAACAAGGTTAAAAATGCGGGCCTCAATGTTGCTGAAGTCAATGAAGCAGTGAAAGCAGCTGACGTCATCATGATTTTGCTGCCGGACGAAAATATTGCGCAGGTTTACAACGAAAATGTCGCGCCGAATGCGAAGCAAGGTGCAGTATTGGCTTTCGCGCACGGCTTCAATGTGCACTACGGTCAAGTCGTGCCACGTGCCGACCTCGACGTCATCATGATTGCGCCAAAAGCACCAGGACATACTGTACGTGGTACCTATACGCAAGGCGGCGGTGTTCCTCACTTGATCGCTGTGTATCAAGATAAATCAGGTATCGCACGCGATATCGCTTTGTCATATGCGATGGCGAACGGCGGTGGCCGTGCCGGCATCATTGAAACCAACTTCCGTGAAGAAACCGAAACCGACTTGTTCGGCGAACAGGCTGTATTGTGTGGTGGTACGGTTGAATTGATCAAAGCCGGTTTTGAAACCTTGGTGGAAGCAGGGTATGCGCCTGAGATGGCATATTTCGAATGTTTGCACGAATTGAAATTGATCGTCGACTTGATCTATGAAGGCGGTATCGCCAACATGAATTATTCGATCTCCAACAATGCGGAATACGGTGAATATGTTACTGGTCCAAAGATTGTGACCGATGACACCAAAAACGCGATGCGCAAATGTTTGAAAGATATTCAGACTGGCGAATATGCAAAGAGCTTCATTTTGGAAAACAAGGCAGGCGCACCGACATTGATCTCTCGCCGTCGTTTGACAGCTGAACATCAGATCGAAGAAGTCGGTGGCAAGCTACGTGCAATGATGCCTTGGATTGCGAAAAACAAGTTAGTCGATCAATCCAAGAACTAAAGCTAAATTAGTCCAATTGCCTTACTAAAGTTTGTTGGTTATGATCAATGGGGCGCGCATTAAGCGTAGCCCCATTTTCTTATTCATAAGCTTGCTTTGTATTCGCCAATTGCGACATAGTCAATCAAGCACATAGTCAAAGTCAGTTCATTTCGGGGGAGTGATAATGAATATAAAAAAAATAGTTGTCGTCGGATTGATAGGGCTTGCAGTAAGTGGATGCGAGCCTAGTGGACCTCCGCCCGACTTGGTTAAAACTCAGCGTGATGCTTTGAATAAGGCCAAAGCAGTTGAAGGCCAAGTATTTAAACAAGCTGACGAGCAACGAAAAGCAACAGAAGACGCGGAAAAGTAACATAACTTTGTAAATCTTAGTCTTGCTTTATGAAGGTTAGTTTTCGTTGCACCCATCATCTAAAATAACTTCGCTAACATTTTTAATAATTACAATCTGGAGTTTCGTTGAATAATTATCCGCACCCCATCATTGCTCGCGAAGGCTGGCCATTTCTAAGTATTGCCATAATTGTCGCTGCTTTAGCGACATACTTTTGTGGCTATTGGTCAATTCCGCTTTGGATTATCGCAGTGTTTGTTCTGCAGTTTTTTCGTGATCCTGCTCGCACTATTCCTCAAAATCCCAATGCGGTATTGTCACCCGCCGATGGTCGGATCGTCGTTGTGGAGAAGACTCAGGATCCATATGCCGGACGTGAGGCGCTCAAGATCAGTGTGTTTATGAACGTATTCAATGTTCATTCGAATCGCTCTCCAGTCGATGGAAAAATTGAAAATGTTCAATATTTTCCTGGCAAATTCGTGAATGCCGATTTGGACAAGGCATCAATTGAAAATGAACGTAATGCGTTGACGATAACTGCAATAAATGGACAAACCGTCACATGCGTGCAAGTAGCAGGTTTGATCGCACGCCGAATTCTTTGCTATGTCAAATCAGGTGAAAGCTTGGCGCGCGGGCAACGTTATGGTTTCATTCGGTTCGGTTCGCGTGTCGATGTGTATTTGCCGCTTAATGCGACACCGAAAGTGGTGGTCGGTGATAAGGTATCTGCCACTGAGACAATTCTGGCTGAGTTTTAATTTGCCATTTCTAATCTGAAACGGAATTAACATGCCAATCTTTCCTCGTCGTAAAGCGAAAAGCCGGTTGGGAATATTACCCAAAGGATCACGTAACCATAAACGTCTGGTGCGTAATTCCTATGCTGACGAAGATCGTGATATAGACGAAGAACAATTTGCTCAGCCGACTTTACGCAGGCGCGGCATTTATTTATTGCCTAACGCGTTTACCACGGCTGCATTATTTTGCGGATTTTTTGCCATCGTGATGGCGATGAATCTTCGGTTTGACTTGGCATCCATCGCGATTTTTGCGGCAATGGTACTGGATGGCATAGACGGCCGCGTCGCAAGATTGACAAGTACACAGAGTGAATTCGGTGCGCAGTATGACAGCCTCTCCGACATGGTGTCATTTGGTGCAGCACCTGCACTTGTAATGTATGTGTGGGCTTTACGCGGCATGGGAAAATTAGGTTGGTTGGCAGCCTTTATCTATTGTGCTTGCGCGGCTCTTCGTTTGGCGCGTTTCAATACGAATATTGCGGTAATCGATAAACGTTATTTCCAAGGACTGCCTAGCCCGGCTGCAGCGGCATTGGTTGCCGGGTTCATTTGGCTGATGGATGATATAGGCGTGCCACGGACTGATTTGAGTTGGGTCTCATGGATTATTACCTTGTATGCAGGTTTGACCATGGTGACCAATGTACCTTTCTACAGCTTCAAGGATGTGAACTTCCGAAAATCAGTTCCGTTTATTGCGATCTTCGTCATCGTATTGATATTTGTTGCTGTGTCGAGTGATCCCCCGAAAGTGCTGTTTGGTATTTTTGTATGCTATGGCTTATCTGGCTATGTGATTTATTTCTGGCGTTTATTTAAAGGTAAACCAGTCAGTATCATTCAGACCGAGGACGAAAATATTGATGATAAGTAGAAGGTAATTTTGCGTACTCAATAAATTGTTTGAGTGGGATTTAACCCTTGCTTCATCCAAATAATGGATGAATACTTACAAAAAGTTGCGCTTTTCAAGAATTCCGCTTATAGTTTTCCCATGTTTCGTCAAATCACCATCTCAGTACTCGATTCTTTCAGCAGTCTGTTGCTGGGTCTGCTGCTGCCGTTATTTCTACTGCGCTAACGCGCAGACTTCCATACCCCCACAATTTGTGTAGTCTCAGGCTCATGCTGAAATTGGCAAGGGCAGGAGAAAAGCAATTTAAACGATTCAATTACAGCATCTTCCTAAGGAGCACAACATGGCCGCTAACTCATCAAACAAGTTGATCATATTCGACACCACTTTGCGGGATGGCGAGCAATCTCCTGGCGCTTCCATGACCAAGGAAGAGAAGATTCGTATTGCGAAACAACTGGAGCGATTAAAGGTAGATGTCATCGAGGCAGGCTTTGCTGCTTCCTCAGAGGGTGACTTTGAATCAATCAAGGCGATTGCAGGTTTGATCAAAGACTCCACGGTTTGTTCGTTGTCACGTGCAAATGATCGTGATATTTCACGTGCCGCAGAGGCACTGGCGCCTGCCGAAAGAAAACGTATCCACACTTTCATCGCCACTTCTCCACTGCATATGGAAAAGAAGTTGCGGATGACGCCGGACCAAGTATTTGAACAGGCCAAACAAGCAGTGCGTTTTGCACGCAAATTTACAGACGACGTTGAGTTCAGCCCGGAAGATGCAAGCCGATCCGATATGGATTTTCTGTGCCGTGTAATCGAGGCCGTGATTTCCGAAGGCGCAACGACCATTAATTTTGCTGACACAGTCGGATATGGCGTGCCTGAGCTGTACGGCAATATGCTCAAAACCTTGCGTGAACGTATTCCAAATTCCGATAAGGTCGTGTGGTCCGTACATTGCCATAACGATCTTGGTATGGCTGTCGCAAATTCACTGGCTGGTGTAATGATCGGCGGTGCACGCCAAGTCGAATGCACGATCAATGGTTTGGGAGAGCGCGCAGGCAATACTGCGTTGGAAGAGATCGTGATGGCAGTACGTACACGCAAAGACTACTTCAATCTTTCGCTCGGCATTGATGCGACACAGATCGTTCCTGCTTCCAAGTTGGTTTCTCAGATCACCGGCTTTGCCGTTCAGCCAAACAAGGCTGTGGTAGGCGCCAATGCGTTTGCCCATGCATCAGGCATTCATCAGGACGGTGTATTGAAGGCGCGTGATACCTACGAAATCATGCGGGCCGAAGATGTGGGCTGGTCGGCCAACAAAATCGTTTTGGGTAAATTGTCCGGACGAAATGCCTTCAAGCAACGTTTGGAGGAGCTTGGCATCAGTTTGGAATCAGAAACAGAAGTGAATGCGGCCTTTACGCGCTTTAAAGAATTGGCTGATCAAAAGTCCGACATTTTCGATGAAGATATTATTGCGTTGGTGTCGGATGAACAGCACTCGCATGAGAATGAATACTATCGCTTCGTGTCCCTGTCCCAGAGTTCGGAAACGGGTGAAAAGCCGCGTGCGAAGGTCGTATTTTCTATGGGCGGCAAGGAATATTCCTGCGAAGGGCGAGGCAATGGTCCTGTTGACGCAACTGTGAATGCGATTGAGTCAAAAGCGGAAAGTGGTGCCGAACTTTTGTTGTTCTCTGTTAATGCAATTACGACTGGAACCCAATCTCAGGGTGAAGTGACCATGCGATTGTCCAAGGCGGGGCGCATTGTCAATGGTGTGGGAGCTGATTTGGATATCGTGATGGCTTCGGCTAAAGCATATTTGTCTGCACTGAACAAATTGCATTCCAAGTCTGAAAAATTGAATCCGCAGTTATAGTTTCCGGAGTAATGTTGGCCTGTTAGTAAGATCACGGTCGAATTGGCAACTATCAGGGCCATTTTTTGGCTGTTATCGATTAATTTCATCCAGTAAATCAGATAAGTATTTGAATGGACAGGCAATTTCCTATATACTGCCGGTCTGGTCATTTCGGCCAGTTTTAATTGTTGTTCACGGTGTTTAGGGTGCAGACTCTGTTCACCGCATGTGAAAGGTAATAATCATGACTATCGAAAAATCGAGCAAAGCCGCAATTATTGCGGACAATGCTCGCGGCCAGAACGATACTGGCTCTCCAGAAGTACAAGTTGCATTGTTGACGGCTCGTATCAACGATCTTAACGGTCACTTTAAAGCACACGCGAAGGATCACCACTCCCGCCGTGGTTTGATCATGATGGTCAATCGTCGTAAAAGCCTGCTGTCATACTTGAAGGGCAAAGACGCTACTCGTTATCGTACCCTGATTGAAAAACTCGGCTTGCGCAAGTAATCTCATTGCGATATATAGCCAGTTAGCTCATAAATGCCTGTGTCAGTTTGCTGATGCGGGCATTTTGTCTTTATGTAGTTTGTATTGAATTTAAGTAAAAGAAATTAAATCATTCGTGATGTGATTTCTGTGGTGAGGTGAACGACAGCGCCTGAAAATCTGTCGGCAAAAATAGAAAGGAAACACCGTGTTTAATAAAGTTACCAAAACCTTCCAGTACGGCCAACATCAAGTTACGCTTGAAACGGGCGAAATCGCTCGTCAAGCTTCCGGTGCCGTCATGGTTTCGATTGAAGATACCGTTGTACTTGCAACCGTTGTGGCACGCAAAGATGCCAAGCCTGGCCAGGACTTTTTCCCATTGACTGTCGATTATGTTGAGAAATCATATGCTGCCGGTCGTATCCCAGGCGGTTTCTTTAAACGTGAAGGCCGTCCATCAGAAAAAGAAACGCTGACATCGCGCCTGATTGATCGTCCGATTCGTCCGCTGTTCCCGGAAGGTTATTTAAACGAAGTACAGATCATCATTCATGTGCTGTCGGTTAACCCTGAAATCGATCCTGATATTGCCTCGATGATCGGCGCATCAGCTGCGCTTGCCGTGTCCGGCGTTCCATTCAATGGTCCGCTCGGTGCTGCGCGTGTTGGTTACATTGATGGCCAATACATTTTGAATCCAACTGCTACGCAACTCGCCAAATCCGATATGGATCTGGTCGTCGCCGGTACGGAAATCGCTGTGTTGATGGTGGAATCTGAAGCCAAGCAATTGCCTGAAGATGTGATGCTCGGTGCTGTCGTCTACGGTCACGACCAGATGAAAGCAGT
This sequence comes from Burkholderiaceae bacterium, assembly GCA_036560485.1. Classification (GTDB taxonomy): domain Bacteria; phylum Pseudomonadota; class Gammaproteobacteria; order Burkholderiales; family Burkholderiaceae_D; genus DATBRC01. The sequence continues at coordinate 73,207 of DATBRC010000055.1, forward strand.
CATCAATGCGATTCACGAATTGGTACGTGATGGCGGCAAGCCTGAAGTCGAATGGAAACCAGCAGCGAAGAACGAAGCGTTGATCGCACGCGTTGCGCATTTTGGTGAAGCCAAATTGCGTGAAGCGTATCAAACCAAAGACAAGCAGGCTCGTACAGAAAAACTGAAGAGCGCAACATCAGAAGTGAATGCAGCACTGGCAGCTGAAGCAGCTTCAATCGGCGGTGTAGCGCCTGATGCAGCTGAAGTCGGCAATATCTTGTTCGATCTGGAAGCCAAGATCGTTCGTTCACAAATCCTTGAAGGCGAGCCACGTATTGACGGTCGTGATACACGCACCGTGCGTCCAATCACGATCCGTACCGGCGTACTGCCGCGCACACACGGTTCGGCATTGTTCACACGTGGCGAAACGCAAGCGTTGGTGATTGCAACGCTCGGCACTGCGCGCGATGAGCAAAAAATTGATGCATTAATGGGCGAATACAGCGATCGTTTTATGCTTCACTACAACATGCCTCCGTTTGCGACGGGCGAAACAGGCCGTGTCGGTACGCCGAAGCGTCGCGAAATCGGTCATGGTCGTTTGGCGAAGCGTGCATTGGTTGCTGCGTTGCCTGCGCCGGAAGAGTTCAGCTATTCAGTACGTCTCGTTTCTGAAATCACTGAGTCGAATGGTTCTTCATCGATGGCGTCTGTATGCGGCGGTTGCTTGGCGCTGATGGATGCAGGTGTTCCGATGCAAGCGCATGTCGCTGGTATCGCGATGGGCTTGATCAAGGATGGCAGCAAGTTTGCTGTGCTGACCGATATCCTGGGCGATGAAGATCATCTTGGCGATATGGACTTCAAAGTGGCTGGTACTGCTAATGGCATTACTGCGCTGCAGATGGACATCAAAATTCAAGGCATCACCAAGGAAATCATGCAAGTCGCATTGGCACAAGCGAAAGAAGGCCGCATGCATATCCTGGCCAAGATGCAGGAAGCTGTCCCGCACGGCAAGACCGAATTGTCCAACTTCGCACCACGCCTGATTACGATCAAGATCAATCCAGAGAAAATCCGTGACGTGATTGGTAAAGGTGGTGCAGTCATTCGTGCGTTGACCGAAGAAACAGGTACGCAAATCGATATCAGTGATGAAGGCGTGGTCACGATTGCATCCGTTGATGCAGCTGCTGGTCAAGAAGCCAAGCGCCGTATCGAAGAGCTGACTGCATCAGTTGAAGTTGGCAAAGTCTATGACGGTACAGTACTCAAGTTGCTGGATTTCGGCGCCATTGTCCAAGTGATTCCAGGTAAAGATGGTCTGTTGCACATCAGCCAAATTGCCAACGAGCGTGTCAATGCTGTTGCCGATTACCTGAAAGAAGGCCAGCAGGTTCGCGTCAAAGTACTGGAAACCGATGATCGTGGGCGTTTGAAATTGTCGATGAAAGCAGCGGTCGCTGAGGTAAGCACTGAGCTGGCACAGCAACAACAGTAACGCATTATTGCTGAATTAAAAACCGCCCTGGCATTTAGCTTTGGGCGGTTTTTTTATGTGTATTTCTTTTTAATTGATAATTCTTTTGAAACATGACACACATCGTTATCCTTGGTTGTGGTTTTGGAGGTTTGGCTGCAACCCGTGAATTGGCATCAGCCAATGTCAAAATCACCTTGATCGATCGTAGTAACCATCATCTTTTTCAACCCTTGCTGTATCAAGTGGCCACTGCGGGTTTGTCCGCTCCTGCAATCGCGGCGCCTGTAAGACATATTTTTGCCAGGCAAAGGAATGTGACGACACTTATGGCGACTGCGTCATCCATCGATAAAGACCGTCGAATTGTTTGTTTGGAGGATGGCGAAGAAATTGCCTACGATTATTTAATCTTGGCGACAGGTGCAACGCATAGTTATTTTGGCCGTGATGAATGGGCTCCATATGCACCTGGGTTAAAAACATTGGACGATGCTTTTGAGATTCGTCGCAGAATATTAATGGCCTTTGAGCATGCTGAGCGTGAAGGTGACGATGTCAAACGTGCAGCGTGGATGACCTTTGCCGTTATTGGTGGCGGGGCAACCGGCGTAGAAATGGCTGGAACGTTGGCAGAAATAGCGCACCACACTTTGGATGGCGAATTCCGCAGGATTGATTCACGTCAGGCGAGAGTGGTGCTGATCGAAGGTGCAGAGCATGTGCTGCCGCAATTCCCCAATGATTTATCAGAAAAGACGCGCTTGCAATTACGTCGATTAGGTGTGGAAGTTCTTACGGCTTCTCGTGTGACGATGATCGATGAGGTGGGAGTGACATTCACTACCTCTGCAGGTGAAGAGCGTCTGCCGTCAAAGACCGTTGTCTGGGCAGCTGGTGTTGCTGCGTCGCCTTTAGGTAAATTTCTAGGCGCGCAACAAGATCGTTCGGGTCGAATACTGGTTGAGCCCGATTTATCGATTACCGCTCATCCCGAAATTTTCGTGATCGGAGACTTGGCATCAGTATCATCGAATGGCAAGCCGGTTCCTGGAGTATGTCCTGCTGCAAAGCAAATGGGCCGTACTGCTGCTCAGAATATTATGCGCAGGCTGAAGGGCCAAAAGACAAAAGCATTTCGTTATGTTGATTATGGTTCTTTGGCAACCATTGGTCGCAAGGCTGCGGTTGTTGCGATGGGAAAAATAAAATTTTCCGGATTTGTTGCATGGTTGTTTTGGTTGTTTGTGCACATTTTCTTCTTGATCGGCTTTCGTAATCGTTTGATGGTGATGACTGATTGGGCGTGGGCGTATATTACCTTTCAACGCAATGCACGAATTGTGGTTGGTGCTGATGAAAAGAAGTAATTGCGTTAGTTGGTAAATCTTTTTATGCATGGTTGGTCAAATATGTTGATCGACTTCTTTTTTAATTTCAGAGTTGTTGCAATATGCGTGCAATCGAGATTACACAGCCGGGTGGCCCGGATGTATTGAGAATTTGTGAGAGGCCGAAGCCGATACTTCGGTCCGGCGAAGTGCTGATTAAAGTTCATGCCGCAGGTGTAAATCGACCGGATGTATTGCAGCGCATGGGACACTATCCTGTGCCTGCAGGCGCTTCGGATTTGCCTGGTCTGGAAGTTGCCGGTGAAATTGTTGATGGCAATTTAACCGGCAGCAGCTTCCAAATTGGCGACATGGTTTGTGCATTGGTGCAAGGAGGTGGATATGCCGAATATTGTCCAGCTCCCGTTGCGTTATGCTTGCCGGTTCCTCATGGGTGGAATGCAATTGAAGCGGCATCGTTACCCGAGACATTTTTCACCG
>DATBRC010000056.1:0-105156 GCA_036560485.1 Burkholderiaceae bacterium
CCATTGCGGCATTTGATCGCATCACTCTCGATCATGGAGCAGGTGCCGCAAATCGAGTTGGCGGTCGGTGAGGGGGATGGCGTCAAAATAACTGCAATGGTGTTGCGTATCATGGCGCCATTGTCTGCAGAAGATGAAGTCAAGCTCAAATCCTTTGCAGACCAATATCAAATTCAATGGTGGTTACAGACGAGCGGACCTGATAGCGCTACACAATATTATCCGATGGGGCCACAGTTGCATTATGCATTGCCGGAATTCGGTATCAGAATGCCTTTCAAACCGACGGATTTCACGCAAGTCAACCATCAAATCAATCGCGTGCTGGTAGCCTATGCATTGCGCTTGCTCGATGCACAACCTGATGATCGGGTAGCCGATCTGTTTTGCGGATTGGGTAACTTCACATTGCCGATTGCGACGAAAGCTAAAAATGTAGTTGGGATTGAAGGTAGCACTGCATTGGTCGAACGGGCTTTGCAAAATGCGAAAGCCAATGGGATAGACGATAAAACGACTTTTTATTGCCGCAATTTATTTGAGGCGACTACTGATGATTTTGTGGCGATGGGCAAATTTGACCGACTTTTAATTGATCCTCCGCGAGAAGGTGCGATGGCAGTTTGTCAGGCATTGGTTGGATTAAGCGAGGCGCAGCAGAATCTGAAACCAAAACGCATCGTCTATGTATCCTGTAATCCGTCGACGCTGGCGCGTGATGCAGCATTGCTGGTGCATGAGGCGGGTTATGTATTGCGCCAGGCAGGGGTGGTGAATATGTTTCCACATACAGCACACGTTGAATCGATTGCCGTATTTGAATTGGCGAAATAATTTGGTAAATTGTTCGTTAAATTAAATAAAAAAACCGACCACTAGGTCGGTTTTTTTGTTGATGGGAATCAGATGTCTTAATCACGGCTTCCACCGAAAATTCCTAACAGCGATAGAAGGTTGACAAAGATATTGTAAACATCAAGGTAGATATTGAGCGTCGCTGAAATATAACTGGTTTCGCCTCCATTGATGATTTGTTGCACGTCATACAGGATGTATGCAGAGAAAATGGCGATCGCAATGACTGATACAACGATATAAAGTGATGGCAATTGCAGGAAAATATTGGCGATTGAGGCAACGATAATCACAATCAAACCGGCGAACAACCATTTACCTAATCCGGAAAAATCACGTTTCGACACAGTAGCAACTGTAGCCATGACGCCAAACACTGTAGCTGTGCCGCCAAACGCTGTCATGATCAAAGTAGCACCGTTTGAAAATCCCAGTATGCGGCTAATGAGGCCAGTCAATGCCAAGCCCATGAAAAAGGTAAACCCAAGCAAGATGGTGACGCCCAAACCGGAGTTTCTGTTTTTTTGTATCGCAAAAATAAACCCGAATGCAATTGCAAGAAATGCAAGCGTTCCAAGCATGGAGCGACCGGAAAACAAGGTGAAATTTGTTTCTACCCCAAGCCAGGCGCCGAATATGGTTGGAATCATGGACAGCGCAAGCAACCAATAGGTATTGCGCAAGACGCGATGCCGAACTACCAGCGAGCTGTCCGATATGTCATAAGTTTGTTGCAAATTTTGATCCATATTGCCTCCAATTTGATTCAAAGTAACCAATGCGTGTAAAGAATAGCATTGATTAGCGTAGCTAGTGCACTGTGCCGGTATTGACCATTGAATTTATGACTTTAAAGCAAGATGCTGTATCCCATATATTGGGGGAACTATGTTAAAATTAAAGGTTAGTCGAATTATCAAATAACAACCTTAACCCTTTCTTTTTATTGGAGTTTTTAGATGGCAATCGAACGCACACTGTCGATTATCAAACCGGACGCAGTAGCAAAAAACGTGATCGGTCAGATTTATTCTCGTTTTGAAGGCGCAGGCTTGAAAATCGTCGCTGCACGCATGATGCATTTGTCCCGCGCAGAAGCGGAAGGTTTTTATGCGGTACACCGTGAGCGTCCGTTTTTCAAGGATCTGGTCGATTTCATGATCTCTGGCCCTGTGATGGTGCAAGCCTTGGAAGGTGAAAACGCAATTACCAAAAACCGCGATTTGATGGGTGCGACAGATCCTAAGAAGGCAGAAAAAGGCACCATCCGTGCAGATTTCGCTGACTCGATCGATGCCAATGCAGTGCACGGCTCTGATGCTCCTGAGACGGCTAAAGTGGAAATTGCTTACTTTTTCCCGGCATTAAACGTTTTCTCGCGTTAATTGAAACGCCGTTCATTCAGAGCTGATTTTTATTGCTTGCAAGATGAATGGCATGATGGAATGGTGTTATGACGGCTCTCACCAATTTGCTGGATATGGATCCCGCGCAACTCGTCGCTTATTGCGGCGAGTTGGGTGAAAAGCCGTTTCGCGCCAAACAATTGCAGCGCTGGATACATCAATTCGGCGCGAGTGATTTTGATGCGATGACGGATTTGGCGAAGTCGCTTCGTGACAAGCTGAAAACACGCGCTACGATTATTGCTCCTGCAGTGATCAGTGATCACACATCTTCAGACGGTACGCGCAAATGGCTGCTTGATGTCGGGCAGGGTAATGCGGTCGAAACCGTTTTTATTCCGGAAGAAAATCGCGGTACGCTATGCATTTCCACACAAGCCGGTTGTGCCGTTAATTGCCGGTTTTGTTCAACAGGCAAACAAGGTTTTAATCGTAATTTGACCGTTGGTGAAATTATCGGCCAATTGTGGATGGCTGAATTTGAATTGCGCAAAACAAAAGGTATCGAGCCGGGACCTAAAGGCGAACGTCAAATCACCAATGTCGTGATGATGGGTATGGGTGAGCCTTTGTTGAATTTCGAGCCTACTGTCACTGCATTGAAATTAATGCTCGACGATAATGCCTATGGCTTGTCACGCCGCCGCGTCACGCTCTCTACCAGCGGAGTCGTGCCAATGATTGACAAGTTGTCGCAAGAGTGTCCGGTTGCGCTCGCTGTTTCGCTTCATGCTTCTAATGACCAATTGCGCGACGAGTTGGTGCCGCTGAATAAAAAATATCCACTCGTCGAATTGATGGCTGCATGCAAGCGCTATCTGGAATTTGCGCCGCGTGATTTCATCACCTTTGAATATTGCATGTTAGATGGCGCCAATGATTCAGATGTCCATGCTCGTGAGTTGGTAGCTTTGGTTCAAGGCAGTTCCAATGCGGTGCCATGCAAATTCAATTTGATACCGTTCAATCCATTTCCTGAATCCGGACTGAAACGATCAAACAACCCACGCATAAAAGCGTTTGCCCAAATTTTGATTGATGCAGGTATTGTGACGACAATTCGCAAAACGCGCGGCGATGATATTGATGCTGCATGCGGCCAATTGGCGGGCGAAGTTCAAGATCGCACGAAAGTACAAGAGCGAATGCAGAAGATGGCGGAATATCAGAAAAAATTCGGCAAGGATTTTGGCCGTATAGTGGAGATCTCAGCATGAAAAAAATTGGTCTGATAACTGTATTGACTAGTGTCCTGTTATTGGCTGGATGTGCTGCCAACCAATTTGGAAACCCACAAGACGAATTGCAAACGACTTCTGATTTGACTGTCGATCAAAAACGCGCGATCAATCATCTTAATTTGGCTGTTGGCTATTACCAGCAAAGACAGTGGATAAGCGCGTTGGATGATATTAAAAAAGCGTTGCAGTCAGATCCGAACTTGGCAGATGCGTACAGCGTTAGAGCGTTGATTTATATGGAGATGGGTGAGACTGCTTTGGTCGATGAAAATTTCCAGCATGCGCTTTCAATTTCTCCCGGCAATCCAGATTACAGTAATAATTATGGTTGGTTTTTATGTCAAAACGGCCGTGCCGTTCAATCAATTCCCTACTTCGAGACCGCTATAAAGAGCCGTAGCTATCAATCCCCGGCCAAAGCTTTCAATAATGCAGGTGTGTGCAGCTTAAAGTTAAAGAAAGAATCAGAAGCTGAGCATTTCTTTTTGAAGGCGTTTCAACTGGAGCCAAGCAATCCCGTCACAAACGCAAATTTGGCCAAGATTTATTTTGATCGTAAGGATTATGAACGTGCGCGTTTTTACGTTGGACGCATACCTCAAGCCGATGAACTTAATGCGGACGTTTTGTGGTTGGCAATAAAAGTGCATCATAAACTTGGTGATCGCGATATCGAGACAAGTTTGGTCACACAACTTCGGAAAAGACATCCGGACTCTGCTGAATATGCAGCTTTCCGACGTGGAGCATTTGATGACTGAGACTCAGTTGAATGAACAATCGGCCGGCACGCAAGTCGAGCCATTGCCAGAGGTGACACAGACTGTATTGGGCCCAGGAGCACAGCTTGCTGCACACCGTCAAGCACGAGGCTTCACCATCGAACAAGTCGCTAATCAACTCAATCTGGCGCCACGCCAAATTCAAGCCTTGGAAGCGGATAACTATGCCGCCTTGCCCGGCGTAGTTATAGCGCGTGGCTTTATCAGAGCCTATGCCAAACTATTGAAAGTGGATCCAGCGCCATTGGTAAGTTTGATGCAGGGTGAGGTTGCCCCTATGGAATCGATACAGTTAAAACGTGCATTGTCAGGCTCCTTCTCTTCAGAGTCACGTTTGCCGTCGCCCGCGCAGAGTGGTCTGTTATCGAAATGGGTAATCGGTTCTATGCTGTTAGTGCTGGTTATTGTTGGCGTATATGCAGTCCATTGGTTTGGATTGATTCCAGGCTTTTCGGAATCTGTGTCGGAAAATATCGAAAAAGGAACAACCTTTCTTTCTTCTTCGACAAACGGAACATCTTCTGACCATGCAAATGCAACGTCCGATAAGGCTGCATCAGCTTCTCCTGGCAGTTCATATGAGATAGCATCATCCAGTCGAGTAACAAATGACGAGATCACTGCGCCCATAACGGCACCTGTGTCCGCAACTACTCCGGCTCCGGGAAATATTCCAGCTAAAGTGCCTGCTGCTAATCTGACTTCAGTCACGGCAACTCCATCATCGGCGGCGCCATCAAATCACTCAGTCACTCCTCCTGCTGCCTTGGCGTCTCCATCGCCTGTAGCGAAAGCAATCGCGCCTGCCAATCAAGACAGTTCGTCTGTTACGAAAAAAAATATGCTTGTCATAAAAGTGCGCGAAGACTCATGGATAGAAATAAAGGATGCTAATGATCGGACACTGATTTCCAGATTAATGGCAGCAGGCACAACAGAAACATTGTCTGTTGCCAAGCCGGTATTTTTAACTGTTGGAAATGCTGCCGGTGTAGATGTCACGCTACGCGGAAAATCTGTTGATTTACAATCTGCCGCAAAAAGTAATGTTGCTCGGCTCAATTTGAAGTAAGCAGATATGTCGACAGAAAAACATTTAATTGCCACTGGCCCTTTAATGCGACGTAAAAGTCGTCAAGCAGTGATTTCCTATGGCACAAAAGTAATAAGTGTTGGAGGCAACGCCCCCATCGTTGTGCAATCGATGACCAATACAGATACGGCGGATGCGATTGGCACGGCAATACAAATCAAGGAGTTGGCTCGCGCAGGCTCTGAGCTGGTTCGTATCACGGTAAATAATCCGGAAGCAGCGGCGGCAGTGCCGGCGATACGTGAGCAGTTGGACAAAATGGATATCGATGTGCCATTGGTTGGTGATTTCCACTACAACGGTCATACGCTGTTAAACGACTATCCGGACTGCGCAAAAGCCTTGTCAAAGTACCGCATCAATCCTGGCAATGTCGGGCAAGGCGCCAAACGCGATACGCAATTCGCGCAAATGATCGAGGTGGCGTGCAAGTACGATAAACCGGTCCGCATCGGCGTGAACTGGGGTAGCCTGGATCAAAACTTATTGGCGCGCATCATGGATGAAAACGCACAGCGTGCGGTTCCATGGGATGCGCAAGCAGTCATGTATGAGGCGCTCGTCACTTCGGCAATCGAGAATGCACAGCGCGCAGAAGAACTGGGATTGGCGGGCGATAAAATTATCCTGTCATGCAAAGTGTCCGGCGTTCAGGATTTGATCGCAGTTTATAGAGAGTTGGCGCGTCGCTGTGATTATCCGTTGCATTTGGGTTTGACCGAAGCAGGCATGGGCAGCAAAGGGATCGTGGCTTCGACAGCTGCGTTGTCCGTGCTGCTGCAGGAAGGCATCGGCGATACGATTCGTATTTCGCTGACACCTGAGCCTGGTGGCGACCGGACCAAGGAAGTAGTCGTTGCCCAGGAAATTTTGCAAACGATGGGCTTGCGTAAATTTACGCCTATGGTTATTGCTTGTCCTGGTTGCGGTCGCACGACATCAACGGTATTTCAGGATCTGGCCGATAAGATTCAAACCTATTTGCGCGATCAAATGCCTGTCTGGAAAAAACAATATCCCGGCGTTGAAAGCATGAATGTCGCTGTGATGGGTTGTATCGTCAATGGCCCTGGTGAATCGAAGCATGCCAATATCGGCATCAGCTTGCCGGGCACAGGCGAATCACCTGCCGCACCTGTATTTATCGATGGCGCGAAAAAGATGACGCTACGTGGCGAAAACATTGCGGCAGAATTCCAGGCGATTGTGTTGGACTACGTCAAATCCCATTATGGAAAAGAAGCGGTCTCCGCTTAATTCACCTCAGCAACCTGAAAACGTTGCAATCAAATTGCAGAAAAAATGTCCGAGAATAAAAAAATAGAAAAAATCGTAGGCGTAAAAGGAATGAACGATATTCTTCCTGCTGACGCGCCTCTTTGGGAACTATTCGAAAATACCGTAGAGTCAGTCCTGAAAAGTTATGGTTTCCAGCAGATCCGTACGCCGATCGTCGAGCCGACAGCGGTATTTGCACGTGGCTTGGGCGAGGTGACCGATATCGTTGAAAAGGAAATGTATTCATTTACCGATTCGATGAATGGCGATCAATTGACGCTACGTCCTGAGAGCACCGCAGGTGTAGTGCGCGCAGTGCTGGAACACAATCTGACATACGATGGTCCCAAGCGCTTGTGGTATTCGGGTCCGATGTTTCGCCATGAAAGACCGCAGCGCGGACGTTATCGCCAATTTCACCAGATAGGTGCCGAGGCTTTGGGATTTACCGGGCCGGACATCGACGCAGAATTGATCATGATGTGCCAGCGGCTGTGGGACGATCTTGGTTTAAGCAACATCAAATTGGAACTGAATTCGATCGGCAATGCCGAAGAGCGCAACAGACATCGCATTGATTTGGTTGCGTATTTCGAGCAGCATAAGGATTTGCTTGATACCGATGCGCAGCGTCGTTTGCATTTAAACCCATTACGCATTCTTGATACGAAGAATCCGACGATGCAGGAAATGGTGAATGCAGCGCCGAAATTACTCGATTATCTGGGTGATGAGTCGCGTGCGCATTTTGAAGGCGTACAAAAAATTCTGCGTCACAGCAATATCCCTTTTACGATCAATCCGAGACTGGTGCGCGGCATGGATTATTACAACCGCACGGTGTTTGAATGGGTTACTGATCAACTTGGTTCGCAAGGCACGGTGTGCGGCGGGGGACGTTATGACCCGTTGATCGAAATGTTCGGCGGCAAACCGACGCCTGCTTGCGGTTTCGCGATGGGTGTGGAGAGATTGCTTGAGCTGATGAAGGCAAGCGGAGAGCAGGCTACCCCGAATCAGTGCGATGTCTATCTGGTGCATCAAGGTGAGGCGGCGCAGATGCAGGCATTCGTCCTGAGCGAAAGATTACGCGATGCCGGCTTGGATGTTGTGTTACATTGCGCAGCGGCTGGTGCAGGCGGTAGCTTTAAATCGCAAATGAAGCGGGCAGATGCCAGCGGTGCGGCTTTTGCCGTGATCATTGGCGAAGACGAAGTCGTTAACAATACCGTTGCAGTGAAAACCATGCGTTCAAGCGACGCAGAAAACAATCAGCAAACTGTCGGGTTCGATAGCGCTGTTGATTATCTGGTCGACCAAATTATCGGCGCAGATGAGCATGACCATTCCGAACATATTCATTATCACCACTAACTTACTATCATCATGGCATACGACCTCGAAGAACAGGAACAAATAGCGTCCATCAAAGCATGGTGGAATCAGTATGGTAACTTGTTGACCTGGTTGCTCATTGCAGTATTGGCCGGATATGCAGCTTGGTCCGGCTGGAATATTTATCAAAGCAAGCAATCGACACAAGCTTCGCAGCTTTATGACGAATTGAACAAGGCAATGGTTGCCAAGGACAATGCGAAAGTGCAGCGTGCGGCAGACGATATGGAAGATAAATTTGGCCGGACAACGTTTGCCCATATGGCGGCATTGATGGCGGCCAGATCAGCATTTGACAGCGGCGATTTGAAAACTGCCAAAGCCCAGCTGCAATGGGTCATTAACAAAGGCAACGACGAGGAATATAAAGCGCTCGCCAAGATTCGCCTGGCTGGTATTCTGCTGGATGAAAAATCTTACGATGAAGGCTTGAAGTTACTTGATGGGGATTTCCCAGCTTCGTTTGCTTCACTTGTGGCGGACCGCAAAGGCGATATTCTGGTTGCGCAAAATAAAATCGCTGAGGCACGCACCGCATATCAAACTGCATTGGAAAAAATGGATCCAAAAAATCCTGGCCGTCAATTGATCCAACTAAAACTGGATGCAATTGGTGGCGATTCCAAACCTTCAGCTTAATTACTAAAGGAAAAAAATGCGTATTGCATTGAAGCTGGCCTGTATTGGTGCCGTAGTGATGTTGGCCGGATGTTCATTTTGGGGAAAGCCTTCGCGTAATGCTCCTGCCGAATTGGTCGATTTCAAAGAGACCATGGCTGTCCATGCGGTATGGTCCTTGTCAGTTGGAAGCGCAGGCGCTTTTACTTTTGTGCCGGCATTGGGCACGGGAAGCATCTATGCAGCTGCAGCCGATGGCTCTATATCACGTGTAGACGCGGCCACGGGACGCGCTATCTGGCGTATTGATGCAGGCATGCCTCTGACCGCTGGTGTCGGTAGCGATGGCGCATACATTGCGGTTGCGGGCGACAAGGGCAAGGTTTTGGTCTTCGACGATGAAGGCAAATTGCTTTGGAAGGAACAAGCTTCCAGTGAAATTCTGTCTTCCCCTGCTGTGGGGCAAGGCCTCGTGATAGTCCGAAGCGTAGACAATCAGATTGTTGCGTTTGATGCAAAGTCTGGAACGCGCAAGTGGATTCTCCGGCGTAGCGTACCGGCACTGACTTTGCGTAATGCATCTGGGATCTTGATCTCAGGATCAACAGCTTATGTTGGTTTGCCCGGTGGACGCTTATTGGCGCTTTCCCTCAACAATGGGACACCTCGGTGGGAGGCTGTGGTGGGAGACCCGCATGGTGCAACTGAACTTGAACGGGTTGCCGATGTATCCGGTACACCAGTATTAATTGGCCGTGAAATTTGCGCTGTGTCATATCAAGGGCGTGTCGCGTGCTTTGATGCCATTAATGGCGGAATGGCTTGGAGCAAAGATTTATCAAGTGATGTCGGTTTAGCTGCGGATGAGCGATTTATATTCGCTGCCGATGAACATGGCGTTGTCAGTGCATTTTTGCGTGATACCGGAACCAGTGTATGGCGCAATACACAATTGGCAAATCGCCGCTTGTCGACACCTGTTTCATTTGGTCGCGCAGTTGCCGTTGGCGATGGACAAGGTTATCTACATTTCCTTTCACGCGAAGATGGTTCGTTTCTTGCCCGTGTCAGTACAGACGACAGCCCTATTGTGGCGGCACCGCTGGTGGCAGGAGAAAACGTGATTGTTCAGACAAAAGATGGAAAACTGATTGCGCTAGGGATCCAGTAAGGAATTGATGAAGCCCGTTATCGCACTTGTAGGTCGGCCAAACGTCGGCAAATCCACGCTATTCAATCGACTTACACGGTCGCGCGATGCTTTGGTCGCCGATCTTCCTGGCCTCACGCGTGATCGCCATTATGGCGAAGGGCGGATGGGGGAACGTCCTTTCCTTGTAATCGATACGGGTGGTTTTGAGCCGGTTGCCAAAGAAGGCATCATGCATGAAATGGCCAAGCAAACCAAGCAAGCTGTTGCTGAAGCCGATGTCGTGATTTTTATCGTCGATGGTCGTCAAGGACTGACTCCACATGACAAGACGATTACCGATTTTTTGCGTAAATCGGGGCGCTCGGTGATGTTGGTCGTGAATAAGTCCGAAGGCATGAAATATACATCGGTGACCGCAGATTTCTATGAGCTCGGTCTTGGTGATCCGTACGTTATTTCTGCTGCACACGGCGATGGTGTCATGGACTTGGTGGACGAAGCATTGAATTTGGCTTTGACACAACGTCCTCAAGATGATGAGGTACAGGATACTGCTGATCATGGCATTCGGATTGCGATTGTCGGCCGTCCCAATGTCGGCAAGTCGACCTTGGTCAATACCTTGCTGGGCGAAGAGCGCGTCATTGCCTTCGATATGCCTGGCACCACTCGTGATTCGATTGAAATTCCATTCGAGCGTGATGGCAGGCAATACACGCTAATTGATACGGCTGGTATTCGCCGGCGCGGCAAGGTTTTTGAGGCGATTGAAAAATTTTCTGTCGTCAAAACCTTGCAATCCATTTCAGAAGCGAATGTCGTTTTGTTGTTGCTCGATGCGCAGCAGGATATTTCAGAACAAGACGCGCATATTGCCGGTTTTATTCTGGAATCAGGCAGAGCATTGGTCGTCGGCGTCAATAAATGGGATGGCTTGACTAGCGATAGGCGCGATGAAATCAAAATGGATTTGGAGCGTAAGCTTAATTTCTTGTCTTTTGCGAAATTCCATTTCATTTCAGCGTTGAAGTCGACCGGGATTGCTCAATTGATGAAATCAGTCGATTCAGCCTATGCAGCCGCAACGACCAATCTTTCTACACCTAGGCTTACGCGGGCATTGATTGAGGCAGTGGAGCATCAGCAGCCGCGCCGTAAAGGTTCGATCCGCCCCAAATTGCGCTATGCGCACCAAGGTGGACAGAATCCTCCAATTGTCGTGATTCATGGGAATGCTCTTGAATCTATTGACGATAATTACAAACGCTATCTTGAGAAGCATTTTCGTGAAACTTTTTCATTAATAGGTACTCCACTACGTATCGAGTTGCGTTCTAGTAAAAACCCTTACGCCAAACATGAAAAATAGCCTTTCCTTGGCAACAAACGTAAAAATCGATTAAAGTGGACGTAACCATTACAGTGGGGCGCTTGAAAACGAACAAGTCGCCTCCAACTCCTAATCACAACAACACAGCGGAGCTGCCATGAGCAACAAAGGGCAATTATTACAAGACCCATTTCTAAATGCATTACGTAAAGAGCACGTGCCCGTGTCAATTTACCTGGTAAATGGGATCAAATTGCAAGGGCATATTGAATCATTCGACCAATACGTCGTATTGCTGCGCAATACCGTGACGCAAATGGTCTATAAACACGCTATTTCCACAGTCGTGCCTGCACGTGCCGTCAATATCAGTGTTGAAGCTGAAGCGGAATAATGCGGCTTCCAACTATGTGATGCGTCATTTCTAGCATGCGCGCAGCCTTGGTTGGTGTTGATTTCGGTAAAGGCGACTTTGCTGCCAATTTGGAAGAGCTCACTTTGCTTTCCAAGTCAGCTGGTGCAATTCCCGTCACGACAATCACGGGTAAGCGGTCAAGTCCTGATGCAGCATTTTTTGTCGGTACTGGAAAGGCCGATGAGATCGCGCATGCCGTAACGGATCATCAGTTGGATATTGTGATTTTTAATCACGCGTTATCTCCTGCGCAACAGCGTAATCTTGAGCGACATTTAAAAACGCGCGTAGTGGATCGTACCAGCCTGATTTTGGATATTTTTGCTCAACGTGCACAAAGCCATGAAGGTAAGGTGCAAGTCGAACTCGCACAATTGCAGCACTTGGCGACCCGTTTGATCAGGGGCTGGACTCACTTGGAACGGCAAAAGGGTGGTATCGGCTTGCGTGGGCCGGGTGAGACGCAATTGGAAACCGACCGTCGACTGCTCGGCGAACGGGTCAAGGCTCTGCGTGCCAAGCTCGAGAAGCTACACAAGCAACGCACGACACAGCGGCGTTCAAGAGGGCGCAGCAACACATTTTCCGTATCGTTGGTGGGTTATACCAATGCAGGAAAGTCCACCTTGTTTAATACCTTAACCAAAGCAAAAGTCTTTGCGGCCGATCAGCTTTTCGCTACGCTGGATACGACTTCCAGACGGATATATTTGGAAGAAGTTGGCAATGTAGTGGTTTCCGATACAGTGGGATTCATTCGGGATTTACCGCATCAATTGGTCGCGGCTTTTAGCGCAACACTGGAAGAAACGATTCATGCTGATTTGCTGCTGCACGTCGTGGACGCTGCCAGCCCCGCCCGGATGGAACAAATTGAACAAGTCAACCTGGTTTTAAAAGAAATCGGTGCAGATGATATTCCTCAAATCCTTGTATGGAACAAGATCGATGCAGCAGGCCTGGAACCAGCTTTGGAGCGTGATGAGTATGATAAAATCCGTCGTGTTTTTATCAGCGCGCAGACTGGCGCCGGTTTAGACATTCTTCGGCATGCCATTGAAGAATCAGCCAAGATAAGTAGTGCAATAGCATCCGGTGAAGCCGTGCCGCTCGAAGTTACAAGCGGCACACATATTTGAATTACATAATCAAACCAGCATTCTTACCTTACTACCTATTTCGGATCGCGAACGAATGCTTGCTTCCATATATAAAAAAATCGGCCTGATATTTTCGCTCAACGACCCTAAATGGGGAAATGGCTCGCAAAATAACAATCAGGACCAAAAGGGAGATAAAAAACCGGACGGCCCTCCTGATCTCGATCAGCTTTGGCGCGATTTCAATCAGCGCATGAATCGGCTATTCAGCAATAAAAGAGGTGGTGGTGATTCAAGCGGCGGATATTCGCCGGACATGAAAGGTGCAGGCATCGGACTTGGGGTCATTGCTGCAATTGCGCTTTTTTTATGGCTCATCAGTGGTTTCTTTAGCGTTCAAGAAGGGCAAACCGGCATTGTGATGACGTTTGGCAAGTATAGTTACAGTACACCTGCAGGCTTCAACTGGCGTTGGCCATATCCGTTTCAAAGCCATGAAATCGTGAATGTTTCACAGGTCCGTAATGTCGAGATCGGCTATCGTTCCAGCATCAAAAATAAAGTGCCCAGCGAAGCTTTGATGCTGACCGAGGATGAAAACATAGTCGATATCCAGTTTGCGGTTCAATACACGCTGAAAGATGCCGCAGATTGGCTTTTTAATAATCGTGATCAAGATGAAACCGTCAAGCAGGTAGCCGAAACTTCTATTCGCGAAGTGGTTGGAAAAAGCAAAATGGATTTTGTATTGTATGAGGGGCGCGGTGCGGTAGCGAACAGTGTCCAGCAATCCATGCAAAAAATTCTCGATCACTATAAGTCAGGCGTATCTATCAGGGAAGTTTCATTGCAAGCCGTTCAGCCGCCCGAGCAGGTGCAGGCTGCGTTTGATGACGCTGTCAAGGCCGGACAAGATCGTGAGCGCCAAAAGAGTGAAGGACAGGCATACGCAAATGATGTCATTCCAAGAGCAAGCGGCGCAGCCTCGCGTTTAAAACAGGAAGCAGAGGCATATCGCGCCAGCGTCATCGACAACGCAGAAGGCGATGCAGCGCGCTTCAAGCAAGTGCTGACAGAGTACGCAAAAGCGCCCGCTGTCACGCGTGATCGAATGTATTTGGAAACTATGCAGCAGATTTTCTCCAACACGACCAAGATCATGGTTGATGCGAAAAATGGCAACAATCTTCTCTATTTGCCGTTGGATAAGCTGATTGCGCAAACTGCCGTGAATGATGCAAATAACAAGCCCAATCCTGTGCCTGCTCCGGCTACTCCAACTAATCCTCCACCTGATTCATTGCAAATGCTGGACCCGCAACGTCAAAAGGATAGTAGAAGCCGAGATAGCCGGGATTCTCGCGATCGGGAGGGCAGATAATGAATCGCGTCATCTCCTACATCATTCTCGTGCTGATTGCGCTGTGGTTGCTTTCCTCGACCTTGTTTATCGTCGACCAACGTTATTATGCAATTGTGTTCGCATTTGGACAGGTTAAGCAGGTGATCAAAGAGCCCGGCTTGTATGGAAAACTGCCACCACCTTTTCAGAATGTATTGTTTCTGGACAAAAGGATTTTGACGCTTGACGCTGAAGCAGATCGCATCATCACAGCGGAGAAAAAAAATATTCTGGTCGATGCATTCGTGAAGTGGCGCATCAGTGACCCTAAGCTGTTTTTTGTCAGCTTCAAAGGCGGGGATGAGGCGCCTGCACAGGGGCGCATGTCGCAAATCGTCAATGCCGCACTCAAGGATGAAATCTCCAAGCGGACGATGCGAGAAGTGATTTCCGGAGAGCGTGGCAAGGTGATGGAAGGTATCCGGAAAAAAGTGGAAGATGAGGCGAAGAACGTCGGAATGGAAATTGTCGATGTGCGCTTGAAACGAGTCGATTACGTTGAACAAATCAATAATTCTGTCTACGACCGCATGAAGGCCGAACGTTCGCGGGTAGCGAACGAATTGCGTTCAACGGGTTTCGCAGAATCGGAAAAAATTCGTGCTGATGCAGACAAGCAGCGCACCGTAATCTTGGCTGAAGCATATCGGGATGCAGAAAAAATGCGTGGCGAAGGTGACGCCAAAGCTTCGCAGATTTACGCCCAAGCTTTTGGACAAAATCCGGAATTTTATAAATTCTATCGCAGCCTGGAAGCATATCGTGCCAGCTTCAAACATCGTAATGACGTGATGGTAGTGGATCCTAATTCCGAGTTCTTTAAATACTTCAAGAGCTCCGGATCCGGCAGCGCCAAAAAGTGATACGGGAGCATTGTGAAGAACCCGTGGATCATTGCGTTTGGTTTATTGCTGCTTTTTGAGGGTATCATTCCGTTTTTGTTTCCAAAACAATGGCGGGAGGCATTTACACGAATTACACAATTTTCTGATGGGCAGATCCGCTTTTTCGGATTAACTGCACTGTTGTGTGGTTTGATTGTCATTAGTCTTACCTAAACTTTTTCCTGACGCTTTTTCAATAGTTATTTCCCGATCGTTATGCCCAACTGGCTCCTCCCTGAAAACATCGCTGATGTCTTGCCGTCTGAAGCGCGCAAAATTGAAGAACTGCGCCGCAAGATGCTCGATAATTTCCGGCTCTATGGTTATGAGTTGGTCATGCCTCCAATGCTGGAATATCTTGAATCGCTCCTGACTGGTGCGGGACAGGATATGGAACTGCGTACGTTTAAATTGGTTGATCAATTGTCTGGCCGCACGATGGGTGTGCGTGCGGATATGACGACGCAGGTTGCGCGTATCGACGCACATTTGTTGAATCGCAATTCAGTCACACGCTTGTGTTATGCAGGCAGTGTGTTGCATACGCGCCCATCCGGATTGCACGCGACACGCGAGCCGTTGCAAATTGGTGCAGAGATTTATGGCCATGCAGGGCTGGAAGCCGACGCAGAAATTCAAGAACTGGCTTTGGCATCGCTTGCATTGGCCGGCATTACGCAAGTTCGCCTGGACCTCTGCCATGTTGGCGTGGTGCGCGCCATTATTGCTATGGATGCCAGCGCACAAAAGGACGAGGCGGCGCTTTTCACTTTGTTGAAAGCCAAAGATAGCCCAGGGCTGCAAGAGCTAACCAAAAACTATGATGGTGTTACGCAAGCTGCATTACTGGCGCTTCCCGGTTTGTATGGCGATGGCGGCGTGATTGCGCGTGCGCGCAAGTCCTTGCCGTCATTGCCGGGAATTGCCAAAGCACTCGACGAGCTTGCTGCTTTGGTTCAGTTGGCAGGTAGTGCCAATGTGACTGTCGACTTGGCTGATTTGCGTGGCTATCAATACGAGAGCGGCGCGATGTTTGCAGCGTATGTTCCTGGCTTGCCAAATGCTGTAGCACGTGGTGGCCGTTATGATCATGTTGGCGAAGCATTCGGGCGGGCACGCCCTGCGACGGGGTTCTCATTGGATTTGCGCGAATTGGCGCGATTGTTACCGGGTGCCGAGCGCAAGAGTGCGATTCGCGCGCCGTGGGGCAAGGAACCTGCATTGCATGCAGAAATACGCAAGTTGCGCAGCGCAGGTGAAATTGTGATTCAAACTTTGCCTGGACACGACAACGATCAGGATGAGTTCGATTGCGATCGCGCACTCGTGCTTGAAAATGGAAATTGGCAGCTCAAAAATTTAAATTAACAAATGTTACAAAAAAATATGGCAAAAAATGTGGTGGTCATTGGCACCCAGTGGGGCGATGAAGGAAAAGGCAAGATTGTCGATTGGCTGACTGATCATGCCGAGGGTGTCGTGCGCTTTCAAGGTGGCCATAATGCGGGTCATACGTTGGTTATCGGCGGACAGAAAACGGCATTGCAATTGATCCCTTCTGGCATCATGCGTGCCGGCGTTGCCTGTTATATCGGCAATGGTGTTGTGTTATCCGTTCCTGATTTGCTGCGTGAAATCGACAAGTTGCAAGCGAACGGTGTGGAAGTCGCTTCACGTTTGAAAGTATCGGAGGCTTGTCCTGTGATTTTGCCTTATCACACCGCCTTGGATGCAGCACGAGAAACCGCACGTGGTGCCGCAAAAATTGGCACCACAGGCAAAGGCATTGGTCCGGCTTATGAAGACAAGGTCGCACGTCGCGCGATTCGCGTCGCCGATTTGCTGAATGAGAAACGCTTTGCCGAGAAGCTTGCAGAAAATCTTGATTATCACAATTTCGTTCTGACGCAATATTTAAAAGCGGCGTCAGTCGATTATCAAAAGACCTTGGATGATACGTTGGCAAATGTACCGCGCATCAGGCCAATGGTGGCAGACGTGTCGAGCGCATTGTATGCAGCACACAAGGCAGGCTCCAGCTTGTTGTTTGAGGGCGCGCAAGGTAGTCTGCTGGATGTCGATCATGGTACCTATCCTTTCGTCACTTCGAGTAATTGCGTGGCAGGCAATGCAGCGGCTGGCTCGGGTGTCGGCCCGAACATGTTGCACTATATTTTGGGCATTACGAAGGCTTATACAACACGTGTTGGATCTGGTCCATTTCCATCTGAATTACCAACCGACCAAGGTGTAGGGAAGCACTTGGCAAGTGTCGGTCATGAATTCGGTACGGTCACTGGTCGCCCACGCCGCTGTGGCTGGTTTGACGCTGCGTTGCTGAAACGCTCAGTTCAAATCAACGGTGTTACCGGCATGTGCCTGACCAAGCTTGATGTGCTGGATGGTTTGGAATCGCTTAAATTGTGTACCGGCTACAAGCTCGACGGCAAGATCGTAGATATTTTCCCTGTTGGTGCGGAAGATGCGGCGCGTTGCGAGCCGATATATGAAGAAATGCCAGGCTGGAAAGAATCAACAGTCGGCGCCAAATCATTGGCAACCTTGCCAGCCAATGCACGCGCTTATATTTCAAGGATACAAGAACTGGTTGGCGTGCCGATTGACATGGTATCAACAGGACCTGATCGTGAAGAGACCATTGTGCTAAGACATCCTTTTAAATAACCTGTAGATGATTGGACATGGCTGGTTCAGACAATAATGATCTTTGGGTAACTTGGGACGAGTACCATCAAGCAATTGAGAAGCTAATTTTGCTCGTTCATGAATCCGGTTGGAAATTTGATCAGGTATTATGTTTGGCGCGTGGCGGATTGAGACCCGGAGATATTTTCTCACGTGTATTTAA
Organism: Burkholderiaceae bacterium; assembly: GCA_036560485.1. Classification (GTDB taxonomy): domain Bacteria; phylum Pseudomonadota; class Gammaproteobacteria; order Burkholderiales; family Burkholderiaceae_D; genus DATBRC01. The sequence continues at coordinate 17,822 of DATBRC010000056.1, forward strand.
TGTGCCTTTGGCGATTTTATCTACTAGCTCATATCGTGAAGATTCCGGAACAGTCCGTGGAACCCTTGATGTGGCAAAGTCGATCACCATGTCAACTGGTACGCTGTCCGGCAAAGTACTGTTGATCGACGATTTAGTGGATTCCGGTATCACTTTGGAGCGAGTGCAGATTCATTTGAAGCATGATTTTCCATCTGTAACGGAAGTCAAATCGGCCGTGATCTGGTGCAAGGCGTGTTCTTCGATCAGACCTGATTATTATCTGGAATATCTGGAAAGCAGCCCTTGGATTCATCAACCATTTGAAGAGTACGACAGCCTGCGTCCGCATCAGCTTGCGAAACGGAATTGAACTAATTGGTTGACATATAGCTAGAAAACAAAAAAGGTCCGCAAATGCGAACCTTTTGTAATTTTGGTGCCCACGGAGGGACTCGGTCACGTTTTGCGACCCCGGTGAGGCTTGCAAGCCTCACCATTCGAGTCCCTCCCGCAAAGCGCGCAGGCGCTTTGCTCGTGGGCTATAAAAATAAAAAAGGCTCGCATATGCGAACCTTTTAAATTTGGTGCCCACGGAGGGACTCGAACCCCCACACCTTACGGCACATGGACCTGAACCATGCGCGTCTACCAATTCCGCCACGTGGGCAATACGAAGAAGCGAGATTATAGCGGAAAACCCCCGGAAGTCAATCAACATACACCTCTGTGGACACGACGATAAGCTTCCTCCTAGGCGAATATCACTCTACTCCGTTACACTAACCCATATCCATAACAACTAACTGAAATACCCTTTTGAACCAATATACTTACTCTATTCCAAGCCGCGAGGAAATCCTCGGTATTCTGCGTACGGCAACCGAGCCGCAAGAAGTGTCGACAATAGCAGCGGCGCTCGACGTCAAACCCGATGAACTGGATGGTTTGACACGTCGCCTCAATGCAATGGAGCGCGATGGCCAAATCAAGCCGGATCGCGCTGGCCGTTATCAGCTTGCACACCAAACCAATTTCATCGAAGGCCGTGTTAGCGGCCATCGTGAAGGCTACGGCTTTTTGGTTCCTGATGATGGCAGTGCGGACATTTTTCTGCCGGAAAAAGAGATGCAGAAAGTCTTGAATGGTGATCGTGTCCAAATCCGTATTGTTGGAACGGACAAGCGCGGGCGGCCAGAAGGGACAATCGTTGAAGTTGTGGAACGTGCCAATACCCATGTCATTGGCCGTTTATTGAATGAAAATGGCGTCTGGATTGTCGCGCCTGAAGATAAACGTATCGGTCAGGACATTCTGCTTGCAGGTTCGCCTGTCAAGGCCAAGACGGGCCAGGTTGTCAGCGTCGAACTAACAGAGCAGCCTTCGCGTTATACACAACCAGTTGGACGCATTGTCGAAGTGTTAGGGGATATTGATGATCCCGGCATGGAGATTGAAATCGCGGTGCGCAAATACGGCGTGCCGCATGAATTTTCTGAAGCAGCAAAAAAACTTGCAGCGAAATTGCCTAGCGAAGTACGTGATGCTGATCTGGTTGATCGCGTCGATTTACGCGATGTGCCATTGGTGACAATAGATGGCGAAGATGCACGCGACTTCGATGATGCGGTTTACTGTGAGCCCGTCAAAATCGGACGAGCTAACGGTTATCGCTTGATTGTTGCCATCGCCGATGTCAGCCATTACGTGAAGCCGAATGATGCATTGGATGTTGATGCGATCGAACGCAGCACGTCTGTTTATTTTCCGCGCCGTGTGATCCCGATGCTGCCGGAAAAATTATCAAACGGATTGTGCTCGTTGAATCCGGCAGTCGATCGTTTGACCCTGGTATGTGATGCGGTGATTACTGCAAAAGGCGAAATCAAGGCATACCAGTTTTATCCTGCCGTCATTCACTCGGCCGCACGTTTGACTTACACCGAAGTCGCCGCGATATTGGCCAATACCAAAGGAACAGAAGCGGCAAAGCGTCCGGGATTGGTGCCGCATCTATTGCATCTGTATGAAGTGTTTCAAGCATTGCTGCAAGCACGGCATGCGCGTGGTGCGATTGATTTCGAAACGACTGAAACCTACATCGTCTGCAATGCTGCGGGCAAGATCGAAAAGATTCTGCCGCGCACACGCAATGATGCACACAGATTGATTGAAGAATGCATGCTGGCCGCAAACGTCTGTGCCGCAGATTTAATGGAGCGCCATGAGCATCCTGGAGTCTATCGTGTGCATGCACCACCTACGAAGGAAAAACTGACACAGGTCCGGACTTTCCTCAGGCAGGTCGGTTTGCATTTGGGCGGTGGCGATTCTCCATCCGCGTCGGATTATGCCGAGTTGATGCCGAAGATTAAATCGCGACCCGATGCCACATTGCTGCAAACGATGCTGTTACGGTCAATGCAGCAAGCCGTCTACAGCCCCGATAATATCGGGCATTTTGGTTTGTCGTATGAGGCCTACGCGCATTTCACCAGCCCGATTCGGCGCTACCCTGATTTGCTGACGCATCGTGCGATCAAGGCAATCTTGCAAGGAAAACGATACGATCCCAAAGGGATTAATACCAGCGTATTGAATACGATGCTGTCACCGGCTGCGCGTAAAAAACATGCACAAGACAAAGCTGAAGGAAAGAAAAAGCGAGAAGGTGATGTCGCAATTTGGGAAGCGCTTGGTATTCATTGTTCTGCCAACGAGCGCCGTGCTGATGAAGCGTCACGCGATGTCGAAGCGTGGCTCAAATGCTATTTTATCCGCGATAAATTGGGTGAGGAATTTACCGGGACAATTTCGGGCGTCACCACTTTTGGCATTTTTGTGCAACTCGATGCATTATTCATCGAAGGTCTGGTGCATGTCACCGACCTTGGCGCAGATTATTTCCAATACGATGACGCACGCCATGAATTACGTGGTGAACGTACGGGAATTCGTTATCAACTGACCGACAAAGTCACGGTGCAGGTCAGTCGTGTCGATCTGGATGCACGCAAGATTGATTTGCGTTTGGTAACTGAACCCGGCATTCGAACCATATTAAAGAACGAAGCGCGCCGTGCGGATGCCGAACAATCGCGGGATAAATCCAAAGCACGAGTGGCAAAACCCTCTGGCACAGATAAATCTGCTGCAAAACCGGCTAGATCGACTGAAAAAACTGCCAAGGCAAAACGCAAAAAATCAACGCCTGCGGCGCCAGTCAAACAGCAGGTGAAGAAAACATACGGCAAATCAAACAAGAAGAAACGGTAATGAACTCATTTCATCAATACCAGCGTGATGCGTTCTGCTCAGAAATGGATCTGGCAAGACGTGCGACGCGTCGTGTAGCTGTGCTACACGCAAGGAGCGCAACGCAGCCAGAGCCATTTCTGAGCAGAACCCGAAGGGAGCGGACTATTTGGGCGTCGTGCGTCGTTGCGCCGCTAGCACAGGGATCCACCCTGTGCGTCGCGACGACGCCTAGCGCGCCATCCCAAATAGACCGTTCGCACACGCTGTTATTGATGAAATGAGTTCTATGAAAAGCAAAATGATTTTCGGCTTCCACGCAGTCACGGCACGTTTGCGCCATGAGGCATCATCTGTGGAAGAAATTTATATTGACGCCGAGCGACATGATCGCAGGATGCAGGAGCTGATACGTGCAGCCAAAGAAGCTGGTGTGCGCATTGTGCAAGCCGATGATCAGCGCCTCAGCAATATTGTCGGCACCCGCCGTCATCAAGGCGTTGTAGCGAAAGCAGGCGAACTGTCATTGGCTCGCAATCTGGATGAGCTGCTGGATGCGATTGATGGGCCACCGCTGTTGATGATATTGGACGGCATCACTGATCCGCATAACCTGGGTGCCTGTCTGCGTGTTGCCGACGGCGCGGGCGCACATGCGGTGATTGCACCGAAAGATCGTGCAGTCGGATTGAATGCAACTGCTGCAAAAGTGGCGAGTGGTGCTGCCGAGACAATTCCGTATATCACGGTTACCAATTTGTCGCGAACCATGCGCGAATTAAAGGAGCGCGATATTTTGTTGATCGGCACAACGGACGATGCGGAAAAAAGCCTTTATGAAGCAGACTTCAGCGGCCCAGCGGCACTTGTGATGGGTTCTGAAGGTGAGGGGATGCGTCGTTTGACACGTGAAAATTGCGATGTACTGGTCGGTATCCCGATGTTCGGTTCTGTTGAAAGCTTGAACGTTTCAGTCGCATCCGGCGTATGTCTTTTCGAAGCACGTCGGCAACGCCTGGCCAAGAACTGATAAAAGAAGCTCCATAAATTTGTTCTTGCCTGCAAAACTTTGTTGAACAAGTTAGCATTACATTTCCGATCAATCATTGACATCGCCTATGTTTAACCGCCTCCGCGAAGACATCGCCAGCATCAAGCAACGTGATCCCGCTGCTCGCACGGGGTGGGAAGTGCTGACTTGCTATCCCGGTTTGCACGCAATCCTGTTTCATCGCCTGGCAAATTGGTTTTGGCGGCATGGCATGCGCTGGGCGGGGCGCTTTATTTCTCAAATTGGCCGTTTTTTCACTGCCATCGAGATTCATCCGGGCGCGAAAGTCGGTTGCCGCGTTTTCATCGACCATGGTTTTGGCGTCGTGATCGGTGAGACAGCCGAGATCGGCGATGATTGCACCATCTATCAAGGCGTCACTCTGGGTGGCACGTCCTTGAACAAAGGCGCGAAACGTCATCCAACGCTGGGTCGTGGCGTCATCATTGGCGCAGGTGCCAAAGTACTCGGCGGGTTTACGGTTGGCGACGAAGCGAAAATCGGCTCGAATGCCGTGGTTGTGAAGGAAGTGCCGGCCGGTGCAACAGCCGTCGGCAATCCGGCACGCGTCATTCTGAAGGAGTCAACCAACTTCAAGGAAGAGGCTGCCGCACGCATGTTCGCAGCATATGGCGTGACCCCCAATGGTGATGATCCTTTATCGAAAGCCTTGCATGGGTTGATCGATAATGCAGCGGCGCAGGAACATCAGATTGCAAAGATTATCAGCGCATTGAAATCGGCTGGAATTGGTTGCGAGACTTCGCCTGAATTGGAAAAATTCAATCCACAGCAACTCAATAAGCTGGTTGAATAAGACACTCCAATGAGCCAGGACACAACTTCAGAATCGAACGAGAGTAAGTCGAATGATCAGCTGATGCTGGATCCCTTCGAGATTCGTGTGCTCGCTGTCCTCGCCGAAAAAGAAGCTTTGACACCGGACAATTATCCTTTGTCGATCAATGCACTGACCAATGGCTGCAATCAGTTATCCAGCCGTGATCCCGTGATGTCGATCACGGAAGATACGGTCCACGATGTTCTGCATCGTTTAATGCAGAACAAATTTGTGACGGAAGTGACCCAGGCAGGTGCACGTGTGTCCAAGTATGAACATCGCATTCGTATCAAGTGGTCACTGGAACAAGACAAGCTCGCAATTTTGACGATGCTCATGCTGCGAGGGCCGCAAACTGCCGGCGAGATTCGTACACGCTCCGGGCGCATGCATGAATTCGCGTCTGTCGCAGATGTGGAAACCGGCTTGCAGTTTTTAATGGATAAGTACCCGCCGCTTGTCACGCGTCTGGCACGTGCGCCCGGCACGAAGGAATCGCGTTATGCACATTTATTATCCGGCGAAGATTTTTTGCAACAGCAGGAAGTGGCGTCAGCATTTTCTTCCGATGTTGCTGTGACTGCTTCTCGCCAAGATCGCGTCACACAATTGGAAGAAGAAGTGGCCAGACTAACAAAAGAAATTGAAGGTTTGAAACAGCAGTTTTCTGATTTCAAAAAACAATTCGAATAGACGAATGGTTATTGCAATTCGATTCCATTGATATCGAAGCGCTTGATGCAACCATCAGATCCAATCTCTATCCACCCACCACGCACCGGCGCAGTATCACACTCCCAATCCGGTAAAACATAACGTACACGCACATTGTTTTTGTCGTGGTACTCATGACGGGCAGGGCGATGTGTGTGGCCGTGGATCATCAATGATGTGCCAGTAGTACTGAAGAGAGATGATATTGCTGCTTGGTTCACATCCATAATTTCCATCGACTTGGTACGCTGTGATGACCGGCTTTCAGCACGCATTCCCGCAATGATGGCTTTTCGTTCCGATAATGATTGCGAGAGAAATTTTTCCTGCCATTCAGGGTGCCGCACTTGATTACGAAACGCCATATATGACACATCATCTGTGCATTGTGCGTCGCCATGCGCCAGCACAATCTGTTGACCGGCAATTTGCGCGACATACGGATCGGGCAAGAGCGTCATGCCTGCGCTGCGGGCAAAGTCTTTTCCCACCAGAAAATCACGATTGCCGGCGATCCAGAATACTTCAATTCCTGCATCACTGACATGGCGAATCGCTTCGGCTATTTTCTTGTTGTAGGGTGTGACGAGGTCATCATCGCCGGCCCAATATTCAAACAGATCACCAAGCAAATACAACTGCCTTGCATACATCGCATGGGTTTTCAGAAAATCAAAAAAAGCCTGCGTCGTGTGAGGATGAGATTCTTGCAAATGGAGATCGGAAACAAAAAGCGCAATCGGATCAGATTGCGCTTTCTTGGCCATGGCGGATTGTGTCATGGCGTAATTAGATCGTGTGAATAGTCATGCGCATGGCTGATCAAGCCACTTCTGCTTTTTCAATCATGACATTATCGACCGGCACATCGGAGAACATGCCGGTACGTGTTGTTTTCACGGCTCTGATCTTGTCGACCACATCCATGCCTTCGACGACTTTACCGAATACGCAGTAGCCCCAGCCGTCCTGTCCTGGGTAATCCAGGAAGCTGTTGTTTTTGACGTTGATGAAGAATTGCGCCGAAGCGGAATGCGGAGCGGAAGTGCGTGCCATCGCAACGGTGTAGGGCTCGTTCTTCAGACCGTTTTTGGCTTCGTTCTCAACTGGTTCGTTGGTTGGCTTTTGTTTCATGCCGGGTTCAAAACCGCCGCCTTGAACCATGAAACCATCGATCACGCGATGGAAGATGGTGCCGTTGTAATGGCCGGAATTCACATACGCGAGAAAATTCTCAACTGTCTTAGGTGCTTTGTCGGCATACAGTTCGAGTTTGATGTTGCCGTGATTCGTGGTGAGGATGACTGCCATGATGTTCCTTGAGTGATGATGTAAATAATGTTGAAAATGAGGTTGAGAATGACGTTATTTCAAAATAAGCGTTACTTGAAATTGAGAATGGCGGACTTGATCAGCACCGGCTTGACCGGCACATCCGGCATGCCATGATCGACTCCAGTTGGCACAGCCTTGATCTTGTCTACGACGCCCATCCCTTTGATGACTTTTCCGAATACACAATAGCCCCAGCCATCCTGCCCAGGATAATCGAGGAAGGTATTGTTATTCACATTAATGAAAAATTGCGCGCCTGCCGAATGCGGATCAGGCCTGCGTGCCATCGCTAGTGTGTAAGGCTCATTCTTCAAACCATTCTTGGCTTCGTTCTCTACATGATTCGGCGCTGGCTTTTCATTCATGTCCTTGTCAAAGCCGCCGCCCTGGATCATGAAACCATTGATGACGCGATGGAAAATAGTGTCATTGTAGTGGCCGCTTTTTGCATACTTGAGAAAATTGGCAACGGTTTTGGGCGCTTTTTCCGGATAGAGCTCCAACAGGATTTCACCTTCGCTCGTGTTCAATGACACATGAACCGTATTGGCTGCCTGTGCAACAAATGCTGTAGCAGCCAAGGATAAACCGAGAAGTAATGATAAAAAGCGGCGACGGAAAAATTGCATTGTTTTATCCTTATACAAAAATGCTCTGATTAATTGTGCTGAATGAGTGAACTTAATTAATGATATTAATCAGCATAAAAAGTGGGGATGCTTTGATATTGTTGTGTGTGTTAATCAAAAATAAAATTGTGCCAGGAGACAAGAAGCGATGTTTTCATCAATGATATACTGCTGCGAAACCAACATTTTATCAAAATAAGCATTGCAAAAGGGTTTCGGCGATCTTGCCTCATGAGCGTTTGGCATTGACTAGGGTTCAGTGTAATAACGGAAGTTAAATCATGTGTCAATCTTTTGACTGAAACGGATAATTGCCTCCATGACCGCTCTGAAGATCTATAACACGCTGGCTCGTGATAAGCAGCTTTTTTCTCCAATTGAAGCCGGCAAGGTCCGCATGTACGTGTGCGGCATGACCGTATATGACTACTGCCATCTCGGCCATGCGCGCGTGATGGTTGTATTCGATATGGTGCAGCGTTGGCTGCGTGCGTCGAATTATGATGTTACTTACGTACGTAACATTACGGATATCGATGACAAGATCATCAAGCGTGCAGTGGAAAACGGCGAATCAATTTCTCAATTGACACAGCGCTTTATTACGGCCATGGATGAGGATGCAGCTGCACTTGGCGTACAGAGACCGGATCACGAACCGCGTGCGACGAACTATGTGCCGCAAATGCTGAACCTGATCGACAAGCTGGAAAAAAACGGCTTGGCTTATAAAGCAGCGGATGGCGACGTCAATTATTCTGTGCGCGATTTCCCTGCTTACGGAAAATTGTCGGGCAAGTCGCTAGATGATTTGCGTGCCGGTGAACGTGTCGATGTCAACACGGGCAAGCATGATCCACTCGATTTCGTTTTATGGAAAGCTTCCAAAGAATCCGAACCGGATGAAGTGAAATGGTCTTCGAAATGGGGCAGCGGCCGCCCCGGCTGGCACATTGAATGCTCTGCAATGGCAAGCGATTTACTGGGCGAACAATTCGATATTCATGGCGGCGGCGCCGATCTGCAATTTCCGCATCACGAGAACGAAATCGCGCAATCTGAAGGCGCGCATCAACATACGTTCGTCAATTACTGGATGCACAATGGATTCGTGCGCGTCGATAATGAAAAGATGTCGAAGTCGCTTGGCAATTTTTTCACCATTCGGGAAATCCTGAAAAAATACGATCCTGAAGTCGTGCGCTTTTTTATTTTGCGTGCGCATTATCGCAGCCCTCTGAATTATTCCGATGCGCATTTGGATGATGCTAAAAATGCATTGACGCGCCTGTACAACGCATTGAAAGATGTGCAAGTTGATGACAAGCCGATTGACTGGACAGAACCCTACGCGCAGCGTTTCACTGAGGCGATGAATGATGATTTCAATACGCCGCTCGCGATTGCTGCATTGTTTGATTTGGCAAATGAAGTCAATAAAACAAAATCTTCTGAACAAGCGTGCCAACTGCGTTCACTTGCTGGCATAATTGGCCTCTTGCAACGCAGCCCGAAGCAATTTTTGCAAGCAGATATCTCAAGCGGAAATCAGGATGTCGATTTTGAAGCTGATGTTATTGCGCAAATTGATGCTAGAGCGGCTGCTAAAAAATCCAGAAATTTCGCCGAAGCAGATCGCATTCGTACCGAGCTGCTGGCCAAGGGCATCATTCTCGAAGATAAACCGGGTGGTTTGACTGAATGGCGGAGGGCATAGCCAGCATGGGTACCGCGATACAAAATAATGGCATGATGTGTTTGCCATCTTATTGGGACGATGCCAAGTCAGAATTGATGAAGCGCGACCGCATCATGCGTAAACTCATCCCTCAATTCGGCGATTTGCATTTGGTCGGGCGTGGCGAGCCATTTACCACGTTGGCACGTTCTATCGTTGGTCAGCAAATTTCAGTCAAGGCAGCCGATGCTGTGTGGGGCCGTTTTCTGGAACTTTGTCCGAAATGTACACCTGCCCAGGTTCTCAAAGTCGGCGACAAAATCGCATCATGCGGCTTATCCAAACGCAAGGCGGAATACATTCTCGACCTAGCCGATCATTTCAAAGCCAAACGTGTCCATGCCGATAAATGGGCCGAGATGGAAGATGAAGAAGTGATTGCCGAACTGATACAAATTCGTGGTATCGGTCGTTGGACAGCGGAAATGTTTTTAATATTCAACATGCTTCGTCCCAATATTTTTCCTTTGGATGACTTGGGTCTGCTCAAGGGAATCAGCATGAATTATTTCTCCGGCGAGCCTGTTTCTCGTAGCGACGCGCGTGAAGTCGCCGCCAATTGGGAACCATGGCGAACTGTTGCCACATGGTATTTATGGCGTAGTTTGGACCCAGTACCTGTAGAATACTGATCTTCAATCACCTCTCGTTTTAATTGATGGGGCAAAATGGCTAAAACAACTTTCCTCGGCTTTGAACAACCGATCGCTGAACTTGATTCCAAAATCGAAGAACTGCGCTTTGTTCAAGATGATTCCGCAGTCGATATTTCGGAAGAGATCGAGCGGCTTTCGAAAAAAAGCCAGCAGCTGACCAAAGATATTTACGCCAAACTCACGCCATGGCAAGTCGCACAAATCGCGCGTCATCCACAACGCCCTTACACGATGGATTATGTGAACGAGATCTTCACGGACTTCCACGAGCTGCATGGTGACCGTAGTTTTGCCGATGACTTGTCGATCGTTGGTGGCTTGGCGCGTTTTAATGGTCAGGCATGCATGGTGATCGGTCACCAAAAAGGTCGCGACACCAAAGAGCGTGCGATGCGTAACTTTGGTATGCCAAAACCGGAAGGCTATCGCAAGGCGATGCGCCTGATGAAGCTGGCAGAGAAATTCAATTTGCCGATTTTTACGTTCGTCGATACGCCAGGTGCGTTCCCTGGTCTGGATGCTGAAGAGCGTGGTCAGGCAGAAGCCATTGGTCATAATCTTTATACGATGGCTGAACTGAAAGTACCATTGATTGCAACCATCATCGGTGAAGGCGGTTCTGGCGGCGCGTTGGCGATTGCGGTCGGCGATGCGGTCTTGATGCTGCAATATTCAACATACTCGGTGATCTCGCCGGAAGGTTGTGCTTCCATCCTGTGGAAAACGTCCGAGCGCGCATCCGATGCAGCAGAGGCATTGGGACTGACGGCACATCGTCTGAAAGCGTTGAATCTGATCGACAAAATCATCAATGAACCACTCGGCGGCGCGCATCGCGATCCGAAGCAAATGGCATCGATGCTCAAACGCGCATTGGCAGATACGCTACGCCAATTCCAAGGCATGAAGACCAAGGATCTGCTTATCGCACGTCATGCGAAGCTGATGAACTACGGTAAATTCCAGGAAATTACTGCGGCTGAATAAAGCGACTCTATGCAAGAAACGGCTGTCGTTGAAGCATTTGAACGCGCGTTTGGAGAAATCCTAACGCGCGTTTGTGTTTCTGCGCCTCAGGACATCGCTGCAACTACTAATGTGCCGGCGTCCTCACAGCAAACTGCCGTTGCAATTGCCTATAGCGGTGGCCTTGATTCATCCGCGCTGCTGCATTTGGCGCATCACTATGCGACTGAGCATCGCATTCGCTTATTTGCATTTCATATTCATCACGGCATCAGCCCGAATGCAGATCGATGGCTTGCTCACTGCAAGGAAGAATGCTTGCGGCTTGGCATTACCTTTGATGCACGTCAGATCAAGTTGCCTTACGATGGTAAAAGCGGTGTGGAAGAGGCTGCACGTATTCGGCGGTATGCGGCATTAGGCGAGTTATGCCGCGCTTATCAAGTAGGTTTGCTACTCACTGCACATCATGAGGATGATCAAGCTGAAACGGTGTTATTGCAGTTGCTGCGCGGTTCTGGCGTGGCCGGTATGTCTGGCATGGATGTAGTCAACATCGCTCCCGATTTATTGGGTGACGAGAACTTGCACATGGCGCGCCCCTTGTTATCCGTGTCGCGCGCGGCGCTGTCGAATCTCGTAGCCAAGAATGACATTGCCTATGTCGATGATGAGTCAAATACTGATCCGCGGTATGCGCGTAACGCGTTGCGCCATCAGGTGATGCCTGTATTGGCGAAAGTATTCCCGGGCTTCCAAGGTCGCTTTGCACGCACTGCACAGCATGCACAGGCAGCGCAGCGCATGTTGATTGAATTGGCTGCACAAGACTTGGAAATGTGCGCTGATGGTGAATGCCTCGATATTCAACAGCTTAGAAAATTGAGCTCGGATCGCATGGATAATGTATTGCGTTATTGGTTCGGCTCGCATCGCATGCGAATGCCATCTACTTCGTGGTTGAGCGAGATGCGTACGCAATTACTCGATGCAAAAGAAGATGCGCAACTTTGTGTCACGCATGCCGATTGTCATATCAGAAGACATCGCGATCGCGTTTATCTGACGCCAAGATTGAATGATGATCTTTCAATGGTGGAGCTGCTGGTATTTCGTTGGCAAGGTGAAGAAAAAATTTATTTTGCCGGCTACCACGGCACTTTATATTTTGAGCCGGCGGAACAGGGAATTGATAGCGAATGGCTACAACAACAGGATTTGCAGATTCATTATCGCCAAGGTGGCGAACGCTTGAAACCGGCGCTGAATCGCCCGACTAAAAGTCTCAAATACCATTATCAGGCACTCGATATTCCTGCATGGGAACGTGAGCGGCTGCCGCTTATTACTACCGGCAAACACTTGCTTTTTGCTGCCGGAATCGGCATGGATTGCCATCAGTTGGGCGCCAAACCCGCCAAGCTTATTCAATTCAGATGGCAGCCTGATTTACCTGCTTCCTGATTTGATATTTCAAGTTTGAAGCTCTTAAATAATGAGAAATGACAGGATGGCACTTGTCATTTTGCATTGCGGCATGTAAACTAAGCGGTTGATTTTTATCACTATTTTCCAGCGCTGTTTTCCTATTCCTATGGCTTTAATTGTTCACAAATACGGTGGTACATCGATGGGCTCCACCGAGCGCATCAAGAATGTCGCCAAACGCGTCGCCAAATGGCATGACGCCGGTTACCAAATCATCGTGGTGCCTTCTGCGATGTCAGGCGAAACCAATCGCTTGATTGCACTTGCCAAAGAAGTGATGCCGCAACCGGATCCTCGTGAACTCGATATGCTGGCGTCGACCGGTGAGCAAGTATCGGTCGCATTATTGGCCATCGCTTTACATGCACTCGGCAAGCAAGCGGTGTCCTATGCAGGTTGGCAAGTTGCGATCAAGACCGACTCGGCATTTACCAAAGCGCGGATCCAATCGATTGACGATGTCAAGGTCAATAAAGATCTGGCTGCCGGCAAAATCGTCATCATTACCGGGTTTCAAGGTGTCGATGACGACGGCAATATCGCGACCCTGGGACGTGGTGGCTCTGATACGTCTGCGGTCGCTGTAGCGGTCGCGATGAAGGCGCAGGAATGCCTGATTTATACCGATGTGGACGGTGTTTATACGACTGATCCGCGCGTCGTCACAGAAGCGCGACGTCTGGATACCGTGACTTTTGAAGAAATGCTGGAAATGGCATCGCTCGGCTCAAAAGTATTGCAGATCCGCTCAGTTGAATTTGCCGGCAATTACAAAATGCCGACACGTGTATTGTCGTCGTTGACCGACCCGATGATGTCGCTGGAAGAAGAAGCCTCTTCCGGCACCCTGATTTCGTTTGAGGAAGAAAACAATATGGAACAAGCCGCTATTACCGGAATCGCATTCAATCGCGATGAAGCAAAGATCACTGTCTTGGGCGTCCCTGACAAACCTGGTATTGCCTATCAAATTCTCGGCCCGATCGCGGATGCCAACATTGAAGTGGACATGATCATCCAGAACCAATCAGTTGATGGCAAGACCGACTTCACGTTCACCGTGCCACGTGGTGAGTATGCCAAGGCAATGGATGCATTGAACAAAAGCGTGAAAGAGCATATTGGTGCGACCAGCATCACCGGCGATGCCAAAGTATCAAAAGTATCGGTGGTTGGCGTCGGCATGCGCAGCCATGTTGGCATTGCGTCGCAGATGTTCCGTACGTTGTCGGAAGAGGGCATCAATATCCTGATGATTTCGACATCCGAGATCAAAATTTCGGTATTAATCGATGAAAAATACATGGAATTGGCTGTCCGTGCGTTGCATAAAGCATTCGACCTTGAAAAAGCTTGATAGTCGTTGAGAAACCAGACAGTTTGATTGACCAAGTCCGCATGAGAAGTTATGATGCGGACTTTACTGAAGCGTATATTGCAACTTCGCTTTAAGTGTGGAGACGTGGCCGAGTGGTCGAAGGCACTTCCCTGCTAAGGAAGCATTTGGGCTTAAACCTGAATCCAGGGTTCGAATCCCTGCGTCTCCGCCAGAAATATGAATGCCCGCGCAAGCGGGCATTTTTATTGAGCAGATCTATCAAAATGAATTAGCGCGATTTCTTCTTTTTAGTACGTTTAGAAGGTGTTGTCGTGCCGCTCCACAGGTCAACCATTTGCTTGGTTCCTTTTTTCATCAGAGCGGTTGTCTGTCGCTTCGCTTCAGCACTCGCATGGCCTCGCATCGATCCAAGAATGGAGTTGGCCCCGCTCAACCACATACTCATGAATGGATTTTTCTTGACCCATGGATTTTTCATGATGCCTCCGTCTCTGTCCAATAAAAACTTCGATACACACAATAATGCAAGTTCTATTAGATCAAAGTCATTTGACATCGGTTCACTGCATTTATAAATCATCCATTCTTTAGGATGCGTTCTACAACGGTTGATAAATATTTAGAGCTCCAGAAGAAGTGGTTCACAGAATATCTCAGTGCTTTGATTTTAATCAAATCAATATAAAGCATAGGAATCATTGACTTATGTTACGTTATCCCCAGTTATCCACATAATTGTCCACGGTTGCTGTGTGTAACTAAGAGCGCCTAACAAAATGCGTCTGGCGGCGTTGCTTCTCCTTGCCGTACGCTCGTACTGTCTGCGGTTTAGCAGGGGTTTCCGGCAGCATGCTGTCAGCCTGCGATACGGTTTGTCCTTGCAAGGACAAACTCCTGCCCTGTAGGGCCACAGGCGGCGCGCCTTGCCAGACGCATTTTGTTAGGCGCTCTAAACTGTTTTTAATTTCATAATTCAATGGGATATTTTTTGTTGAAACATCTCAATACAGATAATGAAAAGAAATTCCACTTATCGATAATCAAAAATATGGTTTTAATGCAGAACTTTGAATTTTGAAAAATCGTAAGGCGAGAGTGCTTTGCTTAAATAGAATCCTTGAAATTCATCGCAACCGTGCTTCTTCAAAAAACCGAGTTGCGCTTGGGTTTCGACACCTTCTGCGATGACTTTAAGTTTGAGATTTTTTGCCATGCCGATGATTGCGGTTGTGATCGCAGCATCATTTTCATCAGAAGAAACGTCGTGTACAAACGACTGATCGATTTTAAGTTTGTCGACAGTAAAGCGTTTTAGATAACTCAAGCTGGAATAACCGGTTCCAAAATCATCGATGGCCAACTTCACACCGAGTGCCCGCAACTCAATCAATGTTTCTATCGCATCGCTTGCCTCTTCAGCCAGTATGCTTTCTGTGATTTCGAGTTCAAGATACTGTGGCTCCAAATCGGCGAGTGTCAGCGCATTCATCACACTCTCGAACAAATTCTTATGACGGAATTGCGCTACCGATAAATTGACTGACACGACGAGCGGCAAGTTCTTTTCATGCCATGATTTGGCTTGCAGACATGCAGTGCGCAACACCCAATCGCCAATTGGAATAATCAGCCCACACTCTTCCGCAACAGTGATAAAGCAAGTCGGCAAGAGCAAGCCAAGTTCCGGATGCTGCCAGCGTATCAATGCTTCCGCGCCGATCGTGCGTCCGCTGTCAATTTCCATTTGCGGCTGATACTGCAGCACAAACTCATTTTTATCGATGGCCTTTTTCAGGCTGTTTTCAAGCATCAAACGCTCAGTAATGCGCGTGTTCATCTTGTCGTTAAAAAATTGGTAGTCATTGCGGCCGCTTTGTTTGGCATGGTACATAGCCACATCTGCATTTTTGATCAACGTATCGATATCTGTTCCATCATTGGGATACATGCTGATGCCGATGCTCGACGTGATATTGATTTCATATTCATCGATCTTGTGAGGCAATCCAATGACCTTCATCACACTATCGGCGATATGAGCAACTTGTTCAACGCTTCGAATTTCCGACAAAAGAATAATAAATTCATCACCTCCCTGGCGACAGATGGTGTCGACGCGGCGCACGCATTTTCTGAGTTGTTTGGCGATATCCTGGAGCAGTTTGTCGCCAATATTATGTCCCATGGAGTCATTGATATTCTTGAATCGGTCAAGATCTATAAATAGTATGGCGAGATGCGTTCCATTGCGTTTGGCGACGGCTATCGCTTGTCCAAGCCGATCCAACAACAAGGCGCGGCTAGGCAGGCGGGTCAGAAAATCATGCTCGGCCATAAAACGAATACGCGATTCTGCTTCTTTTCGTTCGGTTATGTCGGAGAAAATCGCAATGTAGTTGGCGATGCTCCCATGACTGTTGCGCACCGCTGCAATTGATGCCGATGCGATATAGGATTGACCATCGATACGTCTGCATAATACTTCGTCTTCCCAGTGGTCTTTCGCATCAACTTCTTTCCAAAGGTTCTGATAAAACACATCATCATAAAAAGTTGAGCGCATTACGATGCCGGCGTCGCCGGCCACTTCATGCGCTGCATAGCCTGTAATTGCGCAGAAGGCATCATTGGCACGCATGATTTTTTTATCCTTATCCAGAATAAGGATCGCTTCACGGCTGTTCTCAAATACCTGGGCCGCCAAAAGCAAATTCTGGTCTAACGACTTGCGGTCGGTAATGTCGCGAATGGCACTTGAGATCAGCATGCCTTCTTCCGTATCAAGCGGACTGAGACTGATTTCAACAGGAAATTCTGTTCCATTTTTGCGGAGGCCGTATAGCTCCAAGCCAAAACCCATCGGTCTGCTTCGTGGCTCTTTGAAAAATTTTTGGCGAGATGGAATATGCCTGTCCCAGAAACGATGCGGAATCAAAGTTTCGATTTCTTTCCCCAGGATTTCTTCGCGCTTGTAGCCAAACATTTTTTCTGTTTGTGAATTGACCAAAACGATTTTCCCATTCTGGTCAACAATTACCATGGCATCGGGAGCTGATTCAAGCAATCCTCTAAATTTTTTTTCTGATTTTTTTCGCTCAGTATTATTATTCGTGATAATTAACGTCGCTTTCGTCATCTCACGCGCAAAACTTGTCGCGGTTATTTCCAAGTCAAACCAGGTGCCGTCAAGACTGATAAATTTTTCTTCAAATATCTGTACTTGGCCGATGGATTGCAATAACTGAATTTTTTCCCGGAATATCTTTTGGAATGATGGTTTGAAAAAATCGAACATGGATTTTCCGACCAGCTGTTTCAAATCCGGCACGCCGCAAAGTGACAAGGCTGCAGAATTGGCGAAAACGTACCGGCCCCATTCATCGATAATCATAATGCCATTGGGTGATAGTTCTACCACTTCCTGATAACGCCTTTCAGTCTCTTGCAACAAATCTTCAGTCGCTTTCAATTCAGTGATGTCTTGCGCAGTGCCATACATGCGTACTACCGCACCGTTCTCATTCTGCAGAGTAAATCCACGTCCGATTAAGGTTTTTACAGTGCCATTCTGCGTAAGAATACGATGAATGAATTTATATGGCGCACGTGTTTTTGTCGCATTATCGATTACCTTCTTCGTCATTTCCCTGTCATCAGGATGAATAAGTTCGAGATACTTCTCCAGAGACCCGACAAATTTATCTTTATCTATATCAAATATTCGATACAGCTCGTCCGACCAATTGACGACGTTTTCAGCTATGTCCCATTCCCAACTTCCCAAATGGGCTATCCGCTGCGCTTCAGCAAGCTGATGTTCGCGTTTTTTAAGCGCGTGCTCAAGGCTCAATATTTTCCTGATGTCCTGTTCTAATATGGCTGTGCGATCTTTGACGCGCATCTCAAGATCGGATCGCTCGTCACGCAATGCTTTTTCAGCGCGTGCGCGTTGCTCCAGTAACACTGCTTCCGCCACGCCAACTATCCAGATAATGCTCAGGAATGTTTGAAGCATTAATAGCGATTCATTTAACGTGTCATGTACAGCAAATGGACCGAATCCTCTCCCAGTATCGTAAATGGCAATTGCTGATATGGCGGCAACGCTGCGGATAACACCAACTAAACCATATCGAAACGCTGCCCAGCTAATGAAAGTCAGCAATGCGTAGGGCATCGTCCATTTGGATAGAAGATCGCTAAAAATAATATGGCTGGAAGCCGCCAGTAAAGTGCCGAATAGCGCCATTTCGGCCAGCCGCGATAAACGCCAATTTCCATAGGGATGTTTATTCCAAGTCAGAATCAATGGCGCGACAATAATGATTCCGGCCGTGTGGCCTAGCCACCAGGTAATCCAATTGAGCAATGCCTGCGAACTATCGATATATCGCATCCAGGCAAGACTGCCGACACCTATTGATGCTGAGATAACAGAACTGACAGCCGCGATGGTCACGAATTTATAAACGTTTGCACCGGTGGAAAAATAAGGTGAGGCTCCCAAGAATCTCTGGATCATCAATGCCGCTGCCAAAGCTTCCAATGAATTACCGATACCTATGATGGCGGCAGTGGCAAAAGATACGGCCGTAGCGGTATTGGCAAATGTAGCCCCGATCCAAATAGCCGGGATCATGCGTTTACCCCAAACCAGGATGGCACACGCGGCAATCGCCGAGGACGGCCAGATGGCGCTTGCATTACCAGGTGGCACGGCCAGATATAACGAAAATTTAGCCGCAATGAAGTAAGCTGCTGTTGTCAGTAGCAATTGAGGAAGAAATTTGGAACTCGCCATAAGGTAACTTATTACCTTGCCATAGGAATGGCGTGGAAGCCGCAACTGCTCATTTGCGATGATGTTCTCCTCCGTGGAATTTTTGCTAAATTTGACAAGAAGCGTTATTTATTGTTTCGCCAATCGGCTAAATATTTCGTCATTTGGCTTGGTGGCCATTCATGGTTGCAGATTGCGTTTGAATACGATGGAACCGAGAATGCATATACATCCCATGCAGCGCCTTCTTATATGTTCGATGTATCGTATCGGATCAATGTGTCATCACAGATGAAAAGAAAATGATTTCCTATCATGAGATAAGACATCGTTGAAATTGGTTTCATATTGCACTTTGCGCGTGGTCATTCTTTCTTCGAAAGCAGCATGCTTGTTATGCAGCTTGACCATTCTAGAAACATATTGATAATCATCAGTTCTGTCCAGGCGACTCGCTTCTATTATTGAAATTAGTATTTGCAAGCAAGTTGTTGCCTCCTGTTTTGAATCATCAAATCACGCTCCGGCTCATCAAGACGCGCCAATTTGCAAGTCCACGTTTGTGTACATGGATATTATTTGCATGAAAAGAGCATCCAAAATATCGATAGGTATTGCAGCGGGTCTCATCGCTGTACTCGCGCTTGTCATATTGTTTTTGATGACGTTCAATTTGAACCGTATCAAACCGTGGTTTGAAGAAAAGGTAAGCACGGCGACGCACCGGGAATTTTCTGTGCATGGCGACTTGGGCCTCAGTTGGCAAAGACCTCCGCACGAGAAAAGTTGGCGACGCTGGATCCCTTGGCCGCATTTACGCGCCAAAGGTGTCGTGTTAGGAAATGCAGATTGGTCGACAACCAGCCAGGAAATGGCTCGCATCGCGCAAATTGATTTCAACATCAATCCGCTTCTGCTTACCGGAAAAAAAATTGATGTGCAATCGCTCATCATGACTGAGCCGCGATTGCTGCTTGAACAGGACAAAAAGGGCCGCAACAATTGGACATTTACAAAAGAAGAAAATAAATCCGGATGGCAGTTTTTCATTCAAGATGTGGCCGTGACGCAAGGCACGATACGCTATGTGGATCCAGCAAAGTACGCCGATATGGTCTTGCGGATAGACACGCTCCCAGACAATAGTGTCGGATGGAAGGTAAGCGGCAAATTCAATGATGAACCCATTTCCGGCGGTGCCAAGACCGGCGCGCTGTTGTCGATACAGGCCAGCGGTGTGCCGTATCCGGTTGAAGGGAAAGTAGTGGTAGGAGAAACAAACATTTTCGTCAAAGGGACAATCACCGACCCGGCACATCCCAGCGCGATCGACGCAAATATGAAAGTGATCGGCGCCAGTATGGCGGATCTGTTTCCATTGAGTGGTGTGCTATTACCGGAAACGCCAAAATTTTCCACCGAGGGGCGAGTGGTCGGCACGCTGGGACGCGGCAAGCTGCATTTGCAGTATGAAAAATTCAAGGGGCAAGCCGGTACAAGCGATATTGCCGGCAGTTTGGAATACATGCAACGGTATCCCCGTCCTATATTGACAGGCAACGTTGTATCGAACAATTTAAATCTCACTGATCTTGTTACGCTTGTCGGCGCAGGGGAGGGCAGGAAGAAACAAAAGTCGGATGAGGTCAAACAGCCGCCGGATAAAGTGTTACCTGTCTCGCCATTCAAGACAGACCGGTGGGGAAAGATGGATGCGAATGTCCAATTCAACGGCAATCAAATCGTCGGCGCAGGAAAATTTCCCTTCGAGGATGTGCATACGAATATCAAAATGACGAATGGTGTACTGGCTCTTGAACCGTTGAACTTTGGAATAGCCGACGGCAAGCTGGAGACGGAGTTTACCATTGATGGACGCAACAGCCCGGCAAAAGCGCAGATGAAAGTATCGGCACGGCATATGAAATTGAAATCGTTTTTCCCTTCGGTGAAGGAAATGCACGCCAGTCTCGGGGAAATCCATGGCGATGCAAAATTAAGCGCTACCGGCAATTCTTTCGCTGCACTGGCTGCTTCATCCAATGGCGAACTGCTGGCGCTTATGAGTCGAGGCACAGTCAGTGAATTCATCATGGAGGCAATCGGATTGAATGTTGGCCAAATGGTTGTAGCGAAATTGTTCGGTGACAAGCAAGTCAATCTCAATTGCATGGCGGCCAATTTCAGCGTGACTGACGGCATGATGCGGCCTCTTCTTTTTCTGATAGATACGGATGACGCCGTGATTAATATAGATGGCGATATTAATCTCGCCAATGAAACGTTTGATTTGACGATACGTCCGAAAAGCAAAGGAGTGCGTATCGTCTCTTTACGCTCGCCTATATATTTGAAAGGCACGTTCAAAAAACCTGAGGTTGGCATCAATAAGGCACTCGTCGGGCTCAAAGCCGGCGCGGCAGTAACCTTGGGAGCTGTGGCGACGCCTTTGGCAGCGCTGCTTGCATTGACACAACCAGAGGCGACTAAAGACAGCCCTTGTGGAATGTTATTGGCAGAAGTGCAGAGAAAGCCCGTCGCGCCACCTCCAGGCAAGAATGCGGCGAATATGAAAGGCGCCAAGCCCTCGCATTCCCAATAATCACATCATACTTTTGACGTTAAAGAAAGAATGAACCTGTAAATCACTTAGTTATCGAACTGACGTGATCGAATTGCGAAAGGTGAGAATTGATGAAAAATTCGTCAAATAAAAATACGCGTGTAGTGAATACGAATGCTCCGGTAAAAAATGACAGCAAGCCAAGACTGCCTAATGAACGCGACACCGCACCGGATATCCAATCATTGGAACCCAGCAAGAAAATCAAGCAAGCTCACGATGATGTGGAACGCGGTTTAGTGGATACAGATCTGCGTAAAGAACCAGGCGTTGAAGCAACAAAGAACAAAATTTCACTTCCGCATGTCGAAAAAGATAGGGAAAAATAAAACCAGTGGCAAGTGAGGTTGCACTTGATACTTATGTAAACTCACTTACATGCTTGCTGTCTCTTCTTGAAATATCAATTTCAATTAGTTGATCAGGTGCGGCGGCGTTAGCGGGTCGAAATCTTCCCAATTGCCATCCGCTATCTTTCCATCTGCCTTTTCAATTTGTTCGGCACCCAATGATTGCAGGATCTTCACCGCATCATCTTCCTTGCCTGGCTGTTCCGTACTGACTGCAACCATCATGCCGGCTTTGCGTGGGACGGCCGTATTTTCATCATCCGATTCGGGCTCACCAGATTCTTTCATGCCGGACAGGCTGCCAATGAGCGACCCAACATGCGCACCTACAAATGCGCCCACGGCAGGCGCTACCGGCCCTGCAATCGGAACTCCTGCGGTGCCTGCCGCACCGCCAATTACGCCGCCTGTTGCCGCTCCGCGTGCCATTGTGTGACCGCTTTCTTTCGCGCCAGGAGATTTGTCACGGTCTCCACCAATTGGAAAGAGATCATGCTGCCCGGCTGGATTCAAATAAAACGCGCAAATTTTGTCTTGCGTGAATCCGGCGTTTTGTAATTGATCAATCGCTTGTTGTACCTGCTGTTGCTGCTGAAAATGACCTGCAATAATTTGCGTCATCTTATTTTCCTTTTCATCGTTAAGCGATCCAAGTGATCTTATTGGTGAAAGAAAAATTTCTATCGTTGAAGGTGTTTATAAAAACAGCGGATTGAATAAAAACTATCCGGATAAAAATAAAAAATGCCAATATTGATTACTTCATTTCATCATTCATTTTTAATGTTTAACTTCAGTTGATTAATAAAAGACTCATATCAAATGAAAAAGTTTAAAAATTAATTTGGCGACTTGTGGCATATCAAAACAGGCGCGTATCTCGTGGCTGTTTTTTAATTTTTTTGAAACACGGAGCGAATCGCATAGTCTCATCTGCGTAACATTCATTCTTTGGCGCATTTGTCATTGAGTATCTATTGGCTTGTGCCATCTCAATCAATTTTCTAGGAGTTAAACGATGAAAAAATTACCTATCTTATTTCTTTTACTTGGCATGGCTGGAGTGGTAAGCGCGCAATCATCAAGCGATACAGGATCGAGTGGAAGTAGCGGAACAAGCAGCGGCATGGGCGCTTATGGCAGCGGCAGCACCGGAAGCAGCGGTACGGGTGGTGCGTATGGCAGTAGTGGTTCAAGTGACAGTATGGGAAGCAGCGGCAGCTCAACGGGTAGCGGTTCAACGGGCAGCGGCAAAGCAGCAAATGGCGCTAATGCCGATTGCGCAACGACCAATGGAGCCACCGGCACCAGCAGTTCAGCAGGTTGCCCAAGTACCAATATGGGAACAGGCAGCAGTGGAAGCAGCGATAGTTCAACAGGCAGTGGTTCAAGCTCCAGCGGCTCATCATCCACCAGCCCAAGCAGCTCAGGCACCACTAAATAGTTTGGATTCAGGCATTGCGAAATAGCTGGTCCAGGAGCCTTGTCCGTAAAAATAACGGAATGAATTTTTATTTCGAGAAAAAGCAATTATAAAAAATTGACTTTGATGATGGATTTTTCGTGGCATAGGTCGTTTATCTCTAGCGCTATTTTCAATGCAAAAATAGTCCGCGTCTCATTTGAAATAATGAAACTTTTAAGGAGACGTTCGCTTGCGGGCGTGGCCGTCATTTAATGGTTGGCAAGTTAGTGACGGTTACGTTTGCGGACAGGATTAAGAATGGAGCTTGTGCTGGCAAGGGTTCCATTTTTATTTTTTCATTCTCCGGCATTGCCGATTGTATATATCGACCAGATATCTCCAACAATCTATTCAGCTATTAAAAAAATGTCTCGCACAGAAGTGCAGTCAGGCATTTCTAAATCTCAACGCATACCGCGAGAACATTGATTTTGCACAATAAGACATTCTTGTCTCTATCGTATTGTTAAAGAAATTTAATTTACGCCATACGAAGTGGCAAAGATATTTTCTCATGTAAGCGTTACACGTAATAAGGCTGGAGGTTATTGCCGAACGTTGGAAATGCCGGTAAGCATAAGAATTGTTATCGCATGATAAGCAAAGAGGATTATTTATCTTGAATGCACGTGTGTTAATCGTTACGTCAGAAGCTGTCCCTCTTATGAAAACGGGCGGCCTTGCCGATGTTATTTCTTCATTGGCACATCGTTTGCAATTGCTGGGGATTGACGCAACGATCATGATGCCTGGCTATCCGGCGGCATTACATGCAGCAAAAAAATTGCGTGAAGTCGATAGGATGGAGCAACTGCCGGGCGGCCTGGGGCAGCTATTGCTAGGTGCGATGCCTGACACGGATGTCCCGGTGGTTCTACTTAAAACAGAAGGCTTTGACCGCAGGACTGCCAATCCATATGTCGACACGCAAGGCAGAGAATTCGATGACAATGCCCTTTGTTTTGGTGCGCTGGCTCATGCAGCCACACGCATTTGCGCAGGGGAGACGACATTACCCAAGCCGCATGTCGTTCACGCCAACGATTGGCACGCTGGATTGATTCCTGCGCTGTTGCATCTAAAAGGTGTGAGTGAAGTTGCAACGGTATTGACGATCCATAATCTGGCATTTCAAGGAAATTTTCCGATGAGTTGCGCTGCTGCTCTCGGGATACCGGAATCAATGCGCACGCCTGAAGCATTCGAGTTCTGGGGCAAGCTTAGTTTTCTGAAGGGCGGTATCAAATATGCCGACCGCATTTCTACAGTCAGTCGATCTTATGCCGGTGAGATTTTAACGCCGCGCTTCGGGCATGGCATGGACGGCATTCTGAATACGCGTAAAACCGATTTGGTGGCGATTCCGAATGGCGTGGATAACGATGTATGGAATCCGGAAAATGACATCCTGATTGCGCATCATTTCACACAGAATGATATGCGCGGAAAAGCAGACTGCAAATGCGATCTGCAGCAGCTGTTTGGATTGCCGATCGATCCGACTGCGCCTGTTCTTGCAATCGGAAGCAGGATGACGCACCAGAAGATGGCGGATGTCGCAATTGCTGCGTTGCCTGAAATCCTGCATCGCTACTCGTATGCGCAAGTGGTTGTGCTGGGATGCGGCGCTCATCATTTCGAACAGGCATTCCGCTACTTGTCTGAACAATTTCCTATGCGCGTCGGCGTACATATCGCCTACGATGAAGGACGCGCACATGCTCTACATGCCGGGGCGGATATGTTGTTGCATGCCTCGCGTTTTGAGCCATTCGGATTGACGCCGCTCTATTCGATGCGTTACGGGACAATTCCTGTCGCATCACGTGTTGGCGGGATGATCGATACAATTGTTGATGCCGGCTTGCGCGGACCAATACCGGAAACTGCGCGTGGAATACTTTTTGATGGCGAAGAGCCGGCGGAAATGATTGCTGCGGTTGGCCGTGCATTTGAGATCTACAGCCGCACGGATGAATGGCGGACGATGCAGCGCAATGCAATGTCGGCCGATTTTTCATGGACTGCGCCGGCGCAAGCATACGTCAATGTATTCGAGTCTGTGGCACCGGCTGCAGAAAAATATTTATTTTCGAATTGCAAAACGCAAGATCGGCGTGAGTCATCGCCCTGCATGGCCGTGTCATCCAAAACGAAAAAAGATTCAGTGAATAAAAGTGCCATAACCGAATCAGTAAAAAAGATAAAAATAACCGACAGTGCAGTGAAGTTGGCGATAAATCCGTCGCCCATACTTGCCCAATGAAGAATGCCGCTTGATAAGAGACACTATCGCGTTTGCGAACGATTACAACATCGACATGCACAGTGGCATGTCCGGAGACTGAACAATGTTTTTCAAAATCCCTGGCCGCTTGGCGACAGGTCGACCTTATCCGCTTGGCGCCACTTATGATGGAACAGGAGTAAATTTCGCCGTATTTTCTGCCAATGCCGAAAAGGTGGATTTGTGCGTGTTTGATCCGGCAGGACGCAAGGAGGTGGCGCGACTTGCCATGCCGGATTGCACGGATGAAGTGTGGAACGGTTACTTGCCCGAGGCAAGTCCAGGTTTGCTCTATGGATATCGCGCTTATGGCGCTTACGACCCACAGCGTGGCCATCGCTTTAATCACCATAAATTATTATTGGATCCATATGCGCGGTTACTGTCGGGACCGTTGCGCTGGACCGATGCTCTATTTGGATACCGGCTCGACTCGCCGCGTGCAGATCTCAGCTTTGATCGAAGAGATAGTGCACCGGCGGTGCCGAAAGCGGTAGTGGTCGAAGACGCATTTAATTGGGGCGATGATAAGCGGCCTCATGTACCTTGGCCAAAGACGGTTATTTACGAGGCACATGTGCGCGGCATTTCGATTTTGCGTGATGACTTGCGAACGGAATTGCGCGGCACTTTTACTGCTCTCGCCAATCCGCCCTTTGTAGAATACCTTCAAAGATTAGGGATAACAACGATTGAACTGATGCCGGTGAATGCCTATATGCAGGATCATTTTCTGGTGCAACGCGGTCTGCGCAATTATTGGGGTTACAGCCCACTGTCATTTTTTGCGCCGGAGCCGGGCTATCTGTCGCATGGTGGTTTGAATGATATGCGCATGGCGGTGCGGCGGCTGCACGCTGCCGGCATCGAAGTCATACTCGATGTCGTGTACAACCACACCAGCAGCGGCAACGAATTGGGACCTACTTTTTGTTTTCGCGGTCTCGATAATGCCAGTTATTTTCGGCTGGTTCCCGGCAATGAGCGCTATTACATCAATGAGACCGGATGCGGCAATACGCTTAATGTATCGCATCCGCGTGTTCTGCAAATGGTGATGGATTCGTTGCGATATTGGGCGGAATTTTTTCATATTGACGGTTTTCGTTTCGATCTGGGTGCGGCACTCGGCCGTGAAGGAACCGGCTTTGATCCTGGCTCCGGGTTCTTTGATGCAATTCTTCAAGATCCGCTTCTGTCCCGTCTGAAACTGATTTCAGAACCTTGGGACATTGGGCCTGGCGGCTATCAGCTGGGGAACCATCCGCCAGGTTTTGCAGAATGGAACGATAAATTTCGCGATGGCATACGGCGCTTTTGGCGTGGCGATTCCGGCCAGCGTGCGGACTTTGCAGCGCGCTTGAGCGGATCAGCCGATATTTTTAATCGTCGCCGTCGCAAGCCCTGGGCTTCTATCAATTATGTCGCGTCGCATGATGGATTCACGTTGCAGGATTTGGTGAGTTACAACCAGAAACATAACGAAGCAAATGGTGAAAATAATCGTGATGGGCATGCGGAAAATTTCAGCAATAACTGGGGTGGTGAAGGTCCGACTGACGACAAGGGTATCTGCGCATTGCGCGATCGGATCAAGCGCGCGATACTGGCAACGATCGCATTTTCGCAAGGGACGCCGATGCTATTGGCCGGCGATGAATTTGGCCGTACGCAACAAGGCAATAATAATGCCTATTGCCAAGACAATGAGATTTCATGGGTCAATTGGAAGATGGCGGAAACGGCGGATGCGCAAATATTGATTGCTTATATTGGGCGATTGATAGCGTTGCGTCAAAGTTTTACGGCACTGCAATCACAATATTTTCTGTATGGTGACGAGATCGCGCCTGAGGTATTGGATATTGCGTGGTTTGATGAGCGCGGTGAGACTCTTACGCCGGACGCATGGCAAAATCCGGAGGCGAGAGCACTCTCTGTGCAGCGTGCCAGTGTGAGAGCAAATGGAAAAATTGATACGGTAATGATGTTCGTAAATGGTGGGCACGATCCGCTGATGTTTGCTTTTCCGCGTTCACAATTCAAATGGCATTTATTGATTGATAGTGCCGAGCCGCAGGTCATGGCTCATCCAGTGCAGGAGAAAACAATCAAAGTGCAAGGACACAGTGTCATGCTGTTTGGCAATCGTATCCCGGCAGTATTGGTCAATATGAATGAATCATCGTAATGAGTTGTAATCGTTCATCACTAAAAGGTTAATTGAATATGAAAGCAATGATTCTCGCCGCAGGAAAAGGAACGCGTGTTCGCCCTCTGACATACGACCTGCCAAAGCCAATGATTCCGATTCTGGGCAAGCCGGTGATGGCTTATATTGTTGAACATCTCGTCAAGTGCGAGGTGAAGGAGATCATGGTCAACGTCAGTTATCTTCACGAAAAGATCGAAAGCTATTTCGGTGAAGGCGGACAATTTGGCGTACGCATCGGCTATTCATTTGAAGGTTATGTGACGGAAAGCGGCGAAGTCGTTCCGGAAGCATTGGGCTCCGCGGGCGGCATAAAGAAGATTCAGGAATTCGGCGGCTTCTTTGATGACACCACAATTGTGTTGTGCGGCGATGCGATCATTGATCTCGATATTCAAGCTGCAGTAGCTGAGCACAAGCGCAAGGGCGCATTGGCCAGCGTCGTTGTCAAGGAAGTGCCGTGGGATAAAGTATCCGAATATGGCGTTGTCGTTACTGATCCGGAAGGACGCATCCTGACATTCCAGGAAAAACCGAAACGGAGTGAAGCGCTGTCTAATTTTGTCAGCACCGGCATTTACATCTTTGAGCCGGAAGCGATCGATTTGATACCGTCAGGCGAAGTATTCGATATCGGATCGCAGCTATTCCCATTGATGGCAAAAAGCGGTTTGCCATTCTTCGCGCTGAAGCAGGATTTCCAATGGCTCGATATCGGCAGCGTCACGGATTACTGGGGTGTGTTGCAAAGTCTGCTTTCCGGCGAAGTGTCCGGAATGGAAATGCCCGGTGCACAAATCAAGGAGAGGGTGCATGTAGGTTTGAACACACGCATCGATTGGGAAAATACGACAATTGAAGGGCCGGTTTATATCGGCGCAGGATGTCACATCGAAGCCGGCAGCAAAATTGTCGGGCCGTGCTGGATCGGACACGGCAGCCATATCTGCAAAGGTGCACGGGTTATACGCAGCATTCTTTTTGAATATACGCGAGTACTGCCGAATGCCGAGCTAAGCGAGGTGATTGTATGCGGAGATTTTAGTGCAGACCGAGACGGCAATATGTATCGATTATCCGAAGTGCGCAACAGCGGTCTTGTGAATGCGCGAGATCGCAGACAAAAGCCGCGCAATATCGCGGCATAAATTTGGTGCTGCAATATCGAACGACATCGCCTGGACTGTTATAAGATGCAGGCGATGTCGGCGCGATCAGTAGCGATTCACCTGCAGAAAACAAAAACCATTAGTCTCAAGCAAAACGCCATAGCTGGTCGCGTTCGCATTTTGGCTTAATACAGTCTTATGAAAGTTTTGCGATGCAATCTGCTTACGCTCGGTATCCATATTGAACAAACAGATCATTTCACGCTCCTTGAATTTTCTGGAGAAAGCCAACACGCCTTCCGGTGCGTCCAAAAGCTCAATACTGCCTTTGCTTAATTCCGGATATTCGTTGCGCAGACGAATAACCTGGCGCGTGAAATGCAGGATCGAGTTCGGATCCGATTCCTGATCATCTACATTCAATTCGATATGCATTTTATCGACAGGCAGCCACGGCTCAGTTTCACTGAATCCGCCATGCACGCGATTTGACCATGGCATCGGCGTACGGCAGCCGTCGCGTCCCTTGAATTTCGGCCAGAACGTAATGCCGAACGGATCTTGCAAGCGCTCGAACGGTACATCCGCTTGCGGCAGTCCCAGTTCCTCGCCTTGATACAGGCAAATATCGCCGCGCATCGAAAATAGCAGCGCCAGCATTTCCTTTGCAGTGAATTCCGGATTGCGGCCGTTTAGCCAGCGTGTCGCGACGCGTGCCTTGTCGTGGTTGCTTAATGCGTAGCAGGCTGAAGCTGGAGCGGTGATGTTTTCCTCCAGTGTGCGGATCACATTGCCGACATGCGACGCGCTGCTATCCGGCCCCATCATCGAAAAACTGTAAGCAGAGTGCAGCCGCTTTTCACCGGTATATTGTCCCATCAGTTTCAGTGCATCATGACCGCCCACTTCCGCCAGGCTGAATGCATCGTAGGCATCCAGCAGCTTGCGAATCTTTTCAAGAAACGCATGCATCTCCGGACGCGCTTGATCATAAATATGGACTTGAAAGCCATAAGGATGCAAAGCAGCACTGCTGTCTTCTCGCGCCGGATTATTACGTAATTGCTGATCTTGAAAAATATGGTTGCATGCATCGAAGCGAAATCCGGATACGCCCATATCGAGCCAGAATGTCATTTCTTCCAGCACTGCGGTTTGCACATCGGGATTATGCATATTCAAATCGGGTTGATTTGAAAAAAACGAGTGGAAATAATATTGCCGCCGCTCTGCATCCCAGCGCCATGCAGTGCCGCCGAACACCGATACCCAATTATTCGGCGGGCTGCCGTCCGGTTTCGGATCGGCCCACGTATACCAATCGGACTTATTATTTTCTTTCAATCGGCTTTGCTTGAACCAGGCATGTTCTTCTGATGTATGCGAAATCACCATATCGACAATCACGCCGAGTCCAAGCGCTTTCGCATGCTGCATCAGACTTTTGAAATCATCCATCGTGCCGAAGATCGGATCGACTTCTCGGTAATTAGATACGTCGTAACCGAAGTCTTTCATCGGCGATTTAAAAAATGGGCTGATCCAAATCGCATCAACGCCAAGACTCTTGACGTAAGACAGTTTTTTTTCGATGCCGGGCAAATCGCCGATGCCGTCACCGTTTGAATCGAGAAAACTACGCGGATATATCTGATAAATAATCATAGAACTCATTTCATAAAACAATGTCGGATCAACAATGCGCAATACAGGCACAGTGTCCAACGAATTTTCTATCAGCCAACTTTGGCAAGATCGCTTTTTTATTTTCCGCGTTTATGCAGAAGAAAAGCAATTCTATTGCCTAACGAAAATGGCGCGTTATCGAAGACAGCAAAATGTCGCACTTTGTTCCTGAAGTGCAACGGCTATTGCTCGATATGCATCACAAAAAAACAAAAGCATGAATAGAACAATATCGATGATTGCGATTTCACAATGGTTCGTCGCAAACAGATTGCGGATCCAGATGCTCTTATGGAAAGATCTTTTAGATAATCGATTAATACACCTTGATACAAAAGGATGCAGTCCAAGATGGCTATTGAGACGCCTTTCCTGCCTCGAATCTATTATCTGAATCCAAAAATTCCCGGCTTATCTTCCAAACTGGAACAGCATGTTGATCGATGCGCGGCAATGGAATTTGATCATGTGCTGATCCCGAATTTTTTTGATCGCGGCGATGACTTTGATATACATTTCGATGAAGTGGTCAGCACATTGGCAAAGCGTTGCGCTAATAAGCGATTGAAACTGTTGATCGATTTAAATGTAAGCAGCACTGCTGCAAATAGCGCATTACCGCATATACATCCGGCCTGGTTTTTCAGTCATGATCAATTCAACGATTTGCCCGATCCGCGTTATCCGGTTCGGCATGACGCCAAATGGAACTTTCGATTTGACCAGCCTGCCCTGACTGAAGAAATATTGGCATATTGGCGACAGCGTTTACAAGAATGGATTGATGCCGGCATTTCCGGATTTCGTTGTGTCGACATTGCAAAGCCGCCCGCGTTTACATGGAAGCATTTAATCGATA
The DNA here is from genome assembly GCA_036560485.1 of Burkholderiaceae bacterium. Classification (GTDB taxonomy): domain Bacteria; phylum Pseudomonadota; class Gammaproteobacteria; order Burkholderiales; family Burkholderiaceae_D; genus DATBRC01. The sequence goes on from DATBRC010000056.1 coordinate 49,184, forward strand.
GCGCGAAACAGCAGAGCCGGGCGCTACGCTTTCTTGGCTGGACACCCGGTTGTACGCCTGAGCAGATTGATGCGTTGACAGAATGCGGATTCGACGCCGCATTTTCATCAGGAGCGTGGTGGGATTACCGCTCAAGATGGCTGGTCGAAGAGCAGACCAGGTTGAGCCGCATCGCGCCACCCATCACCTTTCCAGACAGTCCTGACGAGCCGGTTATTGCACGCATGGCAGGTGCCGATGAGTCGCAACGACATCAGGTATATCGGCGTGCTTTGCGGCTTGCTGCTACAACAGGCAACGGCATATTGATTCCAATGGGATTTGAGTTCGGTTTGTCTTGTCACGAACCATCTGATGATCTCAACGCAATGCGCAGGGAGACATCTATCGATTTGTCCGATGAAATTGCGCAGGTTAATGCAATGATCGCGGAGTTGGGGAAGCGCTTTTATGCTGCGCCATTGCAGATACTGAGCAGTGCCGATTCCAGTGCAACAGTGATGTTGCGCCATGCCGTAGAGAAAACAAGTTCACAGAACGAAGCGTTATTCATTATCGTGAATGCCGATACCTCGCAAGCTTGTTCAGTGAGCGAGCGTCAATTGCAAACGCGGGCTGGCGGTTTTATTCCCGATAAGGAAATATGGCCCGGTGCAGAAACTGCTTCAGCGTCACACACACTGGAATTGAAGCCTGCCGAGTTAAAGCTCTTTACAGCCCATCGCCTGGCGCCTATCGTCACACCCGCCAGCCGAGGCAAGCAAGCGGTGACGGCGGCAGCACGCGCACCGCGCATTGCAATCGAATCGATTTCACCAACGATTGATTGCGGAAAATATTCGGTGAAACGAATCGTCGGCGAATCGGTCAATATCGAAGCAGATGTATTTGTCGATGGCCACGACAAGATCGCGGTTACATTGCTGTGGCGCACAGCAGACCAGGCGGAATGGCAACAGATGCGCATGCATGCAATGGAAAATGATCGCTGGTCCGCCAGTTTTCCGCTTATGCGTATCGGACGCTACCAATTTGCAATCGAAGCATGGCGCGATGCATTTGCCACTTACCGCGACGAGCTGGAAAAAAAGACTGCGGCCGGATTGGATGTTGCGTTGGAGCTGGAAGAAGGAAGATTGCTGGTTGAAGCTGCTGCAGATTATGCCGAGCAGCAATCAATCAATGATGTGGCTGACACGTTAAAAGCATTGAACAAGGCGTTGAAGCCTGCGAAAACGCGCGACAAAAGCAAGGCGCCTTTTAATGATGCTGAACGCATTGCAGCATTGCTATCAGAGAGAACTGCAGAAGCAATGCGCAACGCAGATCCACGGCCGTTTGCTGTGCGCAGCGATCCGATATTCAGGATTGAGGTTGATCGTACTGCAGCGCAATTTTCCAGCTGGTATGAATTGTTTCCCCGCTCGCAAACGAATGACCCGGCACGTCATGGCACATTTAATGATGTGATCAAGCGCTTGCCGTTGATCAAGGCAATGGGGTTCGATACGCTTTATTTTCCACCTATACATCCGATCGGCAGGAAAAATCGCAAAGGCCGCAATAACAGTTTGACGCCCGGGCCCAACGATCCTGGCAGTCCTTATGCGATCGGTGCGGCAGAAGGCGGACATGACGCGATTCATCCTGAACTGGGCACACTGGAAGATTTTCGCAGCTTGCGCCAACAAGCGGCATTGCATGGATTGGAAATCGCGCTCGACTTTGCGATTCAATGTTCGCCCGATCATCCATGGTTGAAGCAACATCCCGACTGGTTCGACTGGCGGCCGGATGGTTCGCTTCGCTATGCGGAGAATCCGCCAAAGAAATATCAGGATATCGTCAACGTGCATTTTTATGGCGAAGGCGTCATTCCTGCGTTATGGATCGCATTGCGCGATATCGTGTTGTTCTGGGTGAAAGAAGGCATACGTGTTTTTCGTGTCGATAACCCGCATACCAAACCGCTGCCATTTTGGGAATGGATGATTGCCGATATTCGTAGCCGTTACCCGGATACGATCTTTTTGTCAGAAGCCTTCACGCGGCCGAAGATGATGTATCGACTTGCCAAGCTTGGTTTCTCGCAGTCGTATACCTACTTCACGTGGCGACATACCAAGCAAGAGTTCATCGAATACATGACCGAGCTGACGACCACGAGTGTGCGCGAATATTTCCGTCCGCATTTTTTTGTCAACACGCCGGATATCAATCCGTATTTTTTGCAGCATTCTGGCCGTCCCGGTTTTTTGATTCGTGCAGCACTGGCAACGATGTTGTCCGGTTTATGGGGAATGTATAGCGGATTCGAGCTATGCGAAGGGACACCGCTGCCGGGAAAAGAAGAATATCTGGATTCGGAAAAATATGAAATCCGCGTCAGGGATTGGCAATACCCGGGAAACATCATTCAAGAAATTTCGACGCTGAATCGGATACGCTCTGAAAATCCTGCTTTACAAACGCATCTTGGCGTTCGCTTCCTGAACACATCCAGCGATCAAATTTTATATTTCCTCAAGACGACCGAGCCAGACGATAGCCATCATCAACTGGGTGATAACGTCGTATTGGTCGCCATCAACCTCGATCCTTTTGCAATCCATGAAGCCGACATCGAAGTGCCGTTGCGGGAATTCGGTTTGCCGGATGATGGTGCGCTTGATGTCGAAGACCTGCTTGTTGGTACGCGCTTGGCATGGCAAGGCAGGCAGCAGCATGTACGACTCGATCCGTTTGTTTGTCCGTATGCCATTTGGCGTGTCCGTCAAAGGGGAGTCTGATCATGGAACGGCGCAAATCAGTTCGCCCGACATCGAAAACGGTCAGCGCCGCAGCGAGCGAAGCGTTTCAGAAAGATCCGCTGTGGTACAAGGATGCGGTGATTTACCAGGTGCATGTGAAATCCTTTTACGATGCCAACAACGATGGCATAGGTGACTTTGTCGGATTGATCGACAGGCTTGACTACATTGCCGAATTGGGAGTCAACACCATCTGGCTGCTGCCTTTCTATCCATCGCCACGGAAGGATGATGGTTACGATATTGCCGATTACCGCGGCGTGCATCCTGACTATGGCACGATGGGTGAGGCCAAGCGCTTCATCGCGGAAGCGCATAAGCGCGGGCTGCGTGTGATTACCGAGCTGGTTATCAACCATACGTCAGACCAGCACCCTTGGTTTCAGCGCGCACGCGCTGCCAAGCCAGGTTCTGCAGCACGCAATTATTATGTGTGGTCAGATAAAGATGATGCTTATAGCGGCACGCGTATCATCTTCTGCGATACTGAAAAATCAAACTGGACATGGGACGCCGTCGCTAATGCATTTTTCTGGCACCGGTTTTATTCGCACCAGCCGGATCTGAATTTCGACAATCCACAAGTCCTGAAAGAAGTATTGTGGATCATGGCGTTCTGGCTCGATATCGGTGTTGATGGATTGCGGCTGGACGCTGTTCCTTATCTGATCGAGCGCGAAGGCACGTCCAATGAAAACCTGCCGGAGACGCATGCGATCCTGAAAAAGATACGGTCGGTTATTGATCGCGCCTATCCTGGCCGGATGTTGCTGGCTGAGGCAAACATGTGGCCGGAAGACGTACAGCATTATTTTGGCGATGGCGACGAATGCCACATGGCTTTTCATTTTCCATTGATGCCGCGCATGTATATGGCGTTGGCACAAGAAGACAGATTTCCGATTACCGACATCTTGCGGCAAACACCTGCTATTCCAGCCGATTGTCAATGGGCGATTTTCTTGCGTAACCATGATGAGTTGACGCTGGAAATGGTCACCGACAAAGAGCGCGATTATTTATGGAACTTTTATGCATCGGAAAAACGCGCACGTATCAATCAGGGAATCAGGCGACGCCTGACACCGCTGCTGGAACGTGATCGGCGCCGTGTCGAACTATTGAATAGTTTGCTGTTGTCGATGCCAGGCACTCCAGTAATGTATTACGGCGATGAGATTGGCATGGGCGACAACATCCATCTCGGTGACCGCGATGGTGTCCGCACGCCGATGCAATGGACACCTGATCGCAACGGCGGATTTTCACGCGCCGATCCGGCGAGGCTGGTGCTGCCGCCAATCATGGATCCGATTTACGGCTATCAGGCAGTCAATGTCGAAGCGCAAATAGCCGATCCCTATTCACTGCTGAACTGGATGCGCCGTATGCTGGAAGTGCGCAAGCAACACGTTGCCTTTAGGCGTGGCACATTGACGATACTCTATCCAACCAATCGACGGATACTGGCCTATCTGAGAGAAGATGGTATTACAAGTGAAGAACAGAACACGGAGACGATTTTATGTGTTGCCAACGTGTCGAAATCGGCACAGGCAGTTGAACTGGATCTGTCTGCTTATGCGGAACAGGTGCCGGTTGAGATGATCGGCGGTTCTGCATTCCCGCCAATTGGACAATTACCGTATTTGCTGACATTGCCGCCGTATGGCTTTTACTGGTTCCTGTTGGCATCCAAAGCCAGGATGCCACCGTGGCATACGCCATCGCCTGAACCGTTGCCTGAGTTGGCAACCTTGGTGCTGCGTCATAGCGTCATGGAGTTGCTGGAAGCGCCGAATCGGACAGTGCTCGAAAATGAAGCGTTGCCTGCCTATTTGCCGAAACGCCGCTGGTATGCCGCCAAGCAGGAAAAGCTGCAGTCAACACGCATTGTGCTTGCAACGCGGTTGCCGGCTTCGCAAGCAAGGCCAAAACTGTTACCTACAATGTTGGCGGAAATTGAAACGACCACAGCAAGCGGTGTTAACCGCTATCTGCTGCCGCTCGGATTTATCCGCGAAGAAGATATCGTCGCCGCATTACCGCAACAATTGGCACTTGCGCGTGTACGTCGCGGGCCACATGTCGGATTGTTGACCGACGCGTTTGCAATTGACTCGTTCGTTTACGTGATTGTCGAGTTGCTGCGTGCAAAAACGACGATACCGTCGGATGACGGGGAATTACATTTCAGCCCAACCGCGGCACTCGATAAAGTGGAAACCGGAATGGAGCCGGCGATCAGACGCATGTCGGCAGAACAGTCTAATAGTTCATTGGTAGTCGAAGACATCATGGTGCTGAAGGTGATCCGTCGACTATCGCCCGGTATCCATCCAGAAGCTGAAATGGGCCGATACCTTACTGTGCTTGGTTATACCAATACGCCTGCGATGTTGGGCGAAGTGACGCGTATCGCCAAGGACGGAACGCATTACACGATGCTGTTGCTGCAGCAATTCATCCACAATCAGGGTGATGGATGGCAATGGACACTCGACACACTTGCATTATCGATACAGCAAGCGGCTGTTACTGAAGCGGGCGCGACGGAACTGGCGACCGAGATATTGAAGCCGGAAGATGATCTGATCCAGCTGGCAACCATGCTCGGACGCCGCTTGGGTGAAATGCATCTCGCGCTTGCGACACCAACCGACGATCCCAATTTTGCGCCGGAAGCAGCAACCGAGGAAGACGCCGCAGCATGGGCCGATGGCACGCGGCAGCAGCTTGATCTTGCCTTCGATGCATTACGCACCAAACATGATTGGTGCAATCCGGACGATGCACGGCGCGCTGGCGAATTAATTGAAAAGCGTGATCAGCTATTTGAAATAGTGGGTGCACTTGCTGCGAAAGGTATCGGCACGCAGCGCATACGCATACATGGCGATTTCCATTTGGGACAAGTGCTGGTTGCACAAGGTGACGTGTACATCGTCGACTTTGAAGGCGAACCGGTCAAGTCAGTTGAACAGCGGCGGCAAAAAACCAGTCCGATGCGTGACGTAGCAGGCTTGTTGCGGTCGTATGACTACGCTGCCGCATTTGCCGGCAGTACCGGCCCGGGAGATCTCAGCGAAGCAGCCGAGATGCGCAAGCGTCAGTTGATATTCAGTTTTGCGCCGACGTCGCAGGCAGCATTTTTACGCGCGTACAACGAGATTGTCTATGGCAGTGCCCGTCAATCCTTCAAGGAAGCAGAGCAATCATTGCTGAAACTGTTTGTATTGGAAAAAGCGGCCTATGAAATTTGTTATGAGGCGGCCAATCGGCCTGGCTGGCTCCCGGTCCCAATGAATGGATTAGTGAAAATCGTAAACGACATGCTGGCTGAAACAGAAGGAGGCACATCGCATGAGTGAGTCAATCGACCAATTAATCGATATCGATAATGACATTGATATAAAAACGGCTCTCAATGCGCTGGTGCAAGGGCGCTTATTTGATCCTTTCTCTTTTCTGGGGCCTCATCGTCTCGGTGAAAACGTGGTTGTGCGGACGTACCAGCCGGGTGCGCTTGCAGTGGATGTGGTGAGCCGCGATGCAGGAAAAGGCGATGAAGGCAATTTGATCGAATCGCTGTACAACGTGGATCAAACCGGTTTGTTTGTCAGCGCCGCGCCGACCATGGCAGCAGGAGAAAAATATTTATTGCGCATCACTTGGCCGACTGCCGAGGGCGGCGAACGCGTACAGTTCACGGAAGATCCATATTGCTTCGGCATATTGCTGGGTGAGATGGATTTGTATTTGCTGGCCGAAGGAACCCATCGTGAGCTTGCGCATTGTCTAGGTGCGAACCCGATGGTGATCGATGGTGTGGACGGCACCCGTTTTGCCGTATGGGCGCCGAACGCACGCCGTGTGTCGGTGGTGGGCGACTTCAATCTATGGGATGGCAGGCGGCATCCGATGCGTTGCCGCTACGAGGCGGGAGTGTGGGAGTTATTCATCCCGCGCCTTGGCATCGGCACCCGCTATCAGTTCGAGATTGTCGGCGTGAACGGCAATCTGTTGCCATTGAAGGCCGACCCGGTTGCACGTGCGACCGAAGCACCGCCATCGACGGTGTCGATTGTCGCATCCGGTGCGCCGTTTCGCTGGACCGATGTGCATTGGATGGCGACTCGGGAGCAGCGACACGAGCCGGATGCGCCGCTGGCAATTTACGAAGTGCATGCGGGGTCATGGTTGCGCATTCTGGAAGAAGGCGGACGCAGCCTGAATTGGCATGAACTGGCCGACCGCCTGATTCCGTATGCGCAGCATATGGGATTCACGCATCTGGAATTCTTGCCGATCATGGAGCATCCGTTCGGCGGTTCATGGGGTTATCAACCGCTGGGACTTTTTGCGCCGAGTGCCCGCTACGGCACACCGGTTGACTTTGCATCGTTTGTCGATCGCTGTCATGCGGCCGGACTGGGTGTGATACTGGACTGGGTTCCTGCGCATTTTCCATCGGATGAACACGGGTTGGTCCGCTTCGACGGCACATCGCTTTACGAACATCATGATCCGCGTGAAGGTTTTCATCAGGACTGGAATACCTTGATTTATAACCTTGGACGCACGGAAGTATGCGGTTTTTTGATCGCCAGTGCGCTTGAGTGGCTGGAACGTTTTCATGTAGACGGATTGCGCGTCGATGCGGTGGCGTCGATGCTGTATCGCGATTACAGCCGCAAGGAAGGCGAGTGGGTGCCGAATATTTATGGCGGCCGTGAAAATTTGGAGGCGGTTGCTTTTTTGCGGAACCTGAATCATGTGGTCAAAGAACGCTGTCCCGGTGCGATGATGATTGCCGAAGAGTCAACCGCGTGGCCGGGCGTTTCTGCGCCGGTAGAACAAGGTGGTCTCGGATTCAGCTACAAGTGGAACATGGGTTGGATGCACGACACGTTGCGTTACATGACATATGACCCGCTGTATCGGCAATATCACCATAACGACATGACGTTCGGCCTGATCTACGCATTTTCCGAAAAATTCATCCTGCCGATATCGCACGATGAAGTTGTGCATGGCAAAGGATCGCTTCTCAGTAAAATGCCGGGCAGTGAATTGCAGCAGCGGCTGGCTAATTTGCGTGCCTATCTCGGTTTCATGTGGACACACCCGGGCAAAAAGCTGTTGTTCATGGGGTGCGAGATTGCACAATCCAAAGAATGGAATCACGACAGTTCACCGGAGTGGGACTTGCTCGACAATCCGTCGAACCGCGGCGTGCAGCGGCTGGTGCGTGATTTAAACCGTGTATATGTCGCTGAAAATGCGCTGCATCGCAAGGATGCTGCACCGGATGGTTTTAGCTGGGTAATCGGTGACGACACGCACAATAGCGTATTTGCATTTTTGCGTAAAGGTGTGGAAGGCAGCGATGCGCCCTTGCTGGTTGTTCTCAACATGACACCGGTGCGGCGCGACAGTTATCGTATCGGCGTGCCGGCTATTAATCCGCAATCGCTTTCGCGCTGGCGTGAATTGATCAATACCGATGCCGGCATATACGGCGGCAGCGGCGTGACCAATGGCGAAGTGATTGCGAGCGAATGGTTTGAAAGTCATGGCATGCCGCAGTCGGTCGTGCTGACCTTGCCGCCATTGTCGATGCTGATATTGAAACAGGTGCCTTGAGCATGTCGTTGTCCTTCATGCAATCGGGCACCTTTCATCAATTGGGCGCGACGTATGATGGCGGCGGCACCAACTTCGCCGTGTTTTCTGCGCATGCCGTTAAAGTCGAGTTGTGCCTGTTCGATGCGGCAGGACGTCATGAGATTGCCCGCCATGCACTGCCTGAATGCACGAATGAAGTATGGCATGGTTATTTGCCCGACTTGCATGCCGGTGCGCTATATGGTTATCGTGCCTACGGCCCTTATCAGCCGGAACAAGGACATCGATTCAATCCGCACAAGCTGTTGCTCGATCCATATGCGAAACTGATCCACGGTCAGGTGCGCTGGACCGATGCGTTATATGGCTACCGTATTCATTCTCCGCGTGCCGATCTTTCTTTTGACCGGCGCGATAGTGCACCGGCGATGCCAAAGGCAGTCGTCATCGATCCGGCATTTAACTGGCACGATGATCATTCTCCCAATGTGCCGTGGGAAAAAACCGTTATTTATGAAACGCATGTACGCGGATTGACCATGCGTGCTGATCGCATTCCGGCGCGGCAGCGCGGCACCTTCGCAGCATTGGCCGATCCGTTCGTGATCGATCATCTCGTCACACTCGGCATCACAGCGGTCGAGTTGTTGCCGGTCCATGCTTTTTTACAGGATCGACGGCTGATTGCCAACAGTCTTTCCAATTATTGGGGTTACAACACGCTGTCGTTTTTTGCGCCGAAGCCGCGCTATCTGGCGGACGGTTCACTCAATGAAATGCGCCATGCGGTTCAGCAATTGCATGCCGCCGGGATCGAAGTCATTCTGGATGTTGTCTATAACCATACCTGCGAAGAGAGCGAGCTAGGTCCGACCCTTTCGTTTCGCGGTCTCGACAATGCCGGCTATTATCGTTTGCAAGCCGGAAATTCGCGCCATCTGGTTAACGATACCGGTTGCGGCAATACGCTCAACCTGTCGCATCCGCGCGTGATTCAGCTGGTGATGGATTCATTACGATATTGGGTGCAGGAATTCCATATCGATGGTTTTCGTTTCGATCTCGGCGCGACGTTGGGTCGCGAGCATCACGGCTTCGATACAGGCGCAGGCTTCTTCGATGCATTGATGCAAGACCCGATACTGGCACGCGTCAAACTGATTTCCGAACCTTGGGATATCGGCCCGGGCGGTTATCAGGTAGGAAAGCATCCAGCGGGCATGGCGGAGTGGAATGACCGCTTTCGTGATGATGTGCGCGGATTTTGGAAAGGTGACGCAGGCATGCGCGGCGTTATCGCTGAACGGTTGATGGGTTCTGCCGATCTGTTCAATCATCATCGCCGCCGATCCTGGTCTTCCATCAATTTTGTCACGGCGCATGATGGTTTCACGCTGCAGGATCTCGTCAGCTATCACCATAAGCGCAATCAGGCCAACGGCGAAGGCAATCGCGATGGCAGCGACCATAACGCAAGCGCCAACTGGGGTATCGAGGGTCCAACCGATGATCCGAAAATACTTGCATTGCGCGACAAGATCAAGCGATCGATGTTGATGGTGCTGATGTTTTCCAAAGGAACGCCAATGCTGCTGGGCGGCGATGAATTCGGCCGCACGCAACAGGGTAACAACAATGCCTATTGTCAGGATAACGAGATCTCGTGGTACGACTGGAGCCTGATGAATACTGGAGCAGGCAAGGCGTTGCTGAATTTTACACAGCGCTGTATTGCTGAACGCGCCAAATTGCCGGTGTTTCGCAATACGCATTTTTTGACGCCGAATGCCAAGACACTTGATGGTGTGCCGGACGTCGGCTGGTTTGATGAAACCGGTACCGAAATGACGGGTGAACGGTGGCAATTCAGCGAAGGACGATTGCTGGCATTGCGTTTGATTGCCGCTGACAAGGCCGGTGCCGTTTCTGCCGTGCTCCTGCTGCTGAATGCATTTTCAGAAGATCGAGAATTTGTATTACCGCACCCGGTCATGATGTGGCGCACAGTCATCGATGCTGCCGAGCCGCATCATCATAGTGGTAGCGGCGCGGACTGCAAGCCGCATCGACAACCTCATCACAACAAAATTTTCGTCGCCGCACACAGCGCGGTATTACTGGAGAGTGATCATGTCCATAACACCTAGATCATCATTCGGCGCACATTTGATAGCAGAGAATCGTACGCGGTTTCGACTTTGGGCACCGAGCAAACAGCAAGTCTCAGTGGAGATTGAAGGCGCGCAAGCAGTGCCTATGCAGCCGCTTGCCGATGGCTGGTTTGAAGCGGAAGCAGAGTGCGGCGCCGGTACCCGCTATCGTTACCGCATTAGCGATGATCTTGCAGTACCGGATCCTGCATCGCGTTTCCAGAATGGCGATGTGCATGATGCCAGCATTGTTTGTGACCCGAATGCATATCATTGGCGAAATGAAGGTTGGCTCGGCCGTCCTTGGCACGAGACCATCTTGTATGAATTGCATGCAGGAATACTCGATGGTTTCGCCGGTGTCAAAAAACAATTGCAGGGTTTGGCAGATATTGGTGTGACGGCGATTGAATTGATGCCGATTGCAGATTTTCCCGGACCGCGCAATTGGGGTTACGACGGCGTGCTGCATTATGCGCCGGATGCGTCGTATGGCACGCCGGATGAACTCAAGGCGTTGATCGATGCTGCGCATGACCTCGGCATGATGGTTTTTCTCGACGTGGTGTACAACCATTTCGGACCGGACGGTAATTATCTCGGCATGTATGCAGCAGATTTTTTCCGGGACGATATTCATACGCCATGGGGCAAGGCGATTGATTTTCGTAGACGCCAGGTTCGAGATTTCTTTACCGAGAATGCGATTTACTGGCTCAACGAATTTCGCTTCGATGGCTTGCGTTTCGATGCCGTGCATGCGATCAGTGAAAAGGATTGGCTGAAAGAAATGGCGGAACAAGTGCGCGCCAGCATGGCAGTTGGTCGGCATGTTCATCTTGTACTGGAAAATGACGACAACATCGCACACTTGCTTGAGCATGTTCCAAAGCGCCATTTCGATGCACAGTGGAATGACGACATGCACCATGCATTGCATGTTTTATTGACTGGAGAACGCGAAGGCTACTACGCAGGTTATATCGATCATCCGGCTGAAAAGCTGGCGCGCGGGTTGGCTGAAGGATTTATTTATCAGGGTGACGCATCGCTCTATCCGGGCGGCGAACCGCGCGGTGAACCAAGCGCACATTTACCGCCGACATCCTTTGTTTTATTTTTGCAAAATCACGATCAGGTCGGCAACCGTGCTTTCGGCGAGCGGCTGACTACACTTGCCAAGCCACAAGCATTGCGTGCAGCAAGCGCATTGCTTTTTCTGACACCCCATATCCCACTGATATTCATGGGGGAAGAATTTGGTGCGACGCAGCCATTTCTTTATTTCACCAGTTACCCTCAAAAGGAATTGGCCGATGCCGTGCGTGAAGGACGCAGGCAGGAGTTTGCGCGATTCTCCGCATTTTCCGATCCGGCAAAAAGAGCACAGATCCCTGATCCGAATGCGGAACAAACCTTTCTTGATTCCATTCCAAAACCTGGAGATGGCGCCGCGCTGTTGTGGCGCGATTGGGTCAAGGCACTTCTCGCCATTCGGCGTGAACAAATCATTCCACGTTTGAAAGGAGCAACGTCGATGGGCGCTGATGTACTGGGACCGGCAGCAGTCAAAGCACGCTGGCGCATGAAAGACGGCAAGGTATTGATGATCGCGCTCAATCTGGGCGATGCACCTGTATCGATTTCCTTGAACAAGCTGGCTGATGGATGTGGCGGAACAATTCTTTTTGAAACGGATCGTGTGCCGGATGCTGTACCTGATGGAAACCTGCCTGCGTACTCGTTCATCGCTGTGCTGGAGCCTTCTGCATGAGTGACGATCAAATTTTCAGTTTGGCAAAGGCGGCAGGTCTTGCACGCGATTGGATCAGCGCGAATGGACAACCGATGCAGGTATCGGCCGAAGCATTGCGTGCAATTCTGGAAGCGCTCAATTTCCCCTGTTCTACCGATGCACAGTGCCAGGAAAGTCATCGACGCTTGGCTGCGCTGAATGCAAGCGACGGTTTGCCTCCGCTTGTGACTGCTACGGTTGGTCATGCAATACGTTTGCCGGGAGTTCAACATCTCGCAGGAAAATCATATCGAATTGAGCTTGAAGCAGGGCAGCGTATCGAAGGACGATTCCAAGAATATCCAAATGGCGCTACCGAACTGCCATCGATCGATCACTATGGTTATCATCGTCTGCAGGTCGGTGATCACGAGACGAATTTGGCAGTCGCACCACCACGTTGCTTTGGCATTGCAGATGCGATGCATGCTAAAACGGAAATCGACCCGTCATACAACCCACGGTTGTGGGGACTTGGCGTGCAATTGTATTCATTGCGCCGAAAGGGCGATGGCGGACTCGGCGACTTCACCAGCCTGTCGATGTTAGCCACATCCCTCGCATCTCACGGAGCTGCTGCGCTTGCGATCAGTCCGGTGCATGCGATGTTCAGCGCAGACGTATCGCGTTTCAGTCCGTATGGACCATCGAGCCGGCTTTTCCTGAATGTGCTGCATATCGATCCGGCAAACGTATTAGGGCAGGAAGCATTGTCGGCAACACTCGCATCGTTAGGTGGCGACGCGGAAAACATGCTTGCGCGATTGGAGAAAAGTGAACTGATCAATTGGCCTGCATCTGCTTCTTTGCGGCTGACCTTGTTGCGCCGGCTATATGGCCAATTCATGGAGCACGGCGATCAAGATGCTTTTGAAAAATTTAGGCGTGAAAGCGGCACATCGTTGCGCGACCATGCGCGCTTTGAAACCTTGCATGCGTGGCGTCTGGCGCATGGCGAAAACGGCGATTGGCGTACATGGCCTGACGGCCTGCGCGATCCAAAGAACGCTGAGGTTGAACGTTTTGCGCAGGAACATGCAGCGGTAGTGCGCTTCCATGAATTTTTGCAATGGCAGGCAGCGCGTGGTTTGTCCGGCGCACAGAAAGCCGCGCGCGATGCCGGCATGCCGATCGGATTGATTGCCGATCTCGCCGTGGGCGCTGACAATGGTGGCAGCCAGGCATGGAGTCGACAAACAGAAATCATCAATGGATTGTCGGTCGGTGCGCCACCTGACGTGATCAATACACGCGGCCAGAAGTGGGGGCTCGGTGCATTCTCTCCGCATACGATGAAGGCACAAGGTTTCGGTGCTTACATCGAAATGCTGCGTGCGACGTTTGCCTATGCCGGTGGCGCACGCATCGATCATGTACTGGGTTTGAGCAGATTGTGGTTGACGCCGCAGGATGCTTCTCCGGAAGAAGGCGCTTATCTTCAATATCCGATGGAAGATTTGCTGCGCTTGACTGCATTGGAATCGTGGCGCCATCGCGCGATTGTCATCGGCGAAGATTTGGGAACCGTTCCTGCCGGATTCGATGAGCAGCTTGCGCGTGCCGGTTTGATGGGTATGCGTGTGCTGCTTTTTCAACGTGACAGCCATCGCTTTTTCAGGCCGGAAGAATGGTCGAAGGATGCGATCGCGACCACGACAACACATGACTTGCCGACGATAGCAGGCTGGTGGCAGGGACGCGACATTGATTGGCGCGCCAGTCTTGACCTGTTGGAAAAAGGCCAATCTGAAGAAGAGGCGCACGCTATCCGCGATCGCGAACGGAGTGAACTGTGGCAGGCACTTGTGCAAGCCGGTTGCGCCGGTGGTGAAGAACCGGAACAGAATGCCGAATCGGCTCCGCTGGATGCGGTGATCGATTTCATGTCGATGACACCGGCGCCGCTCGCCATGCTGCCTATCGAAGATGCGCTCGGTTTGGTGGAACAGCCGAATCTGCCGGGAACGATTGATTCGCATCCGAACTGGCGACGCCGTCTTCCGCAGACAGTGGACAATCTTTTGTTGAACCATACATTGCTGAAGCGTTTGGCAATCATGAATAAATCACGCTCCTCACGTTCTCATGGCGGAGAATCGTGATGCCTATTCCACGTGCGACGGCACGCTTGCAGCTGCATAAGGATTTTACGTTGTACGATGCCTGTCAAGTCGTGCCATATTACGCGAAGCTTGGCATCAGTCACATTTATGCGTCGCCGATCATGACTGCACGTAGCGGTTCCACGCATGGTTATGACATCGTGGATCCGACGCGCATCAATCCGGAAATCGGCGGGGAAGAGGGCTTGCGCAAACTGGTTGCCTGTTTACGCTCGGCCGATATGGGATTGATTCTCGATATTGTGCCGAATCATATGGGGGTCGGACCGGAAAACCCGTGGTGGCAACATGTGCTGGAATGGGGGCAGGCAAGTCCGTATGCACGCTGGTTCGATATCGACTGGCATCCGGCCGATGAAACGTTGCATGGAAAGGTGATGGCGCCGTTTCTTGGCGCGCCTTACGGCGATGTATTGATTGCAGGCGATATCAAACTCCAGTTTGATGATCTGCGCGGTAAATTTTTTGTCAGCTATTATGCGCATCGTTTTCCGGTAGCGCCGGCGGACTATGGCAGTATTTTGCAAGCGGCTGCTTCCGATCGCCTTGCACCCGCGATTGCTGCATTTGAAGAAGGATGCAACGATGCCGGCGAAATTTCGCAGCAAAATGCCGATATCGGTTTTGGTTTGTTGCGTCAGATTGCAAGCACAAACGAAGGCGCGGAAGATATTCAAACAGCTTTAAAGAGTTTTTTGCCTGATGCGATACTTGGCATCGATTCGCTGCATCAGCTTCTTGAGCGACAACATTATCGCTTGGCGTGGTGGCGTTGTGCGGCTGACGGCATCAATTGGCGCCGCTTTTTCGAAGTGACCGATCTGGTCGGCGTGCGGGTTGAACAGGATGATGTGTTCGAAGCCACCCATGCTTTGCTGTTTCGTCTCTATATCGAAGGTTTGATTGATGGCGTTCGTATTGATCATGTGGATGGGTTGGCCGATCCCGGCGCATATTGTCGCAAGTTGCGTCGCCGCTTGCAGGCACTGACATCGCAAAGGCCGCCGGAGTTGCCGCCGACGCCCGCTTATATCATCGTGGAAAAAATTCTCAGCGCAGGAGAGCAGCTGCGCACCAACTGGGAAATCGACGGCACCAGCGGTTACGATTTCATGGATCGTGTCGGTGCACTGATGCATGACCCGGCCGGCGAAGCGCCGATCACATCTTTATGGGCGGAACTGACCGGCCAGACGCAGGATTTCCTGGCGGAAGTGCAGCAAGCAAGGCGGCAGTTGATTGCGATTAATCTTGCCGGTGAATTTGAAGCAGCGGCACGTGCATTACATGCGGTTGCACGGACAGACTTGCGCACGCGTGACTTTTCTCTAGGGGCGATTCGCCGTGTCTTTACCGAGTTGCTGGTGCATTTTTCAGTTTATCGAACCTACGCCGACAGCAATGGCCGCGATGAGCTTGATCAATTGGTGATCGATCATGCGTTGGAAAAAGCGCGCCATAGTGTGGAGCGGACTGAAGTGCCTTTACTTGATGTGATCGCCCGTTGGCTCGGTGGCGATGCGCCGCGCGATGCGGCCAATCCAAGAGTGCGCGCCTTGCATCAACGCGCGATTACACGTTTTCAGCAATTGACGCCGCCTCTGGTGGCAAAGTCGGTGGAAGACACTGCCTTCTATCGATATGGCAGGCTATTGTCGCGCAATGAAGTTGGTTCAGACCCTGGGCAGTTTTTTCTCACGCCACAGGGCTTTCATGAAGCTAACCTCGTGCGAGCCGAGCGATTCCCTCATTCTTTGCTGGCGACTGCTACACACGACCACAAGCGTGGCGAAGATGTGCGCATGCGCATCGCCGTATTGAGCGAAACGCCGGATGAATGGAGGGATATCGTTCGTGAGTGGATCACGTTTAATGCAGTGTTGCGCACAGAGATTTCACCGGAAAATGGCGAGCCAGGCTATTTTGCGCCACAACCTGCCGATGAATTGATGCTATACCAAATGCTGGTTGGCGCGTGGCCGATTGGATTGAAATTTGACGATGTGCACGGTATCAAGCAGTTTGCCGAACGTATCGAGCGATGGTTGATCAAGGCGCTGCGCGAAGCCAAACAAGTGAGCGACTGGGTCCAGCCGAATGAAGAATATGAAGCAGCATGCGTGAAGTTTTTGCACGCGATTCTTCTGGTCGATCCCTACAACGTATTTTTATCGAAGCTCGTTGATTGGGTCAGCAAACTGGCGCCGGTGGGTATGATCAAAAGTCTCGTCCAGACCGTATTGCGGCTGACATCGCCCGGCATACCGGACCTTTATCAGGGAACCGATTTCTGGGATTTCAGTTTGGTCGATCCGGATAACCGTCGGCCGGTTGACTACGCAGTACGCGAACAAGCATTGCTTGGATATGCTGTTATCAAAAATACTGAAGGATGGCAGCAAGGGCGTTTGAAGCAGCAAGTTATCTGCAATCTTCTTGCGTTACGTGTGAAGGAACCGGATTTATTTTTAAACGGGGAATATTTGCCATTGAACATCACAGGTTCGATGGCTGATCATGCAATTGCATTTGCGCGACGTTATCAGCAACGGACGGTGATTATCGTTGCCACTCACTTGCCATATCAGCTCATGGAGGAAAGCGATTTTCCTGTAGTGCGATCTGAGGTTTGGAAGGAGACTGCGGTTGATTTTACTTTTCATTCAGAATCGTGGACGGATATTCTTAGTGGTGAAAAAACGAATATTAAAGGCGGAAAAATTCAGCTGGGTGATGCATTGCGTTTGCTGCCTGTTGCGATACTGATGAATGACACTTGAATGGCGACAATGTAAGTATAGATTCGTCATCTATAGTGCTGCGTGTGTTCTCGCTCGGACTCTTCAAGCAAGCGCATTACTTCTGCATCCGTTATCTGTTCAAAATTTTCATACCATAATCCAACCGCATAAAATGGATCCGGCGTATTCAAGCAAATTATTTCATCTACCTCTTCTCTCAATTTTTCACAAACATCCGGCGGTGCAACGGGTGTGGCAAGAATAATGCGTGCGGGCATTTCCTTGCGCAGAGTTTTTGCAGCAATCAGCATGCTTGACCCGGTTGCCATCCCGTCATCAACCAAAATGACAATGCGCCCTCGCAACGGTATGCCTGTCCGAATTGATCTATACAACTTTTCCTGTCGATCAATTTCCAGTAATGCGCGCTGTGCCATGTTTTCTACAACCGATGTTGGAATTTCAAGCGCCTCCAGCACTTCATGCTGCAATACGCACAGGCCGCCATTGGCAATGGCTCCCATCGCATATTCTTCATGTCCCGGTACGCCCAGCTTTCTGACTAGCATGACGTCAAGCGGGATTTCCAGAATTTTTGCAATAGAAAATCCTACCTGCACACCGCCACGCGGCAATGCAAGTACGATCGCGTTAGGGTGTTGAAAAAACACTCTTAATCTTTGCGACAAAAATGCACCGGCCTGCATGCGATTGTTGAATCGTTTCAATTCAGCCATAACAATCATGTCTCTTTCATTTATTTATTCCGCTGGTATAAGCCGATCAATTCAGCTTGCCCGATAACATGTCCTGCCATCGTCTTTTCCAATTGCGCCTTGGTTGGATTATGCAGATCAGGCAGCACGGTATCCAGCGCAAAAAGTTTATGGAAATAACGATGGCGGCCGATAGGCGGGCAAGGACCGCCATATTCGTTTTTATGCCAGTCGTTGCTGCCTGCGTGTGCACCTTGAGGCAAGTCTTGCGTATGCACACCTTGCGAAAAACCGGTCACACTGGTCGGAATGTCATAGACGACCCAATGAACCCAGGTTCTTTGTGGCGCAGCAGGATCAGGGGCGTCGGGATCGTCGACAATCAATGCCAGGCTTTTAGCAGTAGGTGGTATGCCTGACCATGCTAGTGGCGGCGAAATATTGACGCCATCGCAGGTATGGATTGCAGGAATGTTGGTGCCTGCGTCAAATGCAGGTGAAGTCAGAATCAGGCTCATTGCATATTCCTCTCTTCAAGTTTGGCTGGTAGCACGGAAACAAATGCGATATGGAGAGGTATATGCATGATAGATACGTCATTCACAGTTATTCCTCATACCAGACCGAGTGCATGTAAATCAGCATTCAATTCCTCGTTCTTGGTTCTTACTGCAGTAAATCTGTTTCATTCGCATTTGGAATGCGGATTCAAGAATGAGTTCCTGAGAATGATGTCACCCATGCTGCAATCTATCGACAAGTACCATCAAGCATTGTGATGAATCATGATCGATGCCATGTGCTTCAATGCGCTCGCAAAATCCATAATGGACGATGAAAAGTATCATTTTTGGTTTTTGAGATTTCAATATTTGTTCAATGTATGACGTGGAACAAGCCGTATTGATGCGGATATGAAAATATCAATCTTCATGAAACAAAACATGCTCTCTTGTGTCATTAGATTTTCTCTATGTTTGTTTTTGTTTTCAATGAATACGGGAGATTTTCAATGCAAACTCAACAGCAATGGAACGAAAAAGCGGGAGAAGGGAAACCGATGATGTCGCGGACGGAACCTACCCTGGATATGAATGAATTGTTGCCACCATCTTTGTCCGAATCAGACAAGCCGACAGTAGAGACAGTAGAAACAGATAAAGCCGCAGTCGAATCAGACAAGCATGCGACCGAACCGGTTGTGCAATCAGGACAATCAAGTACATCAGCGGCTCCAGAAGTCGATTCGAAATCGGCAGAGAATGATCTGAAAGAAAAACTTGCACGTGCGGAAGCAAAGGCGGCAGAAATGCAGGATGCATACATGCGGGCCAAGGCGGATCTGGAAAACATTCGTCGACGCGCGCAGGAGGATGTGATGCGGGCACATAAATTTGCGATTGAAGGTTTTGCTGAAAGCTTGGTGCCGGTCAAGGATAGCTTGGAAACAGCACTCAAAATAGAAGCGCCAACCTTGGAATCGATCAAGGAAGGTGTGGAGATGACATTGAAACAGTTGAATACTGCTTTTGAAAAAAACCGGCTGACTGAAATCAATCCAATGCCAGGCGATAAGCTTGATCCGATGAAGCATCAGGCGATTTCAACGGTGCCGGTAGATCAGAATCCCAACACGATCATCAATGTGCTGCAAAAAGGCTACATGATTGCCGATCGGCTGTTGCGTCCGGCACTGGTGACGGTTGGACAGGAAAAATCGAGCAAGAGCGAGGCTTGAAGGCGATCGGTGCAGAACACATATTGATTTCGAAACCGTCGAATCAATTTTAGTTATTGAAGAAGGAGAAAGTCATGAGCAAGATTATCGGCATTGACCTCGGCACGACCAATTCCTGTGTTGCGATCATGGAAGGAGGGCAACCCAAGGTCATCGAAAACTCGGAGGGCGCGCGCACGACGCCTTCAGTTGTCGCATATCAAGCAGATGGCGAAATTCTGGTCGGCGCACCGGCCAAGCGCCAGGCTGTGACCAATCCTAAAAATACCTTGTATGCAGTCAAGCGTTTGATCGGTCGTAAATTTGAAGAAAATGAAGTGCAAAAAGATATACACCTGATGCCCTATCAGATCATCAAGGCTGACAATGGTGACGCATGGATTGATGTGCGTGGCAAGAAGCTCGCGCCACCTCAGGTTTCAGCCGAGGTATTGCGCAAAATGAAAAAGACAGCTGAGGATTATCTTGGTGAGACCGTCACTGAAGCGGTCATTACTGTGCCGGCTTATTTCAATGATTCACAACGGCAAGCGACCAAGGATGCTGGCCGGATTGCAGGTCTCGATGTCAAACGCATCATCAATGAGCCGACTGCTGCTGCGTTGGCATTCGGACTCGACAAGAGCGAGAAGGGAGATCGCAAGATTGCAGTCTATGACTTGGGCGGCGGTACGTTCGATATTTCGATTATCGAAATTGCGCATGTCGAAGGCGAGAAGCAATTTGAAGTGCTGTCCACTAACGGCGATACCTTCCTCGGCGGTGAAGATTTCGATCAGCGCGTAATCGATTACATCATTGGTGAGTTCAAAAAGATCAATGGCATTGATTTGGGCAAAGACCCGATTGCATTGCAACGTATCAAGAGCGCTGCCGAACGCGCGAAAATCGAATTGTCATCGACACAGCAAACCGAAATCAATGAGCCGTATATTGCGATGGCCAACGGTGCGCCGGTTCATATGAACATGAAAATCACGCGCGCGAAACTGGAATCGCTGGTCGAAGATTTGATTGAGAAGACGATTGAACCATGCCGTATCGCGCTCAAGGATGCCAACGTGGATATCAGCAAGATCGCCGACGTCATTCTGGTCGGCGGCATGACGCGTATGCCGAAAGTGCAAGAGAAGGTCAAAGAATTCTTCGGCAGAGAGGCGCGCAAGGATGTCAATCCGGATGAGGCTGTTGCAGTTGGTGCAGCAATCCAGGGATCGGTGTTGTCCGGCGAACGCAGGGATTTGCTGCTGATGGATGTGACGCCGTTGTCGCTCGGTATTGAAACATTGGGCGGTGTGATGACGAAGATGATTCCGAAGAACACTACGATCCCGACCAAACACAGCCAAGTGTTTACAACGGCGGATGACAATCAGCCTTCGGTGACGGTGAAGGTATATCAGGGTGAGCGTGAGATTGTTTCGGGTAACAAGTTGTTGGGCGAATTCAACCTGGTCGGCATTCCACCTGCAGCGCGTGGCATGCCGCAGATTGACGTGACGTTCGATATTGATGCCAACGGTATCTTGCATGTCAGCGCCAAAGACAAGGCAACCGGCAAGGAAAACAAGATCACGATCAAGGCCAATTCCGGTTTGACGGAATCCGAGATCCAGAAAATGGTGCGCGATGCGGAGGTGAATGCGGAAGAAGACAAGCGCATGAAAGAATTGACGGAGAGCCGTAATCAGGGCGATGCGTTGACGCATTCCACGCGCAAGGCATTGAATGAGCATGGCGACAAGCTGGAAGTCGGCGAAAAAGAGAGAATCGAATCCGCCATCAAGGATCTGGAAGAAGCATTGAAAGGCAACGATAAGGCAGCAATCGACAGCAGGATGGCGGTATTGGCTTCAGCTGCCCAAAAGCTGGGAGAGAAGATGTACGGCGATACGCAAGCGCAGCAAGCAGCAAGCTCGGCGGCGTCCGGTGCATCTGATCGCCAAACAACGCAAGAGAACGATGTGGTCGATGCTGACTTCAAGGAAGTGAAAAAATAACCGGGAAAGTGTATTCTGTATTCTATTGATGGTCACAAAATCCATGACATACCAAGTGTCGTCCCAGCGAACGCTGGGATCCAGTGTCGTTTGCTGCAAACAGTAGGAATGAACAGAGCTGTATGGATTGCTACGTAAGCCGCTGGATCTCAGCGTTCGCTGGGACAACATGTAGCGTTTTTGTAATGATCAATTAGTTGCGACATATTGTTGTGATGAATCAATGGCACAATAAAAAATATACTTTATAATGGATGAACGATAGGGAATTAAATAGCACTATTTAATTCCCTGATATTTTTGAATTTATTCTATATAAGAGCGAGAAAGGCACATGGTTATGACACCGCGAACTAGTACCTCCGTTTTCATACGTTGCTAGTCCAGCCTTTTTCGAGCAAAAAGCGCGGCTAGCCGCGTTTTTTTTCGTCCTTATTTTTGTTTGTATTGCGGATATTTAATCGGTGCGCAGTCGATGCGCTACTGTATGGAGATAAAAATGGTTTCAGTCAGACTTCCAGATGGCTCACAGCGTCAATTCGATGCGCCGGTTACCGTCGCCCAGGTTGCAGCCAACATCGGTACCGGACTTGCCAAAGCGGCGTTGGCCGGCAAGGTGGATGGCAAGGTTGTCGATACCTCATTCCTGATTGATCATGATGTCGATCTGGCGATTGTCACCGACAAGGATGCCGATGGTCTGGAAGTGATCCGTCATTCGACCGCCCACTTGCTGGCCTATGCGGTGAAAGAGTTATTCCCGGATGCACAAGTCACGATTGGTCCTGTCATCGATAACGGTTTTTACTACGATTTTTCGTACAAGCGCCCGTTCACGCCGGAAGATTTGGCCACGATCGAAAAGAAGATGGCCGAGCTTGCCAAGAAGGACGAGCCTGTCACACGCAAGGTGTTGCCGCGCGATGAAGCGGTGGCGTATTTCAAATCGATCGGTGAAGCGTATAAGGCGGAAATTATCGAATCGATTCCGGCCGATCAGGATGTGTCGCTCTATTCAGAGGGCAAATTCACCGATCTGTGCCGCGGCCCTCACGTGCCGTCTACCGGCAAGCTGAAGGTATTCAAGCTGATGAAGCTGGCCGGCGCCTATTGGCGTGGCGATTCCAAGAATGAAATGCTACAACGCGTGTACGGCACAGCGTGGGCGAAAAAAGAAGAGCAGGATGCCTATTTGAATATGCTGGAAGAAGCAGAGAAACGCGACCATCGCAAGCTGGGACGTGCGCTGGACCTGTTTCACTTTCAGGATGAAGCGCCTGGCTTGATTTTCTGGCATCCGAAAGGCTGGACGGTATGGCAGCAGGTTGAGCAATACATGCGTCGCGTGTACCAGGAAAACGGCTACCAGGAAGTCAAGGCGCCGCAGATTCTGGATCGCAGCTTATGGGAAAAATCCGGCCACTGGGAGAACTACAAGGAAAACATGTTCACCACCGAGTCGGAAAATCGTGCCTATGCATTGAAGCCGATGAATTGCCCGGGCCACGTGCAAATTTACCGCTCCAACATGCACTCCTATCGCGAGTTGCCTCTGCGTTATGGTGAGTTTGGCCAATGCCATCGCAATGAACCGTCCGGCTCATTGCACGGCATGATGCGGGTGCGCGGCTTTACGCAGGATGACGGGCATATTTTCTGTTCCGAAGATCAGATTCTGGACGAGTGCGTCGCTTTCACGACTTTGCTGCAAAAAGTTTATGCGGACTTTGGCTTTACCGAAGTGATTTATAAAGTGGCAACCCGACCAGAAAAACGGGTTGGCAGCGACGAGGCATGGGATAAAGCAGAAAATGCACTGATTGAATCGCTCAAGCGTTCTGGTTGTGAATACGAGATTGCACCGGGCGATGGGGCTTTTTACGGTCCGAAACTCGAATACACGCTCAAGGACGCAATTGGCCGGATGTGGCAATGCGGCACGATTCAGGTCGATTTCTCGATGCCGGTACGTCTGGGAGCCGAATATGTTGCTGAAGACAATACGCGCAAAATCCCGGTCATGCTGCACAGAGCGATTCTTGGGTCGCTGGAGCGTTTCATCGGCATGCTGATAGAGAACTTTTCCGGTGCTTTGCCTTTATGGCTTGCTCCTGTGCAAGTCTCGATCCTCAACATCTCCGATGCACAAGCTGATTATGCACAAAAAGTCGCAGAAAACCTGAAGAAACAAGGGTTTAGAGTGCAGACTGATTTGCGTAATGAGAAAATAACCTATAAAATACGCGAGCATTCTGTACAGAAGCTGCCTTATATCGTGGTGGTTGGCGATAAGGAGCGAGATGCAAACACAGTGGCCGTGCGAGCGCGGGGCAATGTCGATCTGGGTGTGATGCCGATCGACGATTTGGTGAAACGCCTGAAAAACGAGGTTGAAACCAAAGCCTGATCACGAAGCGCAGTGCAGAGTCTCACAAATAAGCAACGAATCAAAAATCAGGTTTGGCTTGTGACATTAAAACAAGCTCAACATGCGTTTTTGTTGGTTATTTGTGAGATTCTGCATTTCTGCATGGCTTAATTATTTAATTTTTAAAGGAAACTGCAATAGCTACTGACAAGTCGCATCGCATCAATGGCGAAATTACTGCCCCTGAAATGCGTTTAACCGGGGTCAATAACGAACCGTTAGGTATCGTGAGTTTGGCTGAAGCCTTCCGCATGGCGGAAGAAGCTAACGTGGATCTGGTGGAAATTGCACCAACTGCTCAACCGCCAGTGTGCCGCCTGATGGACTACGGCAAATTCAAGTACGCCGAGCAGAAAAAAGCGCACGAAGCCAAGCTGAAACAGAAGGTCATTCAGGTCAAGGAAGTCAAATTCCGCCCAGGTACTGATGAAGGCGATTACAACATCAAGCTGCGCAATTTGATCAAGTTCCTGGATGAAGGCGACAAGACAAAAATCACGTTGCGTTTTCGCGGCCGTGAAATGGCGCATCAGGAAATCGGGATGCGCATGTTGGAGCGATTGAAAGTGGACTTGGACGATTATGGACAAGTCGAGCAGTGGCCTAAGATGGAAGGTCGCCAGATGATCATGGTCATGGCGCCGAAGAAGAAAAAATAGTATTCGCATGATCAGTCAGCAGTGACTGGTTTGTGCAAATAGCGGTGGACTCGAATTCACCGCCAAACAAGTGAGAGTAGGCACCCAAGCGTAACGTAGTGTTACCACCTGCAATCATGTTAAAAATGGAGCTGTCCAAAAGGACAGATGTGTTATGCCTAAGATGAAGACAAAGAGCAGCGCGAAAAAGCGTTTTCGCGTTCGTCCAGGTGGTACGGTTAAATGTGGCCAGGCTTTCAAGCGCCACATCCTGACCAAGAAGACCACAAAGAACAAACGCCAGTTGCGTGGTTCAACCAACGTTCATGCGAGTGATGTGACATCAGTCTATCGCATGATGCCGACCGCTTAACCTCACACTCAATATCAAGGAGCTACTATGCCAAGAGTAAAACGTGGGGTCACAGCACGGGCCCGTCATAAAAAAGTCCTCGATCAAGCCAAAGGCTATCGTGGTCGCCGCAGTACCGTCTATCGTATTGCCAAGCAAGCAGTCATGCGCGCCGGCCAATACGCATATCGCGATCGTCGTAACAAGAAGCGTGTGTTCCGCGCGTTGTGGATCACCCGTATCAACGCGGCATCGCGTGAGCATGGCATGACCTACAGCGTGTTCATGAACGGCCTCAAAAAAGCCTCTATCGAACTGGATCGTAAAGTCCTGGCCGATATGGCTGTGATGGACAAGCCGGCATTTGCCGCGATTGTCAATCAGGTGAAGGCGAACATCGCTGCTTAAGTGATTGCATGCATTGCCTGCGGGTGATGCAGAACTATCCTGGCGGGGCAGAGGTCACACACCACTGCCCCGTTTTAATTGCAGAACTCATTTCATGAATAGGAAGGCACGTGAAGGCAGTCTGGACGGATGCAGTGCAAGGCGCGGTGCGCTGCACAGGGTGGTCCCCTGTGCAAGCGGCGCAACGCCGCAATGCGCCGTTCAGACTACCTTCCCGGAGGGTTCTCACCAGAATCGACGCTGGACAGCGTTGCGCTCCTTGCGAATATGCACGGCTATTCGACGCGCGCCTTGCCAGCCCCGATTTTGGTGAGAACACGTGCCTTCCTATTCATGAAATGAGTTCTAACTCATTTCAGCTTCCATTTCGAAAGCGCGAAACTGCATGAATCCCCTAGAGCAACTTGTAGTTCAGGCACAGACCGATTTTTCTGCTGCAGAGGATGCTGCTGCGTTGGAAAACGCAAAAGCAAAATATCTCGGCAAGACCGGTCAGATCACAGAGCAAATGAAGGGCCTTGGCAAACTTGCGCCGGATGAGCGCAAAGCCCAAGGCGCAATCATTAACGCGATCAAAGAGCAAATTGAAGCTGCGCTGACAGCGCGCCGCGATGCACTTGCCAATGCGCAGATGCAAGCGCGCTTGAATGCAGAAGCGATTGACGTGAGCTTGCCGGGTCGCGGTCGCGGCATGGGCGGCATTCATCCGGTGATGCGGACCTGGCAGCGTGTGGAAGAAATCTTTGGCTCGATCGGTTTTGATGTGGCAGACGGCCCGGAAATTGAAACCGACTGGACCAACTTCACTGCATTGAACAGTCCGGAAAACCATCCAGCACGTTCGATGCAGGATACGTTCTACGTCGAGGGCAACGATACGCAAGGTAAACCGCTTTTGTTGCGCACGCATACCAGCCCGATGCAGGTGCGTTATGCGCGCATGAACAAGCCGCCAATCAAGGTTATCGCACCAGGGCGCACCTATCGCGTCGACAGCGATGCGACGCATTCACCGATGTTCCATCAGGTCGAAGGATTGTGGATTGCAGAAGACATTAGCTTCGCGGATCTGAAAGGCGTGTACCTGAATTTCGTCAAGGCGTTTTTTGAAACCGATGATTTGCAAGTGCGTTTCCGTCCATCGTATTTTCCATTCACGGAACCATCGGCTGAAATCGATATTGCATTCGGCAGCGGGCCGCTTAAAGGCCGTTGGCTGGAAGTGTCCGGCGCCGGTCAAGTGCATCCGACCGTGGTGCGCAATATGGGGCTTGATCCTGAGCAGTACATTGGGTTTGCGTTCGGCTCAGGCCTTGAGCGCTTGACGATGCTGCGTTATGGCATCAACGATCTGCGCCTGTTCTATGAAGGCGATTTACGATTTCTAAAGCAATTCAATTAATGCTTACGTTCCTCCCCCTTCAAGGGGGAGGTTAGGTGGGGGATGGGTTTCATTGTCATTCAAGACCCATCCTCACCCTAGCCCTCTCCTTGAAGGAGAGGGAATAAAATCAGGGGGATGAAGTAACTATGCAATTCTCAGAAAACTGGCTCCGCACGATGGTCGATCCGAAGATGACTTCGGACGAATTGGCGCACTTGTTGACAATGTCAGGTTTGGAAGTGGAAGAAGTCGAGCCGGTTGCACAGCCTTTTTCAAATGTCGTCGTCGGCAAGGTATTGGAAATCGCCAAGCATCCCAATGCCGACCGTTTGAATGTGTGCCAAGTTGATGTCGGCACCGGCACCTTGTTGAATATCGTCTGTGGTGCACCCAATGTGCGTGCAGGCATGAAAGTTGTCTGTGCTATGGCAGGTGCAGTGCTGCCGCCAGGCGATGATGGCAAACCATTCGAAATCAAGGTCGGTCAATTGCGCGGTGTCGAGTCGCAGGGCATGTTGTGTTCTGCACGTGAATTGAAGCTATCGGAAGAGGGCGGCGGTCTGATGGACCTGCCGGAAGATGCACCAATCGGCCAGAATTTTCGTGATTACTATCAGCTCAACGATTTGAAATTCACGATCAAGCTGACGCCGAACAAGGCCGATTGCTTGTCCGTACTCGGTGTCGCGCGAGAAGTTTCTGCATTGACCGATACACCACTTAAAGCGCCAATCTACAACACGGTGACGCCAACAATTCAAGACAAGTTGCCGGTCAAGATTTCAGCACCTGATTTATGTGGACGCTTTGCAGGACGCATTATCCGTGGCGTGAACGCACGCGCCGCGACACCTGACTGGATGAAGCAACGTCTGGAGCGCAGTGGTCAGCGCCCGATTTCTGCACTGGTCGATATCTCCAATTACGTGATGCTGGAATTGGGCCGTCCATCGCATGTATTCGACCTCGATAAAATCCATGGCGGTCTCGATGTGCGTTGGGGGAAACCAGGTGAGTCAATCAAGCTGTTGAATGGCAATACGGTCGAAGTCGATGGCTGGGTTGGCGTGATTGCCGATGAGCGTGAAATCGAATCATTGGCCGGCATCATGGGCGGTGATTCCACTGCTGTCACACTCGACACGCAAAACATTTATCTCGAAGCCGCATTCTGGTGGCCGCAAGCGATTCAAGGCCGCGCACGTCGTTTTAATTTTTCGACAGACGCAGCGCATCGATTCGAGCGCGGTGTTGATTACGCCAGCATCGTAGAGCATATCGAACGCATTACTGCATTGATTGTTGAAATCTGCGGGCAAAAAGACAAGACTGCGGTTGGTCCTGTCGATGACCATATCGTTAATCTGCCGCAGCGTCGACCAGTTACTGTCCGCACGGCACGTGCCGTGAAAGTAATTGGTGTGCCGATTACCGATGCGCAGATCGCCGATATTTTTACGCGCCTTGGCCTGACATTTACGCATCAGCCAGGGTTGTTTTCGGTGACCGCGCCTTCCTATCGTTTCGATATTGAAATCGAAGAAGATTTGATCGAAGAGATCGTGCGCGTTTATGGCTTTGAAAATATTCCATCGTTGCCGCCTGTCGCTGCAAATGCAATGCGTATTCCTCCTGAAAACATCCGTTCGCTATTCACGATTCGTCGCCAGCTGGCCGATCTCGATTATCAGGAAGTAGTGAATTTCAGTTTTGTCGAAGAGTCGTGGGAAACCGATTTTTCTGCAAACACCAATCCGATCAAATTGCTTAATCCGATCGCCAGCCAAATGAGCGTGATGCGTTCTTCGTTGATCGGCAGCTTGATCGCGAATGTGCGTTACAACCTGAATCGCAAAATCAACCGCGTGCGCTTGTTTGAAATCGGCGCGGTATTTTTGCGTAATCAAACTACGCAAGATGGCCCGTTATCGGTTGCAGGTTTCGATCAGCCCAAGCGCGTTACCGCACTCGTATATGGTCCGGTAGCAGAAGAGCAATGGGGACAGTCGACACGCAATGTTGATTATTTTGATATCAAAGCTGATCTGGAAGCTTTGTTCGCGCCGAAAACCATCCGGTTCGCGAAAATGGAGCATCCGGCGTTACACCCCGGACGTTCCGCTCAAATCACGCTGGATGGCAAAGTAATCGGTGCGATCGGCGAATTGCACCCGCGTTGGCAACAAAAATACGATCTTCCTTTGGCGCCAGTAATGTTCGAGGTCGATGCAGATGCATTGCAGTTGCGCGATGTTCCTGTTTATGAAGAAATCTCCAAATTTCCGGCGGTGACACGCGACCTCGCTATCGTGGTGCAACAATCAATACCGGCACAAGATTTGGTGGATACATTTTTTGTTGAAAAGAAGACAAATCCAATTTGCAATATCTTGCAAGCCATTGTTTTATTTGATGAATATCGTGGTAAAGGACTTGAAAATAATGAAAAAAGTCTTGCTTTCCGCATCACCTTGCAAGATACTCAAAGCACCCTGCAAGACGATAATGTAAATGCTGCAATTGCTGCATTTACCTCTGCCGTCAACAAAAAACATGGCGGAAAAATCCGCTCATAGAGCAGGTTGGGATAACGACAATGAATGACTCGACCTCAGCTGAATATCAATCTGTGTTGTCTGCAGACCTCAATCGCGCCATGCTTGAGGCGCGCGCACGGTCACAGGCAGAAAAAGAACTCCCCAGTCTTACCAAGGCAGAATTGGCGGAATTGCTGTTTGAACAAGTAGGTTTGAACAAGCGCGAAGCCAAGGACATGGTTGAGACGTTTTTTGATGAAATTCGCAACGCGTTGGAGCGTGGTGAATCCGTCAAGCTTTCCGGCTTTGGCAATTTTCAATTGCGCGACAAGCCGCAGCGCCCTGGCCGCAATCCAAAAACCGGCGAAGAAATCCCGATTACTGCACGTCGCGTAGTGACCTTTCATGCGAGCCAAAAGCTCAAGGGCATGGTTGACACTGCCAATCAAAAAACAGCAGAACTTGCTTCCTGAATTGAAGTATGACCGAGCGCACCTCTAAATCAGAGTTACCCGTATTGCCTCCTATTCCTGCGAAGCGCTATTTCACGATTGGTGAAGTCAGCGATTTATGTGGTGTGAAACCACACGTACTGCGTTATTGGGAGCAGGAATTTACCCAGCTGAAACCGGTAAAGCGTCGTGGCAACAGACGTTATTATCAGCATCATGAAGTTTTGTTGATTCGGCGTATTCGAGAACTGTTGTACGAGCAAGGCTTTACCATCAGTGGCGCGCGCAATAAACTCGACAGCCGTTTGGTCGATGGCGATGGTGCTGATGGCATTGCAGATTTGCCACCGCTGGACGTCAATACCGTTGCAATCCGCAATGAGCTTTCAGAGATTCTTGATCTGCTGAAGCAATAATTTCCCTCAATTCAGTTTCAAAGTGGCGTCAATCAAGCATAGGCGCCTTTCTGGACGTAAAATTATCCTGTATTTTCTAATTTCTATAGAAGGTAGGGATGATGGACATCGCTTTACGCAATATTGTGCAACAGATGCCCAAGGCAGAATTGCATATCCACATTGAAGGCTCACTCGAGCCGGAATTGATCTTCGCACTGGCCAAACGCAATAACATCACGCTTCCCTATCTGTCGGTAGATGCACTGCGTCGCGCTTACGCGTTCACCAGCCTGCAATCGTTTTTGAATATTTATTATGCGGGTGCAAGCGTACTATTGACCGAGCAGGATTTTTTCGACATGACATGGGCATATCTGCAGCGTGCGCATGCGGACAATGTGCGGCACACCGAGATTTTCTTCGATCCACAAACGCATACCGAACGCGGCGTGGCATTTTCTATTGTGATCAATGGCATTCATCGTGCCTTGGAACAAGCGAAATCGCAATTCGGCATGACGGGTTCATTGATTATGTGTTTCTTACGTCATCTGTCTGAGGAAGATGCTTTTATAACGCTGGAGCAAGCCTTGCCGTTTCGTGACAAATTCATTGGCGTCGGGCTTGACTCATCAGAGCGTGATCATCCTCCACAAAAGTTTGCGAAAATATTCGCACGTTGCCGTGAACTTGGCTTTCACCTGGTTGCCCATGCAGGTGAAGAAGGACCGCCGGCATACATACAGGCGGCGCTTGATGTATTGCACGTTGAGCGCATTGATCACGGCGTACGCTGCCTGGAAGACGCCGCACTGACGCAGCGATTGGCGCGCGATAAGGTTGCATTGACGGTGTGTCCGCTTTCCAATATCAAGCTGCGTGTTTTTGATCAGATGTGCGATCATAATTTGCGCAAATTACTGGAAGCCGGTTTGACCGTCACTATCAACTCAGACGATCCGGCTTATTTTGGCGGTTACATGAATGATAATTTTGTTGCGACATTTGAGTCATTGGGACTAAATAGAAATGATGCCATGCAATTAGTGAAAAACAGTTTCAATGCATCGTTTCTGGATACGCCGACAAAACAAAAATATCTGAATGAAGTCGATACATTCTTCAAAATGTAAGTCACCGTCGTTCCCGCGAAAGGTGAAGCAAGGGTTTCAAATGACATGTCATTTGCTTGCGTAACGGTAACCGCTTGCAAGCGGTTATGCGCCCTGCAAGGGGGAATCCATAGTGCGGTGATTCAAGCATATGTCGCATGGATTCCCGCTTTCGCGGGAACGACGAATGTAGTTATATCGTTTAAGCGTACTATTAATCAAGAGAAATCTGATGTCGATACTGCTCCAATCTCTCCGCATGACCCACCGTGACTGGCGTGCAGGAGAATTGCGTTTCCTCCTCATTGCATTGATCGTCGCGGTTTCCGCGATGTCTTCAGTCGGATTTTTTGTCGATCGTATGCGTACCGGCTTGCTACGCGATGGCACGCAATTGCTGGGCGGAGACCTGGTCATTAATTCTGACAAACCAATCAACGATACATGGCGGACTGAAGCACACCGACGTGGGCTAAACACCGTAGATACCATGACTTTCCCCAGCATGGCAATTGCAGGCGAGGGCGATCAAGCGCTCACGCAATTGGCGGCGGTCAAAGCCGTATCGCACGGTTATCCATTGCGCGGCAATCTCAAACTTGCTGCGCCAAATAATGGCGCCGATATCGCCACGCGTGCGATTCCGCAGCCCGGCACGGTATGGGTAGACGGCCACATAATGTCCGTGTTGCATCTTGCCATCGGCAGTCCATTGAAGCTTGGGGACAAGACATTCACCGTTGCCAATGTCATTTCCGTCGAGCCTGATCGCGGTATGGCGTTTTTGAACTTCGCGCCTCGTGTGATGCTGAATTTGTCGGATATTCCTGCAACGCATTTGGTCCAGGATGGATCGAGAGTCACCTATCGATTGCAAGTGGCAGGCAAGTCGGCTGATGCTTCCGCATTTGAAAAATGGATACAGTCCAAAATCGACCGCGAGAATATCAAAGGTGTACGCCTGGAATCGCTGGAATCCGGACGCCCGGAAATGCGCGCCACAATTGATCGCGCGGAACAATTTCTTTCCCTGGTAGGTCTTCTCTCCGCAATGCTCGCCGCGGTTGCGGTCGCGATGGCAGCACGCCGCTTCATGCTGCGCCATGTCGATGCATGTGCGATGCTGCGCTGCCTTGGCATGACGCAAAATCAAGTGACATCGCTTTATCTGATGGAATTTTTCATCATCGGATTCATCGGAAGCGTGCTGGGCGCATTGCTTGGATTTTTTGGACATTTCGTCCTGCTCAATTGGTTGGGAAAACTGGTAGCGACTGACTTGCCGTCGCCATCTTTTTTGCCTGCCGCACAAGCTGTCGCAACTGGTTTGCTATTGCTGATCGGCTTTGCGATACCGCCGATCCTGCAACTGCGCAACGTGCCGCACAATCGCGTGATTCGGCGCGAGCAGGATCCACCTAAACCGATGACATTGGTAACCTATGGTTTGGGGCTTGCGACATTTATCGGTTTGTTATTGTGGCAGGCGAGTGATGCGAAATTAGGCCTGCTGACCGCGGCCGGATTTTTAGGTGGTTTAGCGGTGTTCGCATTGGTTGGCTGGTTGAGTTTGAAGGCACTGCGCAGTTTGCGCAGTGCTATCAATAATCCGACTTGGCGTTTCGCAATCACAGGCCTGCAGCGCCGCCCTGGTGCGACGATCGTGCAGATTGTCGCACTTGCGTTGGGATTGATGGCCTTGCTGCTGTTGACCGTGATACGCGGCGATTTGATCGATGCATGGCACAACGCAACGCCAACTGACGCACCCAACCAATTTGTCATCAACATTCAGCCGGACCAGAAAGCGGAAGTTGCCTCTCGATTAGAGAAGGCCGGTATCCGCGATGTGCAGTTGTTTCCAATGATACTCGGCCGCCTGATTCGGATTAACAATACGCCCGTCACCGGTCAGACATACATCGAAGACAACGCCAAGCGGCTGGTCGATCGAGAATTCAATTTATCCACCATGCGCGACATCCCGCCGCAAAACCGGATCGTCGCCGGACATTGGTATGACGATACGAAGCCGGAAGCATCGGTTGAAGAAGGACTCGCCAAAACATTGCATTTAAAACTGGGCGACAAGCTGGTGTTCGAAGTCAGCGGTCAACAGATTGAATCAACCATTACCAGTATTCGCAAACTGGAATGGGGTTCGATGCGCGTGAATTTCTTTGTGATATTGAATCCGCACTTGTTAGCGGACATGCCGCAGACGTGGATCACCGCATTTTATTTGCCTGCTCCAAAATATTCTTTCATCAATGAACTGACACGTGACTTTCCGAATCTGACAGTGATCGATGTCGGCAGCGTGTTGAAGCAGATTCAAGACGTGATCAATCAGGTTGTGACAGCCGTTGAATTTTTATTTTTATTCACACTCATATCCGGCGTATTGGTGCTGTATGCAGCGTTGATGGGCTCGCAGGATGAGCGCACGCGTGAAGCGGGCTTGCTGCGCGCGCTGGGAGCCACCCGCAAGCAATTATCGCAAGCGCAGTGGATTGAATTTGCATTGGTAGGTGGATTGGGCGGCTTGCTGGCCGCCACCGGCTCCGCAGCGGTCGGCTGGTCGCTTGCCAGGTATGTATTCAAATTTGAATGGGTCTTTGATCCGATGGTATGGCTGGCAGGCCTTGCTATCGGTGTGGTTTGCGCACTGATCGGCGGTTGGCTGGGGCTGCGCAATGTGTTGAGCCAACCGCCTTTACAAACATTGAGAGAAGCTTGACAGGATGCCTCTTTGAACCATCCACCGTCGTTCCCGCGAAGGCGGGAATCCATAAGCCGGTCGAACAAGCAGACTCACTATGGATTCCCGCCTTCGCGGGAACGACAAAACGTATATTGCACAGAAACTATTTTCAATTATTCATATGACTACTGAAGAACACCAAGACCAACCCGACGGACAATCCGCCTTTGAACTGATCGGTGGCGCCGAGAAATTGCGCGAACTGGTAGACCGCTTCTATGACCTGATGGATTTGGAGTCGGAATTCGCCGACATCCGCAAGATGCATCCAACCCCGCTCGACAGCTCGCGCGACAAGCTGTATTTATTTTTGTCCGGCTGGACCGGCGGTCCGAGCCTGTATATCGAACAATACGGACATCCACGCCTGCGTGCACGTCATTTGCCATTCGAGATCGCGTCCAAAGAACGCGACCAGTGGCTGCGCTGCATGGCGCTGGCGATGCAGGATGTCGGCATTGCAGAATGGCTGCAGGAGCGCCTGATGCAGGCTTTTTTTCAGACTGCCGACTGGATGCGCAATAAAGAAGGTTAATATTCATATTCGTAAGACTTGTTTATGTCGTCCCAGCATGCTTCTAGCTGGGATCCAGCGACTTTGTTTTGATTAAGCGTAAAAACGACACTGGATTCCGGCTAAAGGCATGCCAGAACGACAGAGTAACGAGCGTAATTTGTTTATGTTTTAATCCGAATTGAAATCAGTTACCCAATCAAGAAAACAGAATGACCCAAACCGAATTCATCATCCTGCTATTCACCGCACTCGCGATCATCATCCTGCAGGTGGTCGCGTTGATGCGAGGCAAAACGTCCGGCACATCATCCGACATTTCACCGCAACTGACACAACTGCAAAACGACTTGAAGCGGCACCAGCAAGAAACCGGCGAGCGTACCGAGCGCCAAATCCAGACCACCGCACAAAGCACACGCCAGGAACTGACTGGCAATCTCGCACAATTCCAGCAAACGCTCGCTGCACAATTGACCAGCGTCGCCACGCTGCAGAACGGCCAGATCGACTCCTTCGCCCAACAGCTCGCCAAGCTCAATGAAGTCAACGCACTGCAACTGGAATCGATGCGGCTATCCATCACACAGCAGGCGCAGACTGGACGAGAAGAACAAGCCAGCGCACTCAAGCGTTTCGGCGATACGCTCAACCAGACATTGACAGCATTGACCGAATCCAATGCGCAACGCATGGCAGAAGTGCGCGCAACGCTG
The DNA here is from genome assembly GCA_036560485.1 of Burkholderiaceae bacterium. Classification (GTDB taxonomy): domain Bacteria; phylum Pseudomonadota; class Gammaproteobacteria; order Burkholderiales; family Burkholderiaceae_D; genus DATBRC01. The sequence continues at coordinate 84,588 of DATBRC010000056.1, forward strand.
GAATCCAAAATCAAGGACCTGCAAACCGACAACGCCAACCGTCTGGAAGAAATGCGCAAGACCGTCGATGAGAAACTGCACGCGACGCTGGAACAACGTTTGGGTGAATCGTTCAAATTGGTTTCCGACCGTCTAGAGAAAGTTCATCAAGGCCTCGGTGAAATGCAGCAGCTCGCGATCGGTGTCGGTGACCTGAAACGTGTTCTTACCAACGTCAAGACACGCGGCACTTGGGGTGAAGTGCAACTGGAAATGCTGTTGGAACAAGTGCTGACACCAGACCAATATGGAAAAAATGTCGAGACCGTGCCAGCCACCGGCGAGCGCGTCGAGTTTGCAATCAAGCTGCCCGGCAACGGCGACGGCGAAAAGCCGGTCTGGTTGCCGATCGATGCCAAGTTCCCCAAAGAGCAGTATGAGCGTCTCGCAGAAGCAGCAGAACATGCCGATGTCGAAGGTGTCGCGACAGCAGGTAAAGAACTGGAGCGCGCAATTCGCGTAGAAGCCAAATCGATTTGCGAGAAGTATGTGTCGCCACCGCTGACCACCGACTTCGCAATCATGTTCTTGCCAACAGAAGGTTTGTACGCCGAAGTGATGCGCCGTCCCGGTTTGGCGGATGACATACAGCGCTTGCATCGCGTCAGCATCGCCGGACCATCGACGTTGACGGCGTTATTGAATAGTTTGCAAATGGGCTTCCGCACGCTCGCATTAGAGAAGCGCTCATCCGAAGTGTGGCAAGTGCTGGGAGCGGTGAAGACGGAATTCGGCAAGTTTGGTGAAGTGCTGGCTGCTACCAAGGCCACCTTGGAACGGGCCGCCAAGAATATCGAGCAGGCTGAGACACGCACACGTCAGATGACACGTAAGTTGAAGTCTGTGGAGGCGTTGCCGTCGGAGGCAGCGCAGTTGTTGTTGGGGGCTGGTGCGGCGGAGGTGAGTGATGAAAAAGAGGGTGGATTAGATTAATAGTATTATTCAATCAAATTGATGAGTGAATTTGTGACTTAATTTCCGAATTCGAATGTGAAACATGAAAAACATAAGAGCGAGAACACTATTTGTGCGGGTACTGACAACGTTGGCACTACTCTATACTGCAATCGCATGTTTGATACTTCCTGCGGCGTTTTCATTTTTACCACCGATATTCCTTCTATTGTGCGTCTTAGCGTTTGTTGTTCTGGTTTTTATGGGGTTCGCAGTTAAACAACTATGGACGCGCCCAAAGTTCTCATTATTAGTATGGCTCGCTTTAATGCCATTTGCTTTTTTGGTCGCCTATCCTATTGGCAAATTTGGATTTGAAACTTTATCAAATCGAGACTTAGTTAATCCGATTGTTAACGGTACACGTACGATCGAAATATCACGCTTGGGCTATGCTCGACCTAACGATGCCATACTAGCTTTAAGTTACGTTTTTGACGTTGGTTTCGATACGGTGGATATTTCAGGGAAGAGGTATTTAAAAATTGAACCGGACGGTTACCTGTTGAAGCAACGAGCGTCCAACGAGGACAAACCCCAATATCTGGTAGTTGATCAAGTAGTCAAACCTAACGTGGACCATAGTGCAATTTGGCCAAGACGGGGCGATATGAAAATCGTTGTAATCGACCGGTCGAATAATAAAGAAATAGGAGTTTGGAACGGGCCGGGTCCTGGATGGCCAGGGCCACAAGCGGCAATGTTCATTCAAAACGTGCTTAAGCCAGGGAAGGTTGGGATTGATGGAAAAAGGAACTACCAAAAAGTATTCGCTGGGATTATTCCACTAACAGCAACTGATACTCTAGAACCGAGTTATCTTACAAATCCAATTAGCAACTGCCCTCCTAATTATTCAGTAGTTATACACGGCGATTCTGTATTCACTCAAATTAAAACATCCGATTGGATTTTTGGGAAAAGTGCCATTGTGAAGGGAGTGGTATGCACTTCCGAAGGCGTTTTCGTCTTTTCTAATGAGGGATGGAATACTGTACGCATGGATTGGCTATCGCCGACAGGAAAAATAATCACCCAAGTTTCTTTCGATCTTGATAGTCCTGAGCTACCGAAAAGCAGTACATTCAATAAATATGTAAGCGTGATTCGCGATGGAAACAAGCTTTCAATACGATATGCATATTTTTCTTATGCCGGACCGTTAACAGCAGCCATCATTGCCGATAAAGAATATGACATCGTAGTGCCAATCGAATTAAAGGCTCTTTAGTCGATTAAATTATGAATTCCGTTGCGCAGAGCGCACCCTAAAAAGCTTCGATCTTGTGGCTTAAATCAACCCATCAAACATCGCCACATCAACCAACTCCCCAGCATTCACGCTACCCCGATCGTGCCGCAACACCACCATACAATTGGCCTCCGACATCGAGCGCAAAATTCCTGACCCTTGCGCGCCGGTGATGCGCACCGACTGATTACCATTTTCGTCTCTGGATAAAATCCCACGCTGATATTCGGTACGCCCAGGTTTTTTCCTGATGGTCGATTGCGAAACCACACGCATCAATGGCAGCGGCTCGCGCTGTGTACCCATCATCTGCAGCAATGCCTCGCGCGCAAAAAAATAAAACGACACCATCACGGCAACCGGATTTCCCGGCAGGCCGAACAGATAGGTACTTTTTCCATTCGATGAAATTTTCCCGAATGCCATCGGACGTCCGGGCCGCATGTTGATTTTCCAGAAGGCGACGTCGCCCAGCTTTTCCAGTAATTGTTTCGTATAGTCTGCATCGCCGACCGATACACCGCCGGACGTAATAATGACGTCGCTGTCTTCACAAGCAGAACGCATCGCGGCTTCCAGCGAATCCGGATCATCCCTGACGACGCCCATGTCGATGACGTCGCAACCGAGTCGCGTGAGCATGCCATAGATGGTGTAGCTGTTGCTGTCGTAGATGCAGCCTTCGTCCAGGGTTTCACCCGCGGAGCGCAATTCATCGCCGGTGGAAAAGAATGCTACGCGCAAGCGTCGTTTCACAAATACGCGTGAGATGCCGAGCGATGCGATGAGGCCAATATCGGCAGGGCTTAACTTTTTTCCTTTGCGCAGTGCCGCTTTGCCTGCGGCTAAATCTTCTCCTGCCAATCGGCGATTGTCGCCTGCCTTGACGACATCGGCGGGAATCGTGATAAATGAGTCGGTGGCGTTCTGAGCAAGTTCTTGCGGAATCACCGTGTCGCAGTCCGCAGGCATTGCGGCGCCAGTCATGATGCGCACGCATTCGCCGGCTTGCACTGCGCCGACATAAGCCTTGCCTGCATAAGCAATGCCGATTACTTTCAGTGTGATTGATTGGTTCACTATCAGATCGTCACTGCGAAATGCATAACCATCCATTGCGGAATTATCATGCGGCGGGACGTTGATCGGCGAGATGATGTCGGTTGCCAATACACGGCCGAGCGCGGGGCGTATGGCAACCGTTTCGGCTTCCTGTATCGGTGTGATGAATGCATCAATGATTGCTTTTGCCTGATCAACGGACAATGCGTTCGGATCATAATCGGGCAGGGCGTTGACGATGTCAGTGAGACTTTTGTTACTCATGTTCGAATTTTCTTAAATCTTCCAGCGTATTGATATTGTTGAATGCTGCTTCATCGGTGAAGTGCACTTCGGCGCATTGTAGCGAAGATGTCCATTCGCCGACTTTGCGCCCACCGTTTTCCAGATAGGCTGACAGGTGTGGCAACAATGATTTTTTCAACAGGCAGAATACAGGATGTTGTTGCCGATGATTGCTTTCACCAGTGACGGCGATGGCGAGATCTGCTTTTTCTGATTGCATTGCATCGTACAAGCGCGTAACCAGATCATGCGGCAGGAAAGGCGAATCGCATGGCACCGTCACCAGATACTCTGTCGCGCAATGCATCAAACCAGTTTGGAATCCTGCCAATGGCCCTGCGTAATCAGGTGTGTGGTCTGAATAAACCGGCACACCGAATGGCTGATAGGCGGCGATGTTTTGATTTGCATTGATGAGGATGCTATCGACTTGCGGAGCCAGCCGTTGCATCACGTGTGCGATCATCGGGACATTGCGAAATGGTTGCAAGCCTTTGTCGGTGCCACCCATGCGCATACCGCGCCCGCCTGCGAGGATCAGGCCTGTGATTTTGGAAGCTGGTGTGGTGGTCATTTTAGTTAAATCACTTTTGCACTCGTCGTTCCCGCGTATGCGGGAATCCATAAGGCGGTCGGTCGAGAGACTCGCTATGGTTTCCCGCATACGCGGGAACGACGGGGAAATTAGCTTGCCTGCAGGTTCTCATCGACTAGCCGCCGATGTACGACATCTCGACTTTTTTCATCGGATGCTCGATACCGGCAGTGTTTTCAGTACGCAAAGCAGAGTAGCGATCATTGCGCGCGCGCCATAAGTGCGCGATGACGGTTGCAATCTCTTCATCGCTTCGTCCACCGCGCAACAATGCGCGCAGGTCATGTCCGCTGGTCGCAAACAGGCAGGTATAGAGTTTTCCTTCGGTGGACAAGCGTGCACGCGTGCAATCGCCGCAGAATGCCTGTGTGACGCTGGAGATCACGCCGATCTCGCCGCTGCCATCGGCATAATGCCAGCGGTTTGCAGTTTCGCTCGCGTAGTTGTGTGTAATTGCCTGAAGAGGAAAATGTGCATGGATGCGGCGTATGACTTCTGCGGATGGAATCACTTCATCCATCTTCCAGCCATTGCTGGAGCCGACGTCCATGTATTCGATGAAACGCAAAATGTAAGGCGTGTTTTTGAAATGGCGTGCCATCGGTGCGATTTCCTGGTCGTTCATGCCGGCTTTGACGACCATGTTGATCTTGATCGGACCGAGGCCAACTTGATGCGCAACGTCGATGCCGTGCAATACATCGGATACCGCGAAATCGACATCGTTCATGCGTTTGAAGGTGGCATCATCCAGTGCGTCGAGCGATACCGTGACGCGTTTCAGACCTGCGTCTTTCAATGCTTGCGCTTTTTGTGCGAGCAGAGAACCGTTGGTGGTCAAGGTCAAATCCAGTTCGCGGCCGCTCGGCGTTTTCAAAACAGCTAGCATCTCGATTAATTTCTCGATGTGTTTGCGCAGCAGCGGTTCACCACCGGTCAGCCGAATTTTTTCGACGCCATGTGCGACAAAATGTTTTGCGAGCCGTGTGATTTCTTCGAAGGTCAGCAGATCCGTGTGCGGTAGGTATGCATAGTCTTTATCGAATACATGCTTCGGCATGCAATACACGCAGCGGAAGTTGCAACGATCAGTAACAGAAATGCGCAGATCATGCAGCGGACGCGCAAAGGTGTCCGTCACGAGGCCGTTGGGTGCTTCGAGTTGTGCCGGGATGGTCGGTATCGCGTTGTGGCTGCGATGGTCGGCGACCGGGATAAATTTTTCTGTCATGACTGCATTATTTAAGCAATAAAGATACCACGAGCCCAATAATTGCACAGGAGACGATCAGCAGGATAGTGTTGATCTTGAATCGGAACAACGCAATGCATGCTGCAAGGGTAATCGCCATTGCAATCCAGTCCCATTGCGCGAGCGGCATGGTGATGTTGTAAACATGCTTGGCAAAGAATACTGCCAAGCTGACAATCACGCCCACTACTGCCGCAGATATCGCGGTCAATGGTGCGGTCAAACGAATATTGTCGCGCGTAGATTCCACCATCGGCCCGCCTGCCAGAATAAAAATGAATGATGGCAAGAAGGTGAAGAACGTGGCTACAGATGCACCTGCGACACCGGCAATGAATAGGCTGTTTGTACCAAAAAGCATCTTGGCCCAGCCGCCGATAAATCCGACAATCGCGACAATCATGATCAATGGTCCTGGCGTGGTTTCGCCGAGGGCAAGGCCATCAATCATTTGCGTCGGCGTCACCCAGTGATAGGTTTCAACGCCGCCCTGATATACATACGGCAATACTGCATAGGCACCGCCAAAAGTCACCATAGCAGCTTTGGTAAAGAACCATCCCATATGCACTAGCGGATTGGTGATGCCGAATAAAGCCGCGAGTGCGCACCATACAGCGACGCCTATTGTGATGCCAAATCCACTCACTCTAAGCAGTTTGCGCCAGGAGAAATGTGCATGTGCCGGTGTCGGCGTGTCATCATCAATGATGGCAGGGCCGAAGGAAGTCTTGGCAGCAGCATGTCCGCCACTTACCTTGAATTTATCCGGCAGCACACGTCCGCCGATCAAGCCAAGTATGGCAGCCACGAATACGATCAACGGGAACGGAAGTTGCAACACAGCGATTGCGACGAATGCAGCAACGGCGATGGCAATCAACCACACATTTTTCAGTGAGCGAGAACCGATGCGCCATGCTGCAAACAACACGATTGCCACCACCGCAGGCTTGATGCCGTACAGCACACCGGCGACCGACGGCACGTTACCGAAAGTCATGTATATCCACGATAGCGCAATCAGGATCGCAAGCGACGGCAGCACGAATAGCGTGCCCGCAATGACACCGCCCAAGGTGCGATGCATCAGCCAGCCGATATAGACGGCAAGCTGCGTCGCTTCCGGTCCTGGCAGCACCATGCAGTAATTCAGCGCATGCAAAAATCGTTGCTCGGAAATCCAGCGGCGCTTCTCGACTAGTTCAGTATGCATCAAGGCGATCTGTCCCGCGGGACCACCGAAGCTGATGAATCCCAGTTTGAGCCAATACCAAAATGCTTCGGATAAACTGACAGGAGCAGGGCGTTGTAGTTGTGTAGTCAAGTGCTCAGCTCTCGTATGCTGACGATATTCTTGTACAAGAATCAAAAATATATTTTACCGGTGTTTGTAAAATACGACGGCCAATAAAAAAAGAAGAGCAAAAACTCTTCTTTTTTATTCATGCCAGTAATGGCTTCCAAATTATTTCGGTTGGAAGCCATCACTTTATTGACGTTGCTGCGTTTCCACCTGAATCAACGGTTCTGTTGGCAAAGGTGGCAACACCTTGCGTGCACGAGGTACGCGTGGCGCAGGAATCATTTGCGCGGCTGCTTCTTGTGCAGCACGCAGTTTTTCCGGATTGGTGGTTGCCAATGTCAAGCCTGCTGCACCCAGTACTGTACGCAGTTCATCCAATGGCATTGGTGCCGGCGCTATTCTGGCAGGAACAAATGTCGCCGGTGCCGGCTTGGATACTGCAACTGCCAGCGCAGGAACGACTGGAGCTGTCGCAACAGGTGCTGGAACAACTACTGGTGCTGCTGCAACAGGCTCAGGTTGTGTAACGATAACTTCAGAAACAGGAGCGGGTTCATTTACGCGAGCGACTTCTTGCGGAATCACCGGAGCTGCAATTGCGGTGCTGAGGTTAGAGCTTTCAACAGGCGCAGTTTCATGCATCACTGGCGAAGAACCATTGAGATGTGTTTCTACTATCGGGGCAGGAGCCGGTGTTACATGTGGTATGTAATCGGCTGGTGCTTCTGTCGGATAGACATTCGCTGGTTTGAATGTGCCGGTTAAAGCGGTAATTTCTTCCAGTCCCTCATCTTCCATTTCGCCAGCGACTTCGCTTGTCTCAACAATGGTTTCTCCGTTCTCACTACGTTCGCGGCGATTGCGGTTACGACCGCCACGACGGCGACGGCGACGAGGCTGGTCTTCACCTTGTTCTCCTGGCGCTGCATTTGGCGTTGCTGGCACTCCCTCAGCAGTCACTGGTGTAGTCAATGCCGCAATTGGTGGCACCAGTGCTGCCGGTGCTGCGGCATTCAACAATGCTTCTTCAGATTTGCTTTCTGCGGAAACTTCATTGCGCTCTTCGCGATTGCGTTGTTGACGATCACGGCGACCTTGATTTCCCTGATTGCCTTCGCGTGGTTCTTTCGGTGGGCGCGGTTGACGTTGTGCTTCTGCTGCTACTGGTTGCGCTTGTTTGGTAGCATCTGCTGCGCCATTGCGCTCTTCATTGCGATTGCGCCCATCGCGGTTGTTGCGGCCACGACCACGTGGGCCACGACCATTGCGGTCGCCGCGATCGCGGTTGTTATGTGACTTGCCATTGGCGATTGGTGCTGCAACGACAACTGGTGCTGCCGGCTTTGCGCGGAAGAAATTCAATATCTTGCCGAAGAATCCTTCTTCTGCGGCAGAGAATGTTACTGCAGGAACCGGCTCCGGTTTACGCTCCACGATCGGTGCCGGCTGATCAGGCGTAATGCCTTTCACAACGGCTTCCTGGCGTGGTTTGATTTCTTCTTTCTGGCGTTTGCTGTAGCTGATGTCGGTATCCGCTTGCTCCGCCATGTTGTAACTTGCTTGCGGCTCTTCCAGGCGTGGATCGTCGAGTTTAATACGCTCCAGTTTGTAGTGCGGTGTTTCCAGATGCTTGTTTGGAATCAGAATCACAGCGACGCGATGACGTGTTTCGATATTCAGAATTTCGCCGCGCTTTTCGTTCAGCAGGAATGCTGCAACATCGACCGGTGCTTGCACGTGGATCGATGCAGAATTTTCTTTCATTGCTTCTTCCTGGATGATGCGCAGGACTTGCAATGCGGAAGATTCTGTATCGCGGATGTGGCCTGTGCCGTTGCAACGTGGACATGTCACATGGCTGCCTTCTGATAATGAAGGACGCAGACGTTGGCGCGATAATTCCATCAAGCCGAAACGCGAAATCTTGCCCATCTGAACACGCGCACGATCGTAGTGCAAAGCGTCTTTCAAACGTGTTTCGACTTCACGCTGGTTCTTGGTGTTCTCCATGTCAATGAAGTCGATGACGATCAAGCCACCCAAGTCACGTAAGCGCAATTGGCGCGCTACTTCATCAGCTGCTTCCAGATTGGTGTTGAGCGCAGTGGTTTCGATATCGCCGCCGCGTGTTGAGCGAGCAGAGTTGACGTCGACTGACACTAGCGCTTCGGTATGGTCAATCACGATCGCGCCGCCTGATGGCAATGGCACTGTGCGTGAATAAGCGGTTTCGATTTGATGTTCAATCTGGAAACGCGAGAACAGCGGCACATCATCGCGATAGCGCTTCACACGATGTACCATGTCAGGCATCACATGACTCATGAACTGATGCGCTTGTTCATAAATGTCATCGGTGTCGATCAGGATTTCGCCGATATCCGGTTGGAAATAATCGCGGATTGCACGAATCACCAACGACGATTCTTGATAAATCAGGAACGCGCCCGGTGCGGATTTGCCGGCGCCTTCAATCGCGCGCCACAGTTGCATCAGGTAATTCAAGTCCCATTGCAATTCATCGACGTTGCGGCCGATACCAGCGGTACGGGCAATCACCGACATGCCTTGCGGCAGATCGAGTTTGTCCATCGTCTCGCGCAGTTCCTGACGATCTTCACCTTCGACGCGACGTGATACGCCGCCGCCGCGCGGATTGTTTGGCATCAGGACAAGATAACGTCCGGCCAGTGAGATGAATGAAGTGAGAGCAGCACCTTTTTGGCCGCGCTCTTCTTTTTCAACCTGCACCATGATTTCCTGGCCTTCGCGCAGCGCTTCCTTGATTGAAGCATTGCGAACATCGACCCCTTCCTTGAAGTAGGTGCGTGCCACTTCCTTGAATGGAAGAAAGCCGTGACGCTCTTCACCATAGCTGACGAAGCAAGCTTCGAGCGATGGTTCGATGCGGGTGATGACGCCTTTGTAGATGTTGGACTTGCGTTGCTCGCGTCCGGTGGTTTCGATATCGATGTCGATGAGTTTTTGCCCATCAACAATAGCTACACGCAATTCTTCCTGCTGAGTAGCATTAAACAACATGCGTTTCATTTTATATTTCTCCGTGACCTGAAGGTCATTCTGCTTGCCGCATTATTTTTTGTATTGCGACAATAGTACTGGGATGTACGAGAGGGCGGAGTGCGTGGAGGAGGTGTGCCTTGATATGCAGCGGTTCAACGCATGTGCGCTGATGCCACAACGGGCGCGGATGAAGTTGAGCGATATGCATTGTTGTCTACTGGTCACTAGCGGCTTGCGTATCGGAATTTTCCGGCGCAGCGTCGTCAAGCGAGAAGCAGCTGTCTTGACCAAACAAAACAATGTTTCGGTTAGGTCAGCAAATAGTTTTCAACATCATCAACCAGCGAGCTTAACGAATTCTGCCAATCTCGCCGGACTTATCTTTACATTCCAAGCATTCGTGTCCAACATCTTTGCGTGACTATCCGATTACAACAACGGTGCAACCTTGATTCGCAGAGATGGTACGTACACATCTTTTCCATCGAATTTGCAAATTGGCGAGGCCGATGGACACGCCCCTGTGTAGAATGTGCTTTTTATTCTTACACTTACAGTGACTTTGTCATCACTGTGAAACAATTATATATTCAAAATGAAGGACTTAGCGAGATTTTCTGGTAAATCGGCTGAATCTTTGTCGCCTATCCATCCGTCACAAGTCCCGCCCCAAGTTCAACTGGTCACGATTTCCGACGAAGATGCAGGCCAGCGCATCGATAATTTTCTGGTGCGCATCTTGAAAGGCGTGCCAAAAAGCCATGTTTATCGGGTTTTACGTTCAGGCGAAGTGCGCGTCAATAAAGGACGAATCGACCAAACTTACCGCTTGGTTGAGGGTGATATCGTGCGGATCCCACCAGTTCGCGTTGCTGAAAAGTCAACGCAAACTGTGCCGGGCGCTGAATTCAAGATTTTGCTGGAAGATAATAGTTTATTGGTCATCGATAAACCTGCAGGGGTCGCCGTGCATGGTGGCTCCGGAGTGAGTTATGGCGTGATCGAACAATTACGTTCGGCAAGGCCTGAAGCGAAATTTCTGGAACTGGTGCATCGTCTGGATCGTGACACATCCGGAATATTACTGTTAGCCAAGAAACGTTCTGCTTTAACCAACTTGCACGAGCAAATTCGTGAAGGGGAATTGGACAAGCGTTATTTGGTACTGGTCCAAGGCGATTGGAAAAATCCTCGCCAGCATATCAAGCTGCCTTTGTTTAAATACAACGCTGCTGATGGAGAACGCCGTGTGCGGGTGCAGACAGATGGCCTGCCTTCGCACACCATTTTTAATTTACGGCAAAGATATGGAAACTTTGCATTGTTGGAAGCAGAGTTGAAAACCGGACGCACACACCAAATCAGAGTGCATCTTTCGTCAAGTGGATTCGCGATTGCCGGCGACGACAAGTATGGTGACTTTGCATTGAATCGTTCTTTGCAAAAAGCGGAAGGTGACCGTATTGCTTTCAAGAGGATGTTTCTGCACGCGTATCAAATCACCTTTACGCATCCGGAAACAGGCAAACAGATAACATTGAACGCACCACTGCCCCCTGAATGTGAACGATTTTTGAAGAGTTTGGCAAAGACCTGAACTCATTGACAAATTGAAGGAGTTGGCAGCGTAACCTGCCGGAAGATATGGCAAGAAAGAAATTTGATCTAATCGTGTTCGATTGGGATGGTACCTTGATGGATAGCACAGCAGCCATCGTAAAATGTATTCAAGCTTCTGCAAAAGATTTAGGCTTACCGATTCCTGATAAAAAAGTCGCTTCCTATGTGATAGGCCTTGGCTTGCAAGAAGCAATGCAAGTGGCTTTGCCGGGTCTCGATCCGAAATATTATCCACGCATGGTAGAGCGTTATCGTTATCACTATTTAGCGAATGATCAGGAATTGTCGCTCTTTGATGGTGCGCGCGAGATGTTGCATGGATTATCGGAAGAAGGTTATTTTTTAGCGGTGGCAACCGGCAAGAGCAGGGTAGGATTGAATCGGGCGATGAGTGGTGTGCAATTGCTTTCATTATTCGATGCGACGCGCTGCGCCGACGAAACGTTTTCAAAGCCGCATCCTGCGATGCTGCATGAATTGACGCGCGAATTGGGGCAAGACATGAGCCGCACTGTAATGATCGGTGATACGACCCATGATTTGCAGATGGCCATTAATGCAGGGGCGGCCGGTATCGCAGTACAGTATGGCGCGCATCCGGCACATGAATTGCATGCATTGAATCCGATTTATTCCGCAGATTCTGTGGCAGCTTTGCATGCATGGTTAATTGAAAATGCTTAGTTTTATATGAGCACGGCTGATATCTTTATCTGTTCGTCAACCGCACTTGAAGAAGGCGGGCAAGGCATTCGCTTTCCGGTGCTTGCGGGGGGAGAAAAGACGAGTGGCTTTGTTGTGCGCTACAGTGGCAAGGTACATGGTTATTTAAATCGTTGCGCGCATGTGCCGATAGAACTCGATTGGAATGAAGGTGTATTTTTCGATTCCAGCGGCTTGTATTTGATGTGTTCAACTCACGGTGCGATATATCTTCCGGAGAGTGGGTATTGTGCAGGCGGTCCTTGTCGCGGTGGACGATTACGCACGATTAAAGTATTCGAAAATGACGGGCAGGTTTTTTGGCAGCCCGATGACTATATTAAACAGCAAAAACAACAGCCCTCTGACTTGGAAAAAGAGTAATGACATGATCGACGAAAATTTTGATAACAATCCTCCGCAACCATCGCAGACACCGAATGAATATTCTTCTGCAGGTGCCGGAAAAACCAAAACCCCCGCGATGCAAAAAGAAGGATGGGAGCGCGAGGTATTGGAAAAGCTGGTCTTTGCTACGTTAAACGAGCAGAGAGCCCGGCGCCGTTGGGGTATCTTTTTCAAGTTTGTGACACTCGCTTTAGTGATATGGGGCATATTGCTTGCATTCGATTTTGGAAATAACGATATCGAATTTGAGGGCAAACATACTGCGCTGGTCGAAATTGATGGCACTATCGAATCAGGTGCAGGAGGCGGTTCCGCAGAAACTGTTATTCCTGCTCTCGACAGCGCTTTTTCTGACAGTAATTCAGTCGGCGTTATCCTGCGTATCAATAGTCCGGGCGGCAGCCCTGTGCAGGCCGGCATGATTAACGATGAAATCACACGTTTGCGCAAAACATACCCGAAGAAACCGTTGCATGTCGTCGTAGATGAAATGTGCGCGTCGGGTGGTTACTACATTGCCGTTGCTGCAGACAAAATTTTCGTCAACAAGGCTAGCATTGTTGGCTCAATCGGGGTGTTGATGGATGGATTCGGATTTACCGGATTGATGGATAAACTGGGTATTGAACGCCGATTGCAAACAGCTGGTGTGAACAAGGGGTTTATGGATCCATTCAGTCCAGAAACGGAAAAACAGAAAACCTATGCGCAAGAAATGCTAAATGAAATTCATCAGCAATTTATCGACGTCGTGCGCAAGGGACGCGGCAAACGTTTGAAAGAAACGCCCGATACTTTCTCCGGATTGTTCTGGACCGGCACAAAAGCTGTGGAGATGGGATTGGCGGATGGCTTTGGGACCGTGGAGAGCGTCGCACGTGACGAATTCAAAGCGGAAGATGTTGTTGATTACACGCAGCACGAAGGATTGTCAGAGCGTGTCCTGAAGAAATTTGGCGCTGCGATGGGGGCTGGCGCAGTGAAGTCAGTATTGGGGAATGCCAAGCCTGTTCTTCACTAGTTTTTTCATTAACGCTATAAACGGTTTTTATCCTTGTAACTTGCCGATCTTGTTCTATAGTTGATGTGATAGTCAAAATTTTTTATAGGAGAGGTTATTGAGGACAATATTTCTCTAAATCAAAAATAAAATACTGCATTGATCATGCAGTTATGAAGAGTTGATGCTCTTCACCAGTTGTCCCGTTCGGGGACATAAAAAACGACGGTATGATGACCGTCGTTTTTTATTCGGCAAGCAATAAAAATACCGTCGGCTTCTTATGAAAATCCGGTGTTTTTCCTGTCGCTAAATCAGCCTTCCATTTGGATACGGACTGAGTTTTGATAGCCTCGGATTCCAATGTCAAATTAGTAGCGATACAAATTCGCGTGGCGGCGTGACAATGTGCCACGAGCGCATCCAGTAATGCCGCGTTGCGATAGGGTGTTTCAATAAATAGTTGGGTTTGTTTCTCTTGTCGCGAGCGTTCTTCAAGCATCTTGATGCGTTTGGAACGTTGTCCTGCATCCACTGGCAAATAACCGTTGAACGCAAAACTTTGTCCGTTCAATCCGCTCGCCATGATGGCCAATAGAAGAGAGGATGGTCCGACGAGTGGTTTAACGATAATTCCCGAATCATGTGCAAGGCGTACCAGATTTGCACCTGGATCTGCAACAGCCGGGACTCCTGCTTCTGAAATCAATCCTGCATCTTGACCTCTCAATAAAGGAGCGAGCAGCTTAGGCAATGCAGAACTCTCGGTGTTGACATTGAGTTCTTCTATGCAAATTTCTTGTAATGGTTTGCGGAGAGAATGTTTTGCTGCGATCAGCTTGAGGAATGCACGCGTAGTTTTCGCATTTTCGGCTACGAAATAATCCAATTTTGCAGTGAGGGCTTGTACATCAACGGGAATGATATGAGCCAATTGGTCGATATCATCAACACTCGAATTGCCAAGGGTATTGGGTATGAGGTAGAGAATGCCTGGCATGTCACTAATTGGTGTCAGAATTATTTTTGGAAAAATGGTACGCCGGCATGTCGCAGCATGGTCGTCAGTGCGATAAGCGGCAGGCCGGTGAGAGCAGTAGGATCTGCGCTCTCGATCTTTTCTATGAGGGCAATGCCTAAGCCTTCATTCTTTGCGCTGCCCGCGCAATCATAAGGTTGTTCAATCTTTAAATAGCGATCCAACTCTGCATCAGGAAGATTGCGGAAAGCAACAAAAGTTTGCACGTTTTCGATCTGTATGTCCGCAGGGTTTTTTCTATTGTCCAAAAGGCATAGTGCCGTATGGAAAATAACTTTGTTTCCTCGCATTTTTCGAAGTTGCATTAAAGCATTTTTGTGGGTGCCAGGTTTGCCGATTTGCTCGCCATTCAGTGTTGCGACCTGATCAGAGCCGATAATCAATGCATTAGGTATCCTGTTGGCAATTTCCCTCGCTTTTTCTTGAGCGAGGCGAATGGCAGTGTCTTCTGGCGTTTCACCTGTATTCAGCGTTTCATCTATATCGGGCACCATGACATCGAAGGGAATATGTAGTCGTGACAGGAGCTCTTTTCGATACTTTGAACTTGAAGCAAGAATAAGTCGTGGCGAAATGAAAGCGTTCTTTTGCATTTGATTAAAAGTTTGTTTGGCGTAACTGTTGTGCAGTTTGCACGAACCTTCTCATATTGATGTAATAGTCGTGTTAATAAAGATGCGCTAACACTTTGACGAATAAGGGAAAACTCTGCTATTATCGCAGGTTTTCTGGGCTCAGCTATCCTATGAACGCAATTGTGATCGACGCATTTGAATTTTGTCGACTCAGAGAGCGTCGCAGCGGTGATATACCAGTAGCTGAATTACCCAGACTTGCAAGTGAAACAGTGGATAAGTCCGGTACGATTCAATGGTCGCTGGAAAGTGGTGCCGATACGCTGGGACGCCCGATGTTGTTGTTGTCGGTGTCTGGATCCGTGCAGTTAATGTGCCAAAGATGTTTGTCGCCGCTAGCGTTTAATATCGATTCAATAGCCAGTTTGATTCTTGCAAAAGATGAAGCAAGCGCTGATGAAATCGATGCAACGCTGAGCGAGGATGATACGTTCGACGTGATTGTGGGTTCCAAGAACCTGAATGCCGCAGATTTGATTGAAGATGAAGCTTTGTTGGTGATTCCATTTTCGCCTAAGCATGAGGTTTGTCCTGATCAATTGGCCCAGGCCGATGTGCAAGGTGCAAAGAAGGTCTCGCCATTTGATGTTTTGAAAAATTTAAAGTAGTGCATGTATTTGCTGGGCTACGCTTGGTATAGCTTGGGCAAAAGAAGTTAAGTAGATTCCAGGTTTGTGAGGAAATTCGCAAGTCGGGTGTGTTAAAATTCGGAAATTACGGTTTAGGAGTTATCATGGCTGTTCAGCAAAATAAAAAGTCCCCATCAAAGCGCGGTATGCATCGTTCGCACGACTTCCTGGTTGCTCCGCAATTGGCAGTTGAGCCGACTACTGGTGAAACCCATATGCGTCATCACATTAGCCCAAACGGCTTTTATCGTGGCCGTAAAGTCATCAAGACAAAGAACGACGAATAATTATCAGTGCTTTTTAAAGCCAAAGAGCGGCGGTGAGTTTCAAACTTGACGCCGTTTTTCTTATGATAAAACAGCGCTTTGCGTCATTTTGAATCACGCCAAATCTGGCCCATAATGTGGTTGGAGCTGGATACTGAATCAAAACAATGACAATCAAAATTTCTATCGACTGCATGGGCGGAGATCACGGTCCATCAGTGACTGTTCCTGCAGCCATTTCTTTCGTCAATCGCGAGCCTGACGCCGAATTGATTTTGGTCGGTCGAGAGGACGTGATACGCGCGGAGCTTCTCAAGCGCAAGATGGCAAATCATCCTCGCATCAGTGTTTTGCATGCTTCTGAAGTTGTCGAAATGGATGACAATATTGAGGTGGCTTTGCGTCGTAAAAAAGATTCCTCAATGCGCGTTGCCATTACGCTGGTCAAAGATGGACAAGCACAAGTATGTGTCTCTGCAGGTAATACCGGGGCGCTGATGGCGGTATCTCGCTACGTTTTGAAAACGATACCTGGCGTGCATCGCCCAGCAATTTGTTTTCCTATGCCAAGTCAGAAAGATAGTCCGACATACATGCTGGATCTGGGTGCAAATGTTGACTGTGAAGCCGAACATTTGCATCAGTTTGCCTTGATGGGTTCAGCGCTTGTTTCAGCGGTTGAAAATAAGCCAAATCCGACTGTTGGCCTTCTCAATATCGGCGAAGAAGACATCAAGGGCAATGAAGTCGTTAAACAAACTGCAAAATTATTACGTGCCGATCATGAAAAAGGCGTGTTGAATTTTTACGGCAATGTTGAAGGCAATGATATTTTAAAAGGCACGACCGATATCGTTGTTTGCGATGGTTTTGTCGGTAATGTAGCGCTCAAAGCGATTGAAGGTACTGCGCGATTTTTCAAAAATGCTTTGACTGCCGAATTGACGAGCAATCCGATTAATATGTTAGGCGCTTTGATTGCGCGGGGTGCAATCAAGACACTCTCACGTCGTATGAATCCGTCGCGCTATAACGGTGCCAGTTTGTTAGGTTTGCGTGGTTTGGTGTTGAAAAGCCACGGGAGCGCAGATGCCTATAGCTTCGAAGGTGCAATTAAACGTGCTTTCAATGCTGCAAAATATGACGTTTTGTCGCATATTTCTTCGACAATTTCAGCATTATTGCCGCAATGCGAGATAATCCCAGATTCCGAAAATTCAATCCTCGTCACAGAAAAAATTGAACAGAAAACGGCATGACTTTTTATAGCAAAATTATAGGCACAGGGAGTTACTTGCCACCCAATCGTGTCACCAACCAGGACTTGATTGAGCAGTTGGCAAAAAAAGGGATTGAGACATCCGATGAATGGATTGTTTCGCGTAGTGGCATTTCAGCCCGTCATTACGCTGCATCTGGGGTGCAATCAAGTGATCTGGCAGTTGAGGCATCGAAACGCGCATTGGAAAGCGCCGGATTGATGGCTAACGACATCGATTTGATTATTCTCGCAACGTCAACGCCTGATTATTTGGGCGGATTTCCCAGCACTGCATGTGTGGTGCAAAGAAAACTTGGCATCACGAATGAATGTGCAGCAGTGGATGTGCAAGCTGTTTGCAGTGGCTTCGTTTATGCAGTATCGATCGCTGACAGTTATATTAAATCGGGCGCACACAAGAATGTGCTGATTATCGGCGCTGAAGTGTTCTCGCGTATTCTTAATTTTGAAGATCGTACAACTTGTGTGTTATTCGGCGATGGCGCTGGAGCGGTTGTTTTGTCGGCCTCAAAGGAACCCGGTATTCTTGCGACGAAACTGCATGCTGACGGCAAATTTACCGATATTCTTTGTGTTACTGGCAAGCTGAATAATGGCGCAGTCGATGGCAGTGCATTCCTGTACATGGATGGCCCTGCTGTATTCAAACTTGCAGTGTCTGTTCTCGATAAGGTCGCAAATGAAGCGTTGAAATTAGCTGAAATGACATCAGATCAGATTGACTGGCTGGTGCCGCATCAAGCCAATATCCGCATCATGCAAAGCACAGCCAAGAAACTTGGTTTGTCGATGGAAAAAATGATTGTGACGGTTGACCAGCACGGCAATACATCGGCGGCATCCATTCCACTTGCCTTGGATCAAGGTGTGCGCGATGGGCGTATTAAATCTGGTCAGACTGTGATGATGGAAGGTGTCGGCGGTGGATTTACCTGGGGTGCGGCTCTCGCACGGATGTAATTTTTTGAAAATGAGCATGACCAAATTCGCTTTCGTTTTTCCAGGACAAGGTTCGCAATCTGTTGGAATGTTGAATGACCTTGCAAACAATCCGATTGTTCAGCAAACGGTGCTGGAAGCATCCGATGCACTCCAACTTAACCTTGGCAAATTGATTGCTGAAGGACCTAAAGAGGCTCTTGATCTCACCACCAATACGCAACCGGTGATGTTGACAGCAGGGGTGGCGTTTTATCGCGCGTGGAAAGCGGCGGGCGGACAAGATCCTGCAATTGTGGCGGGCCATAGCCTTGGTGAATATTCTGCATTGGTTGCGGCCGGTGTTATCGCGTTCAAAGACGCAGTGCCTTTGGTACGTTTTCGCGCTCAGGCGATGCAGGAAGCGGTGCCGGTAGGACAGGGCGGTATGGCTGCCATATTAGGCTTGTCCGACGACGATGTACGTGCCGTATGCATGGAAGCGGCGCAAGGCGAAGTGGTAGAAGCTGTGAATTTCAATGCGCCTTCACAGGTAGTGATTGCAGGTCATAAGAGTGCAATAGAACGTGCTTGCGAAGTCGCGAAAGCAAAAGGGGCGAAGCGCGCATTGCCTTTGCCGGTATCTGCACCATTTCACTCTTCCTTATTAAAGCCGGCATCTGATCGCTTGCGTGAATATATGGCGAAGATGACTTTTTCTTCCCCTCAGTTGTCCGTTATTAATAATGTGGATGTCGCCATAGAAAATGATGTCACTGCGATTAAAGACGCATTGGTGCGACAAGCGGCAAATCCTGTACGTTGGGTTGAGACGATACAGAAAATGGCATCAGCAGACGTGACGCATGTAGTTGAATGTGGCCCAGGCAAAGTCTTGGCTGGTATGAGCAAAAGAATCAATGGCGATCTGATTGGCGATGCAGTCGTTGATCAAGCTTCTCTATCTAAAGTGCTGGAGTTATTCAAGTGAGCGTACAAAATTTGAATTTACAAAACCAAGTGGCGTTAGTCACGGGTGCATCGCGCGGAATTGGCAGGGCAATTGCACAGGACTTGGCAAATCAGGGCGCAAAAGTGATTGGTACAGCCACTTCAGAATCAGGTGCTGCAGCAATTTCACAATACTTGACCGAACTTGGCCCTGAAGCAGGTAAAGGTGTCGTTTTAAATGTTAATGATGCCAACCGCTGCAGTGAGCTTATGGAAGAAATTCAAAAAGAATTTGGTAACATAACCATCTTGGTCAATAATGCCGGCATTACGCAAGACCAACTCGCGTTACGCATGAAAGATCAAGAGTGGGATGACGTCATCTCCACTAATTTAACCGCGGTAGCACGTCTTTCAAGAGCAGTTTTGCGCGGCATGATGAAAGCCAAGCACGGGCGCATTATCAATATTACGTCTGTAGTTGGCTCTTCCGGCAACGCAGGGCAGATGAACTATGCTGCGGCAAAAGCAGGTGTAGCTGGCATGAGTCGTGCGTTAGCACGCGAGATTGGCAGTCGCAATATTACCGTCAATTGCATTGCGCCTGGCTTTATTGATACAGACATGACCAAAGCATTAAATGAGCAGCAAATAGCTGGTTTAATGCAGCAAATACCACTTGGCCGTCTGGGTTTGCCTGAAGATATTGCAGCAGCTGTATCTTTCCTTGCCTCATCACAAGCGGGATATATCACAGGTACCACAATACATGTCAATGGCGGCATGTATATGAATTAAATAATTAGGCGCTTTAAGCTTAAATTTGATGATTTTTGAGAATGTAAGTTAAAAGTTAATTTTGGTTGCGCAAACCTGCTAAAATGCGCGCACTTTCTGTAACCACTCACTGGAGCCATAAAAATGTCCGATATCGAACAACGCGTTAAGAAAATCGTCGCTGAGCAACTGGGCGTCGCTGAAGCTGACATCAAGATCGAATCATCCTTCGTCGATGATCTCGGTGCTGATTCGCTCGACACAGTTGAGCTCGTAATGGCCCTCGAAGACGAGTTCGAAATGGAAATTCCTGACGAACAAGCTGAAAAAATCACTACAGTGCAGCAGGCGATTGATTACGCCAAGGCACACGTAAAAGCATAATTTCAGTTTTGCTCGACTCCAGGAGAACCGCTTGAGCCGCTCGCACCAACGTCGTGTCGTCATTACCGGTCTAGGTTGTGTCTCCCCCATTGGCAATACAGTTGCTGAATCATGGGGAGCAGCAATCGAAGGCAAATCAGGTATTGCGACCATCACCAAATTTGATGCCACACCTTTTTCCACGCATTT
>DATBRC010000057.1:0-208360 GCA_036560485.1 Burkholderiaceae bacterium
ACAGTTGTTACCTATGTCTCCGGTCTATACACTTCGCCAAAGAAAGTAAGCAAAGAAAGGCGACCGCGCAGACGCTGCCCCTTCGGGGTTCCCATGAAAGCAATGCGCCGGTCGGGAAGCGAAACCAACTCGCTACGCTCAGACATGTTTCGTTTCTGACCCGCTTGACACATCACTTTGGCGGCAGCGTCTCAAGCGGAAATTCCAAAAACAAAAACACCTTAATGCTATCGCCACACTCCGTAGGTTTGGGTTTTGTTGTTTGGTTTTGACTTTGTCTTTGAAGTTCAACCCTTGGCGAAGCGCCGCAAGAGAACGGATGCAAGTGGATAAAGAAGCGAAACATGTTTGAGCGAAGCGAGTTGGTTTCGCTTCCCACTTGCATCCGTTCTCTTGCGGGAAGCCGAAGGCCGCTTTGCAGGGCCGCCTTTTCTTTGGCTTCTTTCTTTTGGCGGAGCAAAAGAAAGAAGCTCGCCCGCCGGGGCGAGACCCGGCTTGCTCGCCAAACCCCAACAACTCAAACCCAGGAAAATAACCTATCCAGAAATCCCCGCATACCGACAAAATTCTTAAAACCGACGATTCATTTTGAACCGCTCAGTCGCATCAATCAACGCATTCAAAATACCCGGCTCCAGCGCCGCATGCCCTGCATCCCCCACCATATGAAACTTCGCCTCCGGCCAAGCCTCATGCAAGCGATATGCAGATAACGGCGGACAAACAACATCGTACCGCCCTTGAATGATCACTGCCGGCAAATGCCGAATGCGTCCAACATTCCGCACCAACTGGTCATCGGTGAAAAACCCATCGTTCAAAAAGTAATGCGCTTCCAAACGGCCGACACCAAGACTAATCACATCGGAAGAAAACTCATCGATCGCCTTCTGTTGCGGCAATAAATACAGGCAGCTGCCTTCGTAATGGCTCCAGCGCCGTGCCGCTGCAGTATAAACTGCCGGATCGTCGCAAAATAACTGCTTTTGAAAAGCTTGCAGCAAGTTGCCTCGCTCCGCTTCAGGAATACCACTGATGAATTCAGCATGTGCCTCGGGAAAAAACCATTGAATCCCATTCAAGAACCAATCGATCTCCGATCGTGTACACAAAAAAATACCGCGCAGCACAAACCCTGTACAGCATTCCGGATGCGCCTCGCCATAAGCCAGTGCAAGTGTAGAACCCCACGAGCCGCCAAACACCAGCCATTGCCGGATGCCCAGCATTTGTCGAATGCGTTCGATATCGTCGATTAATAATGGTGTGGTGTTGTTGCGATATTCGCCCAATGGCGTTGACTTGCCTGCACCGCGTTGATCGAATAATACTATCCGGTAATGGGCAGGATCAAAGAAGCGGCGCTGCGTTGGCGATGTCCCGGAGCCTGGGCCGCCGTGTAAAAACAAAACCGGCTCGCCATCGGGATTGCCGCATTCTTCCCAGTACAAGGTATGTACATCGTCGACCGGCAACATGCCTTTGTTATAAGGCTCGCTTGGCGGAAATAATGGTGAATCGGGTTCATGGTTTGCCATAGGAATATTCAATATTCTTGAGTGTGCTTTTGAGTACGCTAATGCTTTTACGTGCAAAAACACCGGCGTCCCGTTGCACGTCATTGTGACGATTGTTTTGTCCGATTCTTTTTGAATCAGCTCAAATGGAAAGCATCGGCAGAATTTTTTCCCTCGACCAGATGATTTACGATGAACCGCCTGCGCAGCAATTCTGGTACTTCTTCCGGCGGCACTGGCCGAGCAATAAAGTATCCCTGTATTTCATCGCACGACAACGATTGCAGGATACGCAATTGCTGCTCGGTCTCGACACCTTCCGCCACCACCAGCATGCCCAATGCGTGCGCCATCGACACGATGGCGTTAAAGAAAATTTCGCCTTCTGCAGAATTACCCAGATCCGCAGTAAACGAGCGGTCGACCTTCAACACATCCATGTCCATTCGCTGCAATTGCGATAGCGATGAATAGCCGGTGCCGAAATCATCGACCAGCAATTTGATGCCCATCTTTTTAATCGCTGCCAATTGTTCCAGCACATCTGAATGATCGCCCATCATCGACGATTCGGTCAATTCGATTTCCAGCATATCGGTCGGGATGCCATGTCGTGCCAAGGTGCTTGCAAACAGGTTTTTGATATTGCCGTTATTGAATTGGCGTGCCGAGACGTTAATCGACAGAGGTACCAGTTTCAGTCCGTCTTGTTTCCATTTCGATAGTTGCGCGCATGCTTGTTCCAGCACGATCTCGCCTAATTTAAGAATTAATCCATTGTCTTCGGCCAACGAGATGAATTGATTAGGCATCAGCAATCCGCGCTCGGGGTGATGCCATCGCACCAATGCTTCCAATCCGCGCAGCTCACCGGTAAAGGTGCAGATGCGCGGCTCGTAATGCAAGACGAATTGATTGTTTTCCAGCGCGTGTATCAGCGCGCGCTCGGTGTCCAGTTTGACTTTCAAATTCTCATACAGCTCGGGCTGGTAGAACCGGAAATGCCCTTTGCCTTGCGCCTTCGCATGGTACATCGCGATGTCGGAATTTTTCAGCAAGGTTTCGGCATCGTCTCCATCGCGCGGGAAAAGCGTGATGCCGATCGATGTCCCGATTGCGTTTCTGCCGCGCAGCAATTCAAATGGCTCGCGCAATACTTCGCTAATGCGCGACGCGACATACGCCACGTCTTCAATGCTATCGACCGGATCCAGTATCACGGTAAATTCATCACCGCCCAAACGCACCACATAGTCGCTCGGACGCAGCACGGAGCGCAGCCGCCCCGCCACTTCGCACAATAGCGAATCGCCTGCAGCATGACCCAACGTATCGTTGACGTTTTTAAAATCGTCGAGATCAATGAAGAGAACCGCTAACTGATTGCCGGCCAATCTGGCGCGTTCCAGCGTATCCGGCAAAATGTTATTGAGCCAATGTCGATTGGGAAGCGCCGTCAGCGCATCTTCATTTGCCATTCTCCACAACTCACGCTCGTACAATTTCTTTTCGGTCAGGTGTTCCTCGGCGCGATCCAGACGCGTGTTGAGATCGGTCAACTCTGCATACCGTCCCAATAATT
This sequence comes from Burkholderiaceae bacterium, assembly GCA_036560485.1. GTDB lineage: Bacteria > Pseudomonadota > Gammaproteobacteria > Burkholderiales > Burkholderiaceae_D > DATBRC01. Next base: position 3,100 of record DATBRC010000057.1, read on the forward strand.
CTGCTTCCATTTGCTTGCGCTTGATCCTGTCTTCCGATAACAGCACGTTGGCACTGGCAAGTTGACTGGTGCGTTGTGCGACCAGGTCTTCCAACTCGCGCAGCAATGCTTCATTGGTTTCGCTGCCGCTTGCCAATGCGGTCGTCAAATCGGACTCGATACGGCGCAGCTTCCTGATTTCTTCCGCGCGCGCCAAGCCTGCTTCGATGGAGGGAATGATGTTTGAAATATCGATCGGTTTGACCAAGTAGCCGACCGCGCCGTTTTGCACTGCTTCACGCACGATATCAACTTCGCGGTGCGATGACAGGAACATGATCGGAATGCTGGTTTGCTTGCGCAGATGCTTGGCCAATTCGATGCCGGACATGCCCGGCAACGCGATATCCAGCAATGCCAGATCAGGTGTATGGCCTGACAGTATTTGAATTGCATCTTCTGCGGAACCTGCCTGCAAAATATTGTAGCCGGCAGTCTGCATCCCATTCGCCAACATCATCAGCGTAATAGGATCATCATCCACCGTCAGTATGCACCGTCGTTTCTCTTGTATTGCTTCAATCACTGATATTTCCCGGCTAATCGTGCTGTATTACTCAATTCGGTATTGCATTATTCTTCGTCAACTTTTAAGGCATTCTTTACATCAGATCATACCTGTGCAATGTGAGGGGTATTTGAATTCGCTTCAGTAATGTGGCGGCCTTTCGTTCGCTGGAGCAAGTTCACGTTCATGATCCTGTGATTGCTTTAATTGATTTGCCAACGTTGCCAGCATTGCTTCCAGATAGTCGATCTTCTTTTGCTGTTGATAAACGATTTGGTTCAACGATTCAACTAAATCCTCTTGACGAGAAATTTTAATTTCAATTTCCATTAAACGGTCTTCATTCATCACATAAGCCTTTACTTTATTTTTTATTGCCATTGCAGATTAGAACTAATTTCATCGCGCGTAGGAGCTGTTTTCTGCAGGATTGATTGGATTGTATACGCAAGCCATTCGAATTCATTAACTACTTTCCAGCAACATTTCTAATCCCCTTATCGGTGCGTATGACGCCCAAAATAGCGTTTGGTTTTATCGATTCAAAATATTTCGCCTGCTTTCGGCGCAAAAAATTGTTACCAGTCCAGGTTTTATCGGCTATTCCGGTTTTTTATGTTGGCACAAGCCTTGCGTTCTTGAATACAAGATTGTGTGCAAGAGGATCAAGGCACGACTTGGCAAATAGCCGATTAAAACCAACCCCAGGGACTCGAACATGAAACCACAAACCGCGACTATTCGCCTGAACAAGGCACAACAGTTCTTGTTAAGGGCTGGTGCGCTTCTGGGCGCTGCTGCAATTTTGCTGCATGCGCATTCTGCTTATGCTGAGGATAAAATCAAAATCGGCTATTGGCCAATCGCAGGCGGCTTGCCTTTTTTTGTCGCATTGGAGAAAGGCTACTTCAAGGAAGCCGGGCTGGATGTCGAAGGGGTGAAGTTCGCTGCGCCTCCGCAAATCGTCGAAGCGATGATCGCCGGACGCATTCAAGGATCGGCCAACGGCACCGCATCGGCAGCGCTGGCGGTGGGCGACATCGCATCGCCCGGCTTTGCGCATATTTTTGCATCCAATCCAAGCAACCACCATTATGTGCTGGATGAATTTCTTGTGGCTGCCAACAGCCCGTTCAAAACGATTGCAGATTTGAAGGGCAAGAAAGTGGCAAGCGGACCCGGCATCCAAAACGTCACGCTGGCCAAAGCCGTTCTTGAAAAAAATGGCATCGAGAATCCGCAAGTGATTGAACTGCCGGTAGGGCAACACGTCGCTGCGCTGGCAGCCGGTCAAATCGATGCAGTCTATACGCTGGAACCGACCGGCACCATTGGACGCATGTCAAAAATGACGCGCGTATTGGAAACCGGCGTGATTGCCAAGTATGTATTGGGCAAAGCCGATGCGCCATGGTTTGGCGGCTCGGCTTCGCTGACCACCGTGTTTATCAATCAGTCTCCTGAGGCTGCCAAAAAACTGATAGCTGCGTATGGCAAAGGTATCGACTTTGTGCGCAAGCATCCGGATGAAGCACGTCAATATTTGAACGGCTATACCAGCATCGACAAGACGCTGGCCAGCGAAGTGCCTATCCCCGGCTACAAGATGTACAACGAATTCACGCCATCGGATATCGAGTATTTCCAGAAATTCTTCGACCTGTTTTTCGACCGCAAAATATTCACGCGGCAAGTACTTGTTCCATCGATGCTTTATAAATAACGACATCAACGGAACCGATCATGCTTCCCACCTTTTATAAACGCTGGCTGCCGTTGCTCGGGCCGCTCTTGTTTTTCCTGTTGTGGTATCTGGCAGTTTCCAGCGGCTGGGTCAACAAGGTATTGCTGCCGTCACCGCTCGATACGTTAACACATATGGGAAAGGCATTAAGTTCCGGCGACATGTTCAAGGATGTGGTGGCGACCTTCATGCGCACGCTGACGTCGTTTGGTATCGCCGCCGTGATCGGCGTGCCGGTCGGCATTGCATTGGGCAGTTCGGAAGTCGCTTATCGCAGCGTTGAATTCCTGATCGATTTTTTTCGCTCGACACCATCGTCCGCATTGATCCCGTTGTTCCTGCTGATCTTCGGCATCAGCGATACCAACAAGATTGCGATTGCCGCTTTCGCTGCCGTATTGGTGATCCTGTTCAACAGCGCGTATGGCGTAATGAGTGCGCGCAAAACGCGCATCATGGCAGCCAAAGTGATGGGCGTGCATCCGTGGTATATCTTCCGCGACGTGTTATTGCTCGAAAGCCTGTCGCAGACATTTGTCGGTTTGCGCAACGGCATTTCGATGGCGTTGGTGATCGTAATCGTTGCTGAGATGTTCATCGGTTCCGAAAACGGCCTTGGCCATCGCATCATCGATGCGCAACAAATATTGAACGTCAAGGACATGTATGCATCGATCTTGATTACCGGTGCGCTGGGCTATTTTCTGAATGTGGCCTTCCTCTTGATTGAAAAGAAATTTGTTCACTGGAGCGGCAAATAATGGATATGCAAGCATCATTGCCGGTCGATGAGCCGATTGCGGCAGAAGAAAATCTGTACACAGTGCCGCAGACGCGTGATACGCACATCACCATCCGCGGTCTGTACAAATCATTTGCAGGTGCGCCGCTGTATGAAGATTTTCACTTCGACTTGCCGCGCAATAAAATCATTTCGATCTTCGGGCCGAACGGTTGCGGCAAATCGACGCTGATGAACATGATCGCCGGACTGACGCCGCTGGATAAAGGCGAAATACTGTTTGATGGCCGCATGCTGAAAGAAATCAAGATCGGCTACGTGTTTCAAAATTATCGTGAAGCCTTATTCCCGTGGCTGCGCGCAATCGACAATATCGCTTATCCGTTACGCCGCTCCGGCATGAAAGAAGCCGACGTGCAGGCGCGCACGCAGGAGCTGGTGAAGTCGTTCGATATCAAGTTCGATCTGCAACGTTATCCGTATGAATTATCGGGCGGCCAACAGCAGTCTGTTTGCATCATGCGCGCCTTGGCGCCCAAGCCGGAAGTGATTTTTCTGGATGAACCGTTTTCTGCACTCGATTATGAAATGACCTTGTTCATCCGCGACAAGCTGCAAGAGATCCACATGCAAACCGGCGTCACGATGGTGATGGTGTCGCATGATCTGGAAGATGCCGTTTTCCTATCCGACCGCATCCTGCTGTTGACGCGCCGTCCGACCACGGTCGCCGAATACATGCATTTTGACCTGGCGCGGCCGCGCACCGCAGAAGATGCAGCCAATCCGGAATTCGTGCAGACCAAGGCGCATGCGCTGGCGGTATTTTTAAGAGAGGTCAGGAAAGAAACCTGAGCTTCGCGCGGTCAAGTCGAAAGCGCCGCCCGCCGCATACTTCATTGGCATTTGGTCGCTACTTGGTCGATTCAAATTCATTAGCGCCAATTTTCAAATGGCCGTTTTTTTCAAAATGGATTTTTTCAAATCCTTCGACCTTCATCGTGCCGTTTTCAATGTTTCCCGTTTTGTGGATGATCACAGGCGCCTGATTTGGCACCGGCACACTGATTTCAACCTTGTATCCGCTATTCGCCTTTTCAATGTCGACGACCATTGTTCCGACGCCATTGGTATTCACCTGCGTCCATTTTCCGAGGTAATCCTCTTCATGGAAAGACCTGGAGCAGCCGATCAGAGCAGCCATCAACGTGACAGTAATAAATATCGATTTCATTTTCATTGCCTTCTTCAATATGTGGATTCGCTATTGTGTTTATGCCGGTTTGCCGATTAATGGATACTCGACATGCCTTGCTTCCGTATCACTCATCGCAATGAGAGTCTTGCAAAAAACCAGCGCGCAGTAAAGGAGCAGGCATCGATTTCCCAACTACGAGCGCCCTGTGATGAATCTCGGCGGCGCAACAAAAAAAGCGGATCATTTCTGATCCGCCTTGTTAATCCCACGCCCGGGAAGGCGCGTGGGCGTTTCTTTGTTACCAGCCATCATGGGCAGGTCGAATCAATCACGTAATAGTTCGAACCAGTCATACGCAGTTTCGACGTATAGAACGTGTTGTAGAGACCCATGTTCGCGTTCGAGCCATTCGCCAGCGCGTACGACCCGCTAACATGCGCACGTCCGGCAGATACGTGCGTATAGTTACTGGTGTTATAACAAGCTCCCGCCGTGGTAGTCGTGGTAGTCGCCGTTGTCGTGGTGGTAGTCACCGCTGCGGTCGTCGTCGTCGTAGCTGCTGCTGTCGTGGTGGTGGTCGCTGCAGCGGTAGTCGTGGTCGTCGTCGCTGCAGTGGTCGTGGTCGTTGCCGTCGGACCAGTGCCGCTACAGGTGGCGCTATCAGTCCAGGCGTTGAGGCTTGGGCAATGATAGATCGTGATGACGGTGGAGTACCCGTACTGTGCGCCGTACGCAGTATATTGCGTCACGTTGAGACGACCCGCGACGTAATGGTTCACGACCGTGTCGGTCGAGGTCTGATCGTAAGCGGTCGAGACTGTCGTCGTTGTCGTCGTGGCAGCCGTCGTCGTGGTGCCACCGCTCGCCGTAGTGGTCGTGGTGCCGCCAACCGTTGTCGTGGTCGAACCGCCGCCTGCCAGACGCAAGTTGTTGTTGAACCAGAAGTTGGTCACGTACACAGGATAGTTGATCCGTGTGCTGTCAACGTAGTTCGTATTTTGACCGCCCGAACCTGCAGGCCATGCGTGACCCATGCCGGATACGCTGATTTCTGTCGTACGCAGTTTGCCGCTGGAATCGGTGTAAGGCGTACCTGTACCATTTCCGGAAGCACCAGTGATTGTAAAGTTCGAGCCCTGGGTGTAAGAACCACCGTAGACCAGACGCATCGCTGCAGCATCCATCGGTCCATATGCTTGCGCCACGGTATAGTCGGACGTTCCCCATACGACACTGGTGATTTGGGAAGCCAATGCACTGCTATGGCTGCCTGCCCACGATGAGCACTGGTTCGCGGCATTGGTTGCCGTAAAGCCGCCCGGGACATAACCGATTTGCGCTGTAGTGGTTCCTGGTGGAGGACCTGCATTGATACCGATGCCGGCAAAGATATCCGGTGCGAGGCAACCCAATGCCATCGTCATGCCGCCGCCTGAAGACAGGCCGGTTACATAAACCTGGTTCGGATCGATTCCGTATTGAGGATTCGTTACGAAACGATTGACCAGGTCGAGCAGGATGCCGTGGTGACCCGTGCTGCGGCTTGGGCTGGTATTCGCATAATCCCAGCAGTGGTTGCTGTAGACGTTGCCGGTTGCATTTGGCGCCAGGATCACAGCGCCGTAATTGTCTGCGGTGGTTTTCCAGTTGAAGCCGCCGTCACTGCCTTCGATCACATCACCCGATGCTGTTTGCGTACAGCCATGCAATACCAGGATCAGTGCGCGTCCGTGTGAATTGACCGGTTGGGTTGCAGGCCAGTAGTAGAAGCCTGTCAGGTTGCCGCCATTGACCGAGTCCGCAGCCCAAGTCTGTTGTGAGCTCCATGCGCCGGGTCCGGCCTGGAATCCGCTACCTGCCTGCGTGGTCGTGGTTGTGCCGGCGACCGTCGTCGTTGTCGTGCCCGATGCTGTTGTGGTTGTTGTGCTGCCCGAACCATTCATCGGATGCGCGTTGAAGAAATCAACTGCGACTTGTGCTGCGTTCAAACCCTTGTTGATGATCCATGGGCCGCGCTGCGGGGCGCCTGACCACCAGTGACCGCGCGCCCTGTCTTCTTGCACGACGGTGTTGGACGATGTGTCATACACGTCTTGCGTCATCTGCGCGACACCGGCGCTGATTAACTGTGCTTCGGTGACATCGAACAGGATGGTTTCAAGCTGGCTTTGACCGTTGCCATTGTCGCCGTACTTGTTCCATGTGTAGGAAAGCCCATCCACGGAACCGTTGGTGGATGAAGTCGGTGTTGTGTTGATGCCGAGACCATCAGCAGAACGGAGTCCCATCCACGCATCAATGTCGCTTTGCCCGACCTTGATCGGCACCGTGCAATCCTGCTTGTTATGCATGATCAGCACCGGTGGTTGGCGCAGTGTGCTTTTCTGCATCTCGGTACGCATCTTGGAAATTTCAGTTGATGTCGCCTGCACGACGCCAAGATTATTGGTCAATACTGTCTGACAATCTGTGGTGCCGGTGTAAGTCGCTGCTGTCTCACCGTAGCCGATACCTTCAACGACAACGGACGAGGCGAACAGATCCGGATAAGCTACCTGCCCAATAACTGTCATCGCACCGCCTGAGGAAATACCGGTCAGGTGAATGCGGTTGCTGTCAATCGTGAAATGGGATTTCATATAATCGACCATGCGCTTGATGTCGCCCGGCTCGCCCTGATCGCGATGCAAATCCGCGTCGAACCAGTAGCCCCAGCAATTCGGATTGCGTCCGTCGTTGTCATTGGAACTGGCATCGTTGTTCTGGAACGGATACAGGACGATCGCGTTGTTTTGCTCTGCCAGTGTTTCGAACCCGGACAAGTCAGTCATGGTACGGTCGGTTTGACGACAGCCATGCAGCACAATCCACAACGGCGCGGCCGTACCAGACACATAACCGGTCGGTATGTAGTAGTCGAAGTTACGTTCTTGGGAGCCTGTGCCGGATGCTGCCTGCACAATGTGGTAAGTGAATCCTGAAGCGATTGCGGAACCTGCTACCAGTCCCGTGATAAGCATTGCCAGGCTGACTGCAAATGCCTTGATCGGTTTTCTCAACGAAAAGCCGAGCCCTTGCCCTATTTTGACTGTCATGGTGTCTCCATATTTATATTTGAAAATCCCTTGGCTCCAACCCAAACAAGATTGTTTGTGCGGGATTCAACATTCCCTGGCGCCCTGTTTTTATAAACGGGTTTGCGTCAGGCAAGGAAAACGTGGCGCTAAATACAAAATATCAAAACAGTGGTTTATTGATGAAGTATCAATTTTGTTTTTCCACTACTTTGCCATCACAGTGATACCAGTGTAAGAAGCTGGTTTCCTAAATACAATATCGTACAACTACCATTTAACAATGTTTAACATTTTGTGTTTCAACTTGGGAACATGAAAGTGTGTATTACGCTGAGCCGGTTGTGTGTGTGCTGCAAAGGAGAGCGTCCGCGGCAAGTTGCAAAGATACACATGCAAACCGGTGTGACAAGTCAGAAAAGCGCATAGCTTTTACCTTAACGTGCCATCCAATTTATTTCGACGCGCCCAGCAACTGATACTCGCCGCCACGTTCCAGCGCACGCCGATATGCCGGGCGCTGATGTATACGCGCAAGGAAATCCATCAGCTTCGGCCGGCTTGCATTCAATCCGGCACGCACCGTCGCAGCCTCCAGCGGAAAACTCATCTGGATATCGGCCGCACTGAATGCATCGCCGGCAAACCATGTGCTTTTTTCCAATTCCGCTTCCAGATAATTCAGATGCTGTGTGAGCTGCGGCTCGATGTAGGAACGCTTGACCTTTTGCGCGATGGTGCGTGCAATCGGTTTCACAAAAAACGGCATCGGCCCTTTTTCAATTTGATCGAACACCAGCTTCAACAATAACGGCGGCATGGCCGAACCTTCTGCGTAATGCAGCCAGTATTGATAGCGCAAGCGCTCCGGTGCATTAGGTGAAGGCGCGAGGCGTCCATTGTCATAACGCTCAACCAGATATTCGATGATGGCGCCCGACTCCGCTATCGTTTGATTGCCATCGGTGATCACCGGCGATTTCCCAAGTGGATGAACTTCACGTAATGACGTCGGCGCCAGCATGGTCTTGGGATCGCGTTGGTAATATTTGATTTCATATTCCAGACCAAGTTCTTCCAACAGCCATAGCACACGCTGTGAGCGGGAATTGTTTAAATGGTGCACGATGATCATCGGCTTCCTTTTTATTTTTCCGCTTTATTAAAGCTTGATATTCACAGCCAGTTCACGCGTCAGTTCTGCAGCTGATATCTCCTTGCACCCGCTCGGATTCTGCCCCGACCACAATGGCGAGAAATCGCCGCTGCCTTGGCTCTCCGCTTTGGCACGCAATGGCGCGATTGCCGATGTCGCCAATGGAAATTCCGAAACAGTTGCGCCGATCGGACCGACTTCACGCATGATGCGATTGACAATGCCGCGCGCAGGCCGCCCGGTAAAAAGATTGGTCAACGCAGTGTGGCGTGCTGCTTCACTTTTCAATGCTGCACGATGCACTGCACTAGTTGTAGCTTCCGCACACAACATGTAGGCTGTGCCGATTTGTACGCCCGCTGCTCCAAGCCTCATCGCGGCTGCCACACCGTTTGCATCGGCAATGCCACCAGCCGCGATGACCGGAACATTGACCGCCTTCACAACTTGCGGGAGCAATGCGAACGTGCCGACTTGTGTCGTAATGTCGTTCGACAAGAACATGCCGCGATGCCCGCCTGCTTCGGCGCCTTGCGCGATGATCGCATCGACGCCATGCGCTTCCAGCCAGCGCGCCTCATCGACTGTGGTGGCAGAAGAAAGAATCTTCGCGCCCCACGTCTTCACGCGCGCCAGCAATTCGGGCGCAGGCAATCCAAAATGAAAACTGATCACCGGCGGCTTGAATTCGGCAAGGACGTCTGCCACTTCCGCGCTGAATGGTTCACGACCCGGACCGGTTGCAATGGTCTCTGCATCGATCCCGAACTCTTTGTAATACGGTGCGAGTGTCCGGCGCCAGGCTGCCTCACGTTCTGCATCAGGTACCGGTGATATGTGTGCGAAAAAATTTACATGGAATGGTTTATCGGTGTGCGCCTTGATCGCTGCAAGTTCATTGCGTAACGTTGGTAAATTCAGCAGCGCACCTGGCAGCGAACCCAAACCACCGGCATTGGATACTGCTATCGCCAACGCGCTTGCTTGCACACCGGCCATCGGTGCTTGAATGATTGGTAGTTCAATGTTTAAAAATGTTTGCAAGGTAATCATTTCTTCTCCATCATCGGTTGCGCTTACGGTCAGAAGCAAGTCTACTATTACCGCGAATTTTTCGTTTGATGCCGGCTACACGATGTGCCTTAGACTCGCACACCAAACCTGGAAAGCAACCATGCCATTGCAGCATATGCGCCAGCCGTAGCAATACATGACGCAAGCAAGCTAGGCCAGAAATTCCATCCTGCACGCAACAGAATGGGAAGAAGAATGAACAGCACAAGCGAAGGCAATACCAGCCAGAAGATTCCTTGTGCAAGAGTCGCAATGCGGTTTGCATCGCCCGTTTCGATATACAACCAGATAAATGCAAGCAATGAAATCAGCGGCAACGAAGCCAACGTCGCAGCCCAAATCGAATTGCGCTTAGCAAGCTCTGATACGACGGCAATCAGTATTGCGGAGACGATGATTTTTGCGATGTACTGCAGCATGATTGTTCTCTATTGCTAGACAAGCGGGATCCTGCATGTAAAAAAGTTTTGTCCATCCCATACAATTTTTAACCAATCTCTTTAGTGGAAGAGATTAATTTAAGGCCAAGGAGCATCATGACGCCGCCAGCCGTACGATCGACCCAAGCCTTATAACGTAAGTACACATCGCGCGGCGATGCTGCTGAAAGTACCATCGCAACAATTACATACCAACTCGATTCAATCAGTAGAACAACAATAGGTATCGATAGCATTAATGACGATGAAATCTCATGCGGCAGCAATGCGGCAAAGATACTCGTGTACACAATCACTGTTTTTGGGTTGCTGACTTGTGTACTCAGCCCCAGCAAAAAAGATCGCGTAGAGTTGGTCATGGCGATCGAGTTGGAACCGTCAGGAACAACGAACGCTTTCTTCGCGCCGCGAAAAATTTTATATCCCAGATACATCAGATATGCGCCGCCAAAAAATTGCATTGCAATGTATAGCCAAGGGACGGCGGCAAACAGCGCACTTAATCCAAGTAGTGCGGCCACTGAAAACAACATCGCGCCAACTCCCATGCCTGTTGCCGCTGCAAGACCATCGGAACGTGATGACGCGACTGCGGTACGCGCCACCATCAGAAAGCTGGGGCCCGGGCTGATTGCCCCTACTGTCACGGCGCCTGCGATACTGATTACTGTCAATGTGTTGTTCATGTTTTTCTCCCCAAATATCATTTTGCTCTGACCTGTCGCATGAGAGCAAAAGGCCCGACTTATTCTACTTATAAAAATTACAGCAACGCGGTGGTGTCTAGAACAACGCAATAGGCTTTTGCTGAGCCAAATGGACTTTACACGATGTGTTACCGTCGTTTTTCCGTCGATTTAACATTTGTTCACATGCCCATTATTGACGTTGCCGCACGGCAAGCTTATAACTTAATTGCCTGTTCAACTCCCGCTGCAATTGGACATGCTAACAACAATTTTTGACAAAGGGTCAATTCGCAAGGCAGCAAGGAGAAGAAAATGAAATTCACCAAATTTCTACTCTTTATTTTGCTTGCTGCAAGCGTTCAAATCGTTTTTGCAGGCGACCTGTCGCCCATCGAACAAAAACGTGAATTGTTGGTGTATTCGACACTCATGCTTGATGCCGCCCAAACGCTGGACATCAAGAACCATCCGAATTTATATGAGACAAATCCACTGCTCGGGCGTCACCCATCCGATACAAAAGTCGTCGCGTATTTTATTGGCGCGGGCTTTGCACACGATGCCGTTACAAAAGCGTTGCCTACCGAGTACCGCGCCACCTGGCAATATGGTTGGGCAGCACTGGAAATCGGCACCATTATCAGAAATCGCAAGTTAAATCTTCGCTTCAATTTCTAATCAAAATCAGTTTATTAAAAAGTACCGCTTTTAATGCGGCGCTTAGAGCAACTGCGTCGGCACGCTTACGTACGTTAAGTTGATATAAGCCGTTTGGCCTTTTGCATCACTGTCTCTATCAAACCAATTGTCCAACATACCGGGCAACCACGGAATGCGATAAGCGCACCCATGCCAGCCAATATCGAAAGCGTCGTTTGCGTTTGATGCTGAATTGCCCAAGCAAGTAATCCAATGGCGACACCACCTCGTATCAAATGCCCGAGCAAGCTTTCACTGGCGAAAAATCCAATGGAGCTGCGTTTGAACAAATTCATTTTGATCCTTCAGGCAAAAGATATTCCTTGACCATCGCGCGTGCGCGATGCAGGCGGCTCTTGGTCGCTTCACGCGTCAGGTTGAGATGTCCGGCAATTTCCCCTATCGTCATGTCCTGCAAATCGCGCAGTAAAATAATTTCGCGATGGGTCGGCGACAAAGACTCCAATGCACGCACCAGGTCGATGCGCAATTCATCGACGGGCATCCTGGAAAAGCGAGACGAGTTTTCCACGCTCTTGAGCTCTTCCACACCTTTCATGAACATCAGTGCCGGCAGCATGCAAAGCCTGGCGACGACCTTGACCAACCATGCGCTGAGTGCGGCCACACTGCGCACCGTGCCTACGCGCCGGTACAGGATCAGCAGCGCCTCTTGCACCACCTCTTCAACAGCCGACGAGCGCTGGCATTGATAACTGGCATAGCGCCGGATATCCGGACGCAGTTGCACCAGCAGACTCTCCAATGCCACCGGATCGCCTGCCTGTGCTGCGGTAAATGTGTGTTCCTGGATGCGCATAATATTCTTTAGCAATGGTCCGTAGATTTGCGCCCCGCCATCGCGCACGCAGGGCAATAACGCACCAGCCCAGTAATCACGCTGATGATACCTACGCCTGCCATACCTAGCCCTAGTGGCGTGGCATGCAAGCCGACCAGACCGCACATTATGATCAAGCCACCGCCGATGACACGGACGATTCTCTCTTTGCTACCGATATTGCGTTTGAACATGATAATCCTCTTGTTTGTGAATTGACTGGATGCCATGCACGGATGATTCCGTACCGGCATGGATAAAGAGGGCCAGTCAATGCAAAAGGATTCGTGAGGTTGAAAATATTTTTGTATAGGGTGGGCAGATTTTCTGCCCACGCTGTAATTTAAATACCCCGCGGAGACACAATAAAGCCGTACCCACGCGGATGAAGTACACAGCGTGATGGAATACTCAACCACGCGCTTGTATCTTGTCGATTCTTTCCTGCATGCGTGACAACAGATACCACCACTCTGTTTCGTCTTCTCGATAAGTCCGGACAGCGCCGGCGCGCACCAGAATCTTGCGAAGCTCATCCTCATCAAAGCCGCCAAGATGTTTCTGCAATACGTCAAAAGAACGGTCGGTAAAACTTTTATGATTGAGGAAATGGCGCGCTGTTTCCTCCGCCATGAATTCTGTCTTGTACTGCTGATGCAGCATTTCAAGTTGATGCTTGAATTGTTGGCGGTTGACTGCGAATGTTACCAAGCCGCCTACGAGAGTACCCAAAAGTGCGAACAGCGGCGTCAAGATTGCTGGATCCATTTTCACCTCATCATGATTGATTTGATTGTTGAAATGATGCGTGGAATGCCCCTTGCCTTGCTACTGCATTTTTATCTCCCCGATAAAAACGACAGCATTGGCAGGACATTTAAAAGAATAATCGAGCACAGCTTCGACCCATATTGCGGATCGGCGGAATAACCTTGTCTTGCCACCATCTCGGCGAACTCCTCCGGGTCGGCCCTATACGCAAATGCAGTTCGATATTGCATTAACAAAAACGACGCATAATCGTCAGCCGCCTCGGCGTAGCCGGAATAGATGCGAACTTTACTGGTAGCGGCTGACTGCTTTCCTTGCGCCGTGAGTTCAGGATAGACGGACGATACCGGATCCCGTGCATGCGATCTACCCTTGATGCCGAAGTAATCGTTACCCTTCACCACCCGGCCCCAATCGCTTTCCAAAGCGGATTGTGCGAGGATCACCTCGACCGGAATACCCGTGCGCGCGGCGACAAGCCTCGCCGGCGTCACGTGCAGCAGGATAAAGTGAGCGACATTGGCAGGTTGCCTCACTGTCCAAAAATCAGAGTTGTTCGACAAGCGTTGTCTCCGTTGCGGCAATCAGGTGATTGTACTGCGAGCGGCCGTTTTCAGAAATCGAATTTGTCAAAATTGGATTATTCGGGTGCCAGTTTATTCACTCTCGTATTCGGATGAGAATAAAAATACTGTGGCATGCGAAGGGATTTTATTTGACTGCTTGGACACAAAACGTGTCCACCCTACACCACTATGGGGTAATTCTCTTCTTCAACCATTCATTGATTTGGACTTCGTAGTACCTGGCAACTCTGTGAGATGCCAAGCGAAGCAGTACGAAAACGACCGCCGTACTTGCGGCTGCGACCCATGGCGCCAACTGTGCCTGCTTTGAGTTCAAGATCATGCATTTGTCCGACACAAGGAATGACGCAAATTGCACGGCAAAGGCGAGTACGATAAGGCAGCCACCGAAAAGATAGTCGGCTTTCTGAGCGGCCAGCATTGGTGGCATGTGTGGGTTCGAATCCCAGTAGGAACCAGAGAGGCGTCCCATGGCCTCAACGCTCTGTCGCATGACACCTACTGCAAAGAACAGAGAGCCAACCACACCAATGCATGCGGCAAGAATTTGGATCAAGATGGTAAGTGACATAGAGGTCTAGAGTGTAATTGACCGGCACATTTGTGCCAGTGTCGAATGACGTGTTATGCATTATCTCGCGCGCCCATATCAAGAGAAGTATTAGAATCTCTGGGCATTAGCAAGTATGCCGCGATGCTCACTGCAAGCCCTGAAGAAACCGCCATAAGGGTCGTTCGAAATGGAGCTGAATTAACGAAAATCGCCAACGGAATAATTGAGCCGATTATGCAAAAGATCCACAGACGCAAAAAATTAAACTTGCGGAGCAACAAATAGACAGGCAGACCTACGATGACCATGCCCAAATAAGAAACTGGAAGTGCAAGAGTGATAGCAAAAAAGAACCCCCACAGAAAATCAGATGCAATCCCCGCATCTGAACTACCAAGCCCGGCAAGGACGGCTCCAGGAATACTGGCAAGTGGAGCAAGTAACAGTGCGCTCCAAGGAATCGATCGTTTATTCATAAGCATAACTAGATGTGTCCGAACGTGTAGGACGTTTATTAAGGCCTAGTTTAAAAAAGTAATTCTACGATAACTCAGCAAACCCTTACCTGGCTTGGCATTCCAACGCCACGTTGTTTTTTGCGCACCATTAATAATATCGTGAAAAGCAACAAACGCGCTGCCTGGCGAGTCACCAGACAATCCAACGCTTCAAGCCACCTTCGGCTTCTGCAACAACGCCTTCAAATTTGCCAGCCGATGCTGCGGCGTGATGGTTTCCTCTTCAGTCGGCACTGCATCGCCTTCATCCAGCTTCATCTCCTTGATGAAGCGCGACACTTCGCAATTGACGGTGTCGCGTGCGCGTTTGCGCTTCTTGCACCAGGTGATGTGCAGGCTGCGTTGCGCGCGCGTGATGCCGACGTACATCAGGCGGCGTTCTTCTTCGATGCGTGCGCCTAATGTGTCGACTGGTGCATCGGGATCGCCCTTGTGCGGCAGGATGCCTTCTTCGACACCGACCAAAAATACATGCGGGAATTCCAATCCTTTGGATGCATGCAGCGTCGACATGCGTACTGCATCCGGTTCTTCATCGCGTCCTTCCAGCATGCTCATCAGCGCAACCATTTGCGTCAATTCCAGCAGGCTCTTTTCTGCATCGGTGCCATCTTTGCCGCCGGTGCCTTTTTCTTTCAGCCACGTGGTGAAGTCGAGCACGTTCTGCCATTTGCTTTGCGCCTGATTATCGTCGAAGGTGTCGTACAGGTATGCTTCGTAATTGATTTCCTTCATCATGTCGTCCAGCACTTGTGCGGCGTTTTCTCCGCTGCCGGCGGCACCGACACGTGAGGCGCGTGCTTCGAGTTGATTGATGAAGTCGCAGAATTCGCGCAGCGGTGTCAGTTGACGGTCGGCGAGCTTGGCTTCGATACCGCCTTTATACACAGCCTCGAACAATGAGCATTGCCATTGACCTGCGAATGCGCCGAGCGTCTCCAGCGTCGATTGGCCGACGCCGCGTTTGGGCGTGGTGACTGCGCGGATGAACGCCGGATCATCGTCGCCATTCGCGATCAAACGCAAATAGCTGATGATGTCCTTGATCTCGGCACGATCGAAAAAACTTTGACCGCCGGACATCACATACGGAATCCGCTCGCGCCGCAATGCTTTTTCAAACACGCGCGATTGGTGATTGCCGCGATACAGAATCGCATAGTCTGAAAATTTTGCACGTCGTTCAAATCGATGTGCGGACAACATGATTGCAACTTGATCGGCCTCTTGCTCGTCGTCTTGCATGCCGAGCACTTTGATCGGATCGCCGAGTCCATGTTCGGACCACAACGATTTTTCAAACAGCTTCGGATTGTTGGCAATCACCGCGTTGGCTGCTTGCAGGATGCGTGTGGTGGAGCGGTAATTCTGTTCAAGCTTGATGACCTTCAAATCGGGGAAGTCGACTTGCAAGGTTTTCAGGTTTTCGATCGTCGCGCCGCGCCATGCATAGATCGCCTGGTCATCGTCGCCCACTGCAGTGAACATCGGTTTTTTGCCGAGGCCGGTGACCAGCAGTTTGACCAGCTCGTATTGGCAAGTGTTGGTGTCCTGATATTCATCAACCAGCAGGTAGCGCAATTTGCGTTGCCATTTGTCGCGCACTTCTTCATTGCTGCGGAATAGTTCAACCGGCAGGCGAATCAAATCATCGAAGTCGACTGCCTGATACGCAGATAATGTCGCGACATAACTGCGATAGATGCGCGCTGTTTGCGCCTCGTCTTCATCGACGGCGTTTTTCAATGCATCGTCGGGACTAATCAAGCCGTTCTTCCACAATGACATTGCAGTTTGAATCCGGCGGATCAATTGCTTGTCGGTGGTGACAGCCAGATCCTGCACCAGCGAAAAACAATCGTCGCTATCCATGATCGAGAAGCGATCTTTCAAACCCAAATTGTTTGCTTCGCGCCGCAGGATATTGACGCCGAGTGAATGGAAGGTGCTAACCGTTAAATGCTTGGCTTGCTTGGGTTCTTTCAGCAGCTTGGCGATACGCTCCTGCATTTCGGCGGCGGCTTTGTTGGTGAAGGTCAGTGCGGCGATGTTCTTCGATTCGTAACCGCAATCTTCAATCAGATGCGCGATCTTTTGCGTGATGACGCGCGTCTTGCCGGAGCCCGCACCGGCGAGCACGAGACAAGGGCCATCCATGTATTTAACGGCTTCGCGCTGGGGCGTATTTAAACCAAACTGCTGACCGAACTGCGGGGGAGTAGACATGCGTGCGACTAATGACAATTAAGCGTGTCATTGTATCAGCGGGCGAGCGCGGCAGTGGCGTATTGCGCTGATTATTGCGCCGATTTAACTTTGCGGTATGCGATTGCCCTTGCTGACGCTCTCGCCATCGTTGGCGCGCAATGTCCAAAAAGATAACGAAGAAATGATCGTCAACGCTGCCAAGGTCAGGAACGCACTATGCAATGCGCTGATGACTGCTGCGCGATCGGATTGCGGCAAACCGCCTAAATACCAGGCAGTCACCAGCGAGCCGCATGCCAACCCGAAACTCATCGACATTTGTTGCATCGAACTGGCGATGGTGCTGGCCATGCTGGAATCGGATTGTTCGATGTCGGAGTATGCCATCGAATTCATGCTCGAAAATTGCAGTGAATTGAAGAAGCCCTGCGTCAAGCCGAGCAACACGATCAACGCAATCGGCGTTGCCGGACTGACTTGCGAAAACAGTCCGATGGTCATACCGATTAACACGGTGTTCACGATCAGCACCTGGCGATATCCGAAGCGGCGCAAGACGCTCGTTGAGATTACCTTCATCCCCATCGCAGCCAACGCTGCCGGCATCATCAAAAGGCCGGATTGCCATGCGGGAAAACCCAATCCGAGTTGATACAGCAACGGCAAAAGAAATGGCAAGCCACCCAAACCGAGTCGCGTGATGAAGCCGCCTACCACCGACACGCGGAAGGTCCGTACTTGAAATAAATTTAATCGCAGAAGAGGAAATGATATTTGTCGCGCATGCCAAACATATGCGCCGAGCAAACTGAATGAGATGATTAAAAACACGACAGCGGAAATGGCATCAATCTGATGTTCGCCGAAAATTTCCAGCAGCCAGGAGAGCAGCGCGACGCCGGAGCCGAACAACACCAGCCCGACAACATCCAGCGGCCTCGGATCGTCTCCGTGATAATCCGGCATGTGGCGATAAATCAGATAGAGCGCAATCAAACCGACCGGCACGTTGATAAAGAAAATTTCGCGCCATGACAGCCAGTGCACGATCACGCCGCCTACCGTTGGGCCAAGTAGCGGGCCGATCAATGCCGGGATGATCACGAAATTCATCGCCATCAGTAATTCTGACTTGGGAAAAGTGCGAATGATGGTGAGCCGTCCGACCGGCGTCATCATCGCTGCACCGATGCCTTGCAAGATGCGTGCAGCAACCAGCATCGGTACATTGACCGACAAGCCGCACATGATCGAAGAAAAGGTAAACAACATCACAGCGCTGCCAAACACGCGCCGCGTGCCGAAACGATCCGCCATCCAGCCGCTGATCGGTATGCATACGGCAAGACTGAGGATATAACTGGTGACGACTGCCTTGAGGCTCAATGGCGTCACATTCAAGCTGACTGCCATCGACGGAACTGCGGTATTGACGATCGTGGAGTCGAGCTGTTCCATGAATAGCGCGGTGGCCACGACCCAAGGAAGGTAACGTTTGACCGCTGAATTGTCCATTTACGAAATTGAAAACGTGTGGAGTTGATATGAGATGTCAGCCATGCCCGATGATAGCACTCGGTGTGCTGCCACTTTGGACAACCTTATCACACGTTAATTTACGTCAATGTAATCTACTGTGTGCAACGCATGCTTTGATCAAGACCTGAAGCCACAATCAGTCGGTGTAAATTCTGCGCCACCGATGTCACGCCCACCTTGATCCTGATATTCGTAAGAAATGGTGACGCCGTTCTTCAGAAATTTTTGATTTTCGGTACTGCCGCAGAGTTGGCTTTTCAATTGCGGTTTGATTTCTTTGGAAAAATCGATGGGCGTATTTCCCGCACTCGGCGCTGCAACAAGCGTGTAATGGTAAGTGAAATGCCGCCCCGGTTCTGCACTCACTCTTTCCAGACGCGTATTGGAGTCGACGGTCACAGGCATTTTTTGGTTAAGTTGCGCACTTAGCCGCTGCAATACGTCATCCACACTATCGCCTCTTACTTGTGTGCCGGATTGCGTGGCCAATTGACCGAAGACATTGCCGATGTCCATAGAAAAGCCGATTGCGTGCACGCCAAAATTTGTGCACAACAATGCTGTCGCCAGAATATATTTAACCATGTCGGACACCTTTATCCAGATAAATGCAAAATGCAGATCACAACCCATACAAGGCCAGCGTAGCGCTGCAGTGCAAAGATGGACGCGTAGTTCTCTTACCGTTTCTGTGCTCCGCTTTAATCACGATACCCGTGGTAATGGTGATAACCCCCATAATGCCCAGGCTCGACATAGACTGCTGCCGGTGCAACATACGCGCGCGGCGGCACGACGACACAACCGGACAGCGAGACCGTTGCTACAACGAGTACGGCGACAGCTAATTTATTCAGTTTCATGATCGCTCCAATGAGTTGATATATGCATTAGAACGGATCAAGGGACTAAATGACTACGAGCGTTACAAAGGGTTGCAATTCTTAATCTTCGTTTCAGTTTGATGCATGGCAACTGAAATGGTTTCATTCCACTTGGGCTCTTTCTCATGATGAATGTCGATATGTGGCGACATGTGACCTGTGTAAGGTAACAAGTTATATAGACATTCCAACAATTTGAATAGGATAATGCAGACGCGAGATCCGATTGCCGGGTGGATCGATATCGCGATAAAAATTCGATTTGAATTTCATGTTTGGATAATGACGAATGAAGCTTTTTTACCAATTTGATTTTCAAATGGTGGCGCGGCTTGCCATTTGGAACTAATATGACTATAAAGCATCAAACATCAAACCTTTGGTGAGGCTCCATGACTGCGAATATCCTGGCTCTCGATATCGCAGGCAATCCGTTTGACTGGATTCCTGCACAAGATGCGGTTCATTATTACGCGACCGGTAAAGTTGCGTGGGAGTTGGGCGACCATGATTTTGTGTTCCGCGGCGGTTATTCCAAAAACGGCGTGCAATCGAAAATCCTGGTCAAGCCGATCATCGCTGTCGCCGGCAGTGAAATCATGGCGCGCATGCTGCGCGCTGTGATGCCGCTAGGCGATCAAAACGATCTTTTATTCAGGCGCGATCGCCACACCTGCGCGTATTGTGGCGAAAGCTTTCCGCGTCATTTGTTATCGCGCGATCATATTTTGCCGAAGGCATTGGGCGGCAAGGATCACTGGATGAACTGCGTGACGGCATGCCGCGACTGCAACCAGAAAAAAGGCGCGAAGCTGGTCCACGAATTCCGCCCATTGATTTATGTGCCGTACGTACCGTGCCGCTTCGAGCACTTTATTTTGAGCGGGCGTAATGTGCTGGCCGACCAGCATGAATATCTTGCGGCGAAGTTGCCGCGGCATAGTCGCCTGCTCGAATAGTTCAGTACATCAGCCGCAACTTCCCAACGCGCCACACGCGGTACAAAAATCACAACCGTCTTTCCGGATCACCGTCCGATTGCCGCATTCACGGCATAACTTGCCCGCCATCGCCGGAATCGTTTTGGCGGCATGCCGCGGTTCTGCCGCAACCACACCCATGCTCTTCACCGGCAAACCTTCTTCGGTCAAGATGCCGAGCATCGCATAACGGTGGATGACCAATTGCGCGACATAGGCGACTGTCGATGGATAGCTTGCCTGCTTTTCACTGCCGGGTATGCGCGCCAGAAAATCGCCGCGCGGCTCGGCGTAGTTCAACAGTTTGCGCAGCTTCATGCCGATCCATGCGGGATCGATCACGCGCATATCGAGGCTGAGCAATTTGCACAGCCCATCCAGCGCACGCGGATGGCTGCCGGTCAACCACATGCTGTATGGCCGACGCGACCCGTCCGGCATTTGCAGCTCTTTCAGCATCAGCACGAAATCATCTTCGGTTGCAGGGTTACAAACATCGGCCACCCATGCGAGAGTGCCATCAGTCCCGGTCTTCGGCTCATGCGATGCGAACAATGCGTTGAGCACCGGTGATGGATCGTTTGGTTTTGCTTCCAGTGCGCCGAGCTGGTTGTAGCGCCACTCGACCAGTTTTGCGAGCGCTGCGGTCGCGCTTGGCACCGTTACCAATTCGCCATTGGGTGGCATCGGCATGTCGAATGCGTCGCCGTAGGCGCGCGCCAGCATGCCGAGTTTCTTGCGCAACCAGCTGCGATCATTGGCGCGCATATCGGTCGACAAGGTTTTGGCAATCGCATCCAAACCACGCGGCGGCTGTCCACCCAGCACCCATACTTCAAACGGCACATTGCCTTGGTCCGACACTGCGACAGCAAAGTCACCTTGCGGCGTGCGTATCGTTTCACTGATCCAGCCGGAGGCGCCTGCCGGCAATCCGGGACGCGAAGGCCAGCGCAATGATTCGAGCGGCGGCGACATCGCAACTTCGGTCAACACCAGCCGCTTGTCCTGCTCTGTCAATGTAATCGGTTGCGGATTAGCGATAACGGGCGCAACAGCAGGCACCGATAGCACTGCACCCAATACGCTATTGGGACGATAGGTGGTGATGCCTTTGAGGCCTTTGCGCCACGCTTCGATATACAGATTCTTGAAATCCGAGTACGGATAATTTTCCGGCACGTTGACGGTCTTTGAAATTGCCGCATCAATGTATGGCGCAACAGCAGCGACCATCAGCATGTGATCGGTCGCAGAAATTTCCAGTGCCGATACAAATGCTTGCGGCAGCTTGCCAATGTCATGGCCGAGCGCGCGATACACACGGTACGCATGGTCTTCTACCGTGTAATCTTTTTTTGTGCCGTCCGGCATGCGCTTCATGCGATTGTAAAACCATGAGAAGGCGGGCTCGATTCCATTCGATGCATTATCTGCAAACGCCAATGAAATGGTGCCGGTCGGTGCAATCGATGTCAGATGCGAATTGCGTATGCCATGCTTGCGAATCTCATTTTTCAAAGCATCAGGCAAACGTTCTGCAAAGCAGCCTTGCACATATTTTTCAACATTCAATTTCGGAAATGCGCCGCGCTCCTTCGCCAATTCGACCGAACTGATGTAGGCAGCATCGCGCATCACGCGCGAAATTTCTGCCGCCAGTTCACGGCCCTGCTCGCTGTCATAGCGCACACCCAGCATGATCAACGCATCGCCCAATCCGGTAAATCCCAAACCAAGACGCCGCTTGTCGGATGCTTCTTGCGCCTGCTCTGGCAATGGCCACTTGGTTGCGGTCAATACATTGTCGAGCATGCGCACGGCAACCTTGGTGACGTGTGCCAGCAAGTCAAAATCGAATAACGGCTCGGCAGAAAATGGCGATGTCACGTACGCGGTTAGATTCAGACTACCGAGACAGCAGCAACCGTAATCCGGCAACGGTTGTTCACCGCACGGATTAGTCGCTTCGATTTTTTCGCAGTAGGCCAGATTGTTTTCCTGATTGATGCGATCGATATATAGAATCCCCGGCTCTGCTGCCGCGTAAGTGCTCTTCATGATCAGGTCCCACACATCGCGCGCAGGCAATTTTTTGTATACCCATTTGCCGTCATCGCGCTGATAGGCGCCGCCACGTTTTATTTCTGCATTCGGCTCTGCCTTGTGTGCCAACTCGAAGGTCTGATCGGCTTCTACCGCACGCATGAATGCATCCGTCACGCCAACTGACACATTGAAATTATTAAGCTGTCCGCGCTCTTGCTTGACGGTGATGAAATCGCAAATATCGGGGTGATCGATATTGAGCACAGCCATTTGCGCGCCGCGACGTGCACCGGCGGACTCGACCGTTTCGCATGAGCGGTCAAACACTTTCATGTACGAGATCGGGCCGGATGCGCTGCTGCCGGTGCCTTTCACCTGCGCGCCTCTAGGCCGGATCGCAGAAAAGTTGTAACCAACGCCGCCGCCGCGCCGCATGGTTTCTGCGGCCTGTGCCAGCGCTGTATAAATGCCTGGCTGTCCGTTAACGGTTTCAGTAATGGAATCACCAACCGGTTGCACAAAGCAATTGATCAGCGTTGTTTGCAACCCTGTGCCGGCGGCACTGCTAACGCGTCCTGCTGGAATGAAGCCGTGACGCATTGCCCATAAAAATTCTTCCGCATGTTTTTTGCGATCCTTGGATGGCTCGATTTCGGCCAGAGCTTGCGCTACGCGCGCGTAGACTTGCTCGATGCCTGTTTCATTACCCTTGGCATATTTTTCGATCAACACTTCAGTTGAGATGTCCTGCGGTTTGGCTAAAGCAATTGCGACACTTTCCAGACTAATCAATTTGGTACTCCTTTATACTGGCGCTATTGCATGCGGTTGTTTTTAAATTGGACATTGGCACAGCCGACTGGTGCCCCCGCTTTATCACGTTGCATGAATTGAACATTGACCGCGGTCAATTCTAATGTGTGCGCTTGGATAGTCACTTGATTCATATCAAGCATTTTTTTGTGCCAGCAATGCGATGGCGTTCGGCCAAAGCTTTTCTTAATACGTCTATACTTTGGCCAATCCGTTTATCTTTTTTATTGCCCTTATGAATTTTACGCATTTAATAGAAATCAATGATCCGTTAAATCCATTGATCGATCCTTTAAGCCGTACGCAGTTATGGCGCGGATTGGTCTTGCGCGCCGAATCGCCTGATTTGTTTGTGCCATACCTTGATGAATGCGAGATCCTGGAGCGATCGGATACGACGCTGTCGCGCGAACTCCGGTACGGCGCGTTAACTGTTAGGGATGAAGTGATTTTTTCTCCGCTGCATCGTGTGCATTACCAAGTGCCGGCGCAAGGTGAAATTCCGCCGTCGAGCCTGATCATGGAAATTGAAGAACCGCAGCCGGATATTTTCTTTGTACGCTTTACTTACGACGATGGTGTCGTTGATGAAGAAGGTTCGATCGATGCATACTACAATGAATATCGGCGCTCTGCTTATCAGGAATCTGATATCGATACGATCGGTGTCATCCGACAACTGGCCAGCGAAGGAAAACTATAAGATCCAAATTAAATGTTGACAGGATCTACTTCCAGCGACCATTTTGCGCGCGTCTTGATTTCACGCATTGCAGCTATCCATGTTTTTAAAAATGCCTGTAACGCCGGACGCGATATGGCTTCGACCAATAATTGGGCGCGATCCACATTGGCAACACGCGTCATTGTCATCGGTATCGGATCATTCATTGTGATTCCGTCGTGTTCGATGCAATCAGCGGCTTGCCGTAAAAAATCAATCGCGATTTCCAGCTCCTTCGCCTCTGCGCGTAGCAGCGCTTGATAAATATAAGGCGGCAAACCTGCCTGCCGACGCTCCTTCAACAGCAACGTTGCAAAGCGATCATAGTCATGTGCCATCACTGCTGCATACAACGGATGTTGTGGGTAGCGTGTTTGAATCAACACTTCACTTGCGCTGCCGCCGCTCTTTTGCGCCACGCGGCCGGCACGTCCTGCGACTTGCATCAATTGCGCAAACAAACGCTCGCCGGCGCGATAGTCTTGCGAGAACAGCGCTGTGTCCGGATTCAACACACCGACCAAAGTAAGGTTTTGGAAGTCGTGACCTTTCGCCACCATTTGTGTGCCGATCAGGATATCGACTTCACCGCGATGCACGCTGTCGAATGCGGCTTGTGCGCTGCCTTTCAAACGCGTCGAATCTGCATCGATGCGCTTGATGCGCGCTTGCGGGAACAGTCTCTGCAATCCTTCTTCCACGCGTTGCGTTCCTCGCCCTAGCGGTTGTATGTCGACATTGCCGCAGGTTGGACATGACTTCGGAATACGTTGTTCAAGCCCGCAATGATGACAACGCAAACGTCGATCCAGTTTATGCAGCACCATGAATGCGGTGCAACGCGTGCAATTGCTGACCCAGCCGCATGCATCGCATGCGATGACCGGTGCATAGCCGCGCCGATTCAAGAACAGCAAGGATTGTTCACCACGATCGAGGCGCAATTTCAACGCCGTGACTAGCGTAGACGTAATGCCTTCTGCCGGCTTGTCGCGCTCCATATCGATCAATCGCACTTTCGGCAATACGGCATCTTTTACTGCTCGCTCGCGTAGTTCCAATTTTTTATAGCGGCCTGATTCGGCATGCTGCCAGCTTTCCAATGATGGCGTAGCGGATCCCAGTACGATCGGCAGACCTAATTGATGCGCGCGCCATACCGCAAGATCACGCGCCGAATAGCGCAAGCCTTCCTGTTGTTTGTATGACGGATCGTGTTCTTCATCGACGATGATTAATTTTAAATGCGGCAGCGATGCCAGGATCGCGAGCCGCGTGCCGAGCACGATGCGAGCGTGCCCCATATGCGCTGCAAGCCAATGCCGCAAACGTTCACCTTCCGAAAGGCCGCTATGCAGTGTCGCCACTTCAACATCGGGAAAACGTGCGCGGACATTGCCCTCCAGTTGCGGCGTCAAATTTATCTCCGGCACCAGAATCAAAATTTGCGCCGGATTTTCTTGCGTATTTGTTTGCGCAAGAATTTGCGCAGCTGCTTGCAAGTACACTTCTGTCTTGCCGCTGCCTGTCACCCCGTATAACAGAATCGGTGCGAATCCATGTGCATGTGCAATGATGTCTGCTGCCTGCTGCTGTGCTGCATTCAGCATAGGCATATCGACTGGTGTTGCATCATGCGATTGTTTATCTGCGCCTATTTTTTTAAGCGCGCGCTCCAAGGCAACTGTTTTGGTTGTTCTGAGATTCTTTGGCAACCCGGGGACTGCTACTTCGCCCATAGGACGCTGATAATATTCGGCGGCAAATTTACACAGCTCCAGCCATGCTGCATCCAGCGGCTTCAGCTGCGAGCGTATTGCAATTGCTTGTTTTAACTTGTTGCTTGCGACATCAGTGCTATCGCCGACAGCGACAATAAGGCCGATTACTTCACGCTTGCCAAATGGCACCTGAGCTAATTGGCCAGGTATAGGCATCGTTTTTTCATCGCCCGTGGCGTCCCATCGATAATCAAACAGGATGTCAAGGGGTGCGTCCAATGCTATTTTGAGTATGTATTGTTCCACGAAGTTAATGTAGTACCTCAGAAAATGTCGTAACTACAGGTTTCATAAGCCCTTTTTAAGCTATCCACAAAGGCTGTGGATAACTTTGTGGGTAACCACCCCTTGACAGGCGGAAATGCTAGATTCTATGCGGGTTTCAATAAATTGCTTATTTTCAAAGCAAAAATTAATTCATTTAAAATCAGTGACTTACAAAATTATTTAAATAGAGAAAAATATACCCCATTAAATTTTGTAGTTTTCATACACATCTTTTATTTTGTGAATAAGTCGCTTGGAGTCGCCCCAAAATTGATCGTTTCTCTTGATTCCATTTAAAAATTTTTATTTTTCACACACCATTAAAATTTCTTTTTAGAGTGTTATTTCATCTTGAATTCGATCACTATTCTTAATGTGCTTTCTTAAGAGATACTCTAACTAGCCGTTTAATAAGTACTTTTTGACTATCCACAAATTCTGTGGATAACTTTGTGGACAAACGTCACTTGACAATCCCAAACGCTATGTAATATGAGGCTTTTGTTAAAATGCTTAAACGGAGAGCAATATTGATTCCCTTTAAAATCAAGGCCTTACAGAACAATAAAAATTCCGTTTAACAATTGCCTCAAAATAATTTTGCTGCTCTGCACAATTCAGTTTTGTGCATAAGTTGTTTCTTGCTGCCCCAAAACAGGTTGACATAAGGCTGCTTTATCGCCGTTTTTAGTTGCTGTGATTATATTTTGTGCATTTAAGCAAGTTTGCGGACGGATTTCATAAATTGGTGCAATAGAGCCTTCCGCCTCTCAAACCAGCCATCAAGGGTGCAGCGGACGACTGAGCTCGTGAACAGCCGCTACCATGGCGGAAACGGCTTCTGGCGGCGTAAATTGCGATATGCCATGTCCCAGGTTGAAAACATGGCCCGAACCCGGCTGATGTGCGCCAAAAGAGTTCAGCACTTTGCTTACTTCCGCACGAATTTGATCCGGATTGGAAAATAAAACAACCGGATCCAGATTGCCCTGCAATGCAACGCGGCTACCCACTTTCGCGCGCGCCTGGCTGAGGTTGACGGTCCAGTCCAGTCCGACTGCATCCGTGCCAATATCGGCAATCTGCTCCAACCATAATCCTCCGCCCTTGGTAAAGACGATGCTTGGGATGCGCACGCCATCTTTTTCCTTCTTCAGCTGTTGCACCACTTGCCGCATGTATTCGAGCGAAAACGCCTGGTATGCACCGTCTGCCAGCGCGCCGCCCCACGTATCAAAAATCATCACGGCTTGAGCACCCGCATCGATTTGCGCATTCAAATAAGAAGCCACTGCGGCCGCATTGACTTTCAGAATGTGATGCATCAAATCTGGACGGTTGTACAACATCGTTTTAACTGTGCGAAAATCATCCGAGCCGCCGCCTTCAACCATATAGCAGGCCAGAGTCCAAGGGCTGCCGGAAAAGCCAATCAGCGGCACGCGACCATTCAGTTCATTGCGGATTTGTGTCACTGCGTCGAATACATATTGCAGCGTACTCAGATCCGGTGCCTGTAATGCCAATACGGCCTTTTCATCTCGCAAAGCACGCTCAAATTTTGGCCCTTCGCCTTCCGCAAAATACAAGCCCAAACCCATCGCATCAGGCACCGTCAAAATATCCGAAAACAGGATCGCAGCATCGAGCGCGTACCGATCAAGCGGTTGCAAGGTAACTTCCGTCGCGTAATCCGGATTTTTTGCCAAGCCCAAGAAGGAGCCCGCGCGTTTGCGCGTGGCGTTGTATTCCGGCAGGTAGCGGCCTGCCTGACGCATCAGCCACAGCGGCGTGTATTCGGTTGGTTGGCGCAGCAACGCGCGCAAAAATGTATCGTTCTTGAGGGGCGCGAAGGGTTTGGACATGGTAGCCGTCTGTGAAATTTCTATAAGCCCATATTATCGCTTAAAGCGTGATGCATTGGTCCAAACAAATCGTTCGTGCTTTGCCAGTCGTTCATATGCATTCCCTTAAAGCCTTATATCAAGCAAAATAGCCTCATTACTATTTCTTGTTGTGGGCCAACGATGGGGCAAACGCCGGACACTCTTGATTGCGATATTTTGGTCGTCGGCGGCGGCATCAATGGTGCCGGTATTGCAAGGGATGCCGCCGGACGTGGCCTTTCGGTGGTTCTCTGTGAGAAGGATGATCTCGCGTCGCATACGTCTTCCGCCTCCACCAAATTGATCCACGGCGGTTTGCGTTACCTGGAGCATTACGAATTCAAACTGGTTCGCAAGGCACTGATCGAGCGTGAGGTGTTGCTGCGCTCGGCGCCGCATATCATTCGACCGCTTCGTTTCGTTATGCCGCATGACCAAGGACAACGTCCTGATTGGATAATCCGCGCGGGATTGTTTTTGTACGACCATCTGGCTCGCCGTGACTTGTTGTCGGGATCAAGCGGCATCAATTTATCAAAACATATTGCCGGCCAACCGCTTAAATCAGAATTTAAGCGAGGCTTTGTTTATTCGGATGGCTGGGTTGATGATGCGCGCCTGGTCGTATTGTGCGCAATCGATGCGGCGGAAAAAGGGGCGAAGGTTTTTACCCGAACATTATGCGAATCCATCGTAAAGCAAGATGGCCGCTGGCTGGCTGCACTTCGCTCGACCGACGAGCAGATTATCAATGTTCACGCACGTTGTGTGATCAATGCTGCGGGGCCGTGGGCTGCACATGTCCAACAAGGCATTACGCAACAAACTCGTGAAAAACCGGTGCGCCTGATCAAGGGCAGCCACATTGTGGTGAAGCGCCTGTTTGACCATCCATACGCTTATATCTTTCAGCATCCCGACGGTCGTATCGTTTTTGCGATTCCCTATGAGCGTGACTTCACACTGATTGGTACGACCGATATCGAATATCACGATGATGCAGATAGCGTTGCAATTTCGCGGGATGAAATTGCTTACCTTTGTGATTTATCGAATCATTATTTTTCACAAGCGATCACGCCTTCCGATGTCGTCTGGTCTTATTCCGGAGTACGTCCATTGGTCGAAGATCATTCGTCCAATGCCTCATCGGTTACGCGTGATTATCATTTTGAATTTGATGACAGTGCTGCACCGCAGCTCTCCATTTTCGGCGGCAAGATCACGACTTTTCGCAGGCTGGCTGAAGAAGCCGTTGATCTGGTTGCCCCCGCACTGAATAACCATCATGGTCATTGGACTGTCGGTGCATGTTTGCCTGGCGGTGATCTATTCGGTACGAAACCGGCAAATCGTTCGGTCAAGGAATTCGACGAATTTTTATCGCGGTTGAAAAAACAATATTCTTGGCTGCCAACTGAATTGCTTAACCGTTATGCGCATGCATATGGCACGCGTATCAACACGCTGTTGCGCGATCGTAGCAGCATGATGGATTTGGGAATCGAGATTGTGCCCGGCTTGTTTGCGGCCGAGGCAGAATATTGGATCAAGCATGAGTGGGCGACGAATGCGACCGATATGATGTGGCGGCGCTCGAAGCTTGGTTTGCATTTGCCGGCCGATGCCGTCAACAAACTTGACGCATGGATTGCTGCTTACATCAAGTAACTTCGTTGGCTGCGCTACTGCATCTGCCAACGCATATGCTCGATCTTGATACAGCGGTCCATCACCACATCCAGGCCGGCAGCTAACGCTTTGCGCGCCGCCTCTTCATTAACAATACCAAGCTGCATCCACAAACAACGCGCACCAATTGCAATCGCATCATCGGCTATCGCCGGAATCGCTTCCGATTGGCGAAAACAATCTACCAATTCGATTTTGACGTTGTCCTTCCGCAGAGCTTGGGCCGCTTCGCCTAGCGAAGCGTAACAATATTCATCAAGAATGCGAGTGCCTGCATACGTAGGATTCACAGGGATAATGCGGTAACCATGCTGCTGCATGTACTGTGACACGCCATGACTGGCACGATTCGATTTAGCTGAAAGGCCGATTACTGCAATGGTATGGCAGCTTGCCAACACGTTTGAAATGACATCGTTTGTTTGTTTCATTTCGTACCTGCTGAAAACAATAAAGGCAGCCTGAGCTGCCTTTATTTTACTTCTTGCTGATACGACTTGCTTAGCGCTTGTGACGCAGTCTTTGGATCGCCGCCAATTCTGCAATAGCGATCGCTAACTCTGATTGTGCTTTAGCGTAATCAATTTTTGCATCTTTGTTCGCCAGCGCTTCTTCTGCGCGTTTCTTTGCTTCGGTTGCCTTCGCTTCATCCAGGTCTTTGCCGCGAATCGCTGTGTCAGCCAAAACCGTTACTGCATTTGGTTGCACTTCCAGCATGCCGCCTGCGACAAAAACGAAGACATCTTCATCCTGACCAGTAACCTTGATGCGTACTGAACCTGGTTTGATGCGAGTGATCAGCGGCGTGTGTTTTGGATAAATGCCCAATTCACCGGACTCGCCCGGCAACGCGACGAATTCCGCTTCGCCGGAGAAGACTTGCTCTTCTGCGGAGACAACGTCAACGTGAATAGTGTGTGCCATGTTGTTCCCTATCCGGTATCCGATGTGCCCATCTCATCTTCATGAGATGGGCTTACCAGGATATATTAAAGTTTCTTGGCTTTTTCGATTGCTTCTTCGATCGTACCAACCATGTAGAACGCTTGTTCTGGCAAGTGATCGAGTTCGCCGGACAAAATCATCTTGAAGCCTTTGATTGTGTCTTTCAGCGAAACGTATTTACCTGGTGAACCGGTAAATACTTCGGCAACGTGGAAAGGCTGGGACAGGAAACGCTGCATCTTACGCGCACGCGAGACCAGCAATTTATCTTCCGGTGCCAACTCGTCCATACCCAGAATCGCGATAATGTCGCGCAATTCTTTATTACGTTGCAGCGTACCTTGCACAGCGCGCGCTGTTTCGTAATGCTCTTGACCAACGACCAGCGGGTCGAGCTGACGGGATGTCGAATCGAGTGGATCAACCGCTGGATAAATACCCAACGATGCGATATCACGCGACAACACAACGGTGGAATCCAAGTGAGCAAAGGTGGTTGCTGGCGACGGGTCGGTCAAGTCATCGGCTGGAACGTAGACGGCCTGGATCGATGTGATCGAACCGGTCTTGGTCGAGGTAATACGCTCTTGCAGACGGCCCATTTCTTCAGCCAGTGTCGGTTGATAACCCACAGCGGAAGGCATACGACCCAACAGCGCGGACACTTCGGTACCGGCCAATGTGAAGCGGTAGATGTTATCCACGAAGAACAACACGTCACGGCCTTCGTCACGGAACGATTCCGCAATCGTCAAACCGGTCAACGCAACACGCAGACGGTTACCAGGCGGTTCGTTCATCTGACCGTAGACCATCGCCACTTTGGAGTTCTCTGGGTTTTCCAGATCCACCACTTTAGCGTCAGACATTTCGTGGTAGAAGTCGTTACCCTCACGAGTACGCTCACCCACGCCGGCAAACACGGACAAACCACTGTGTGCTTTAGCGATGTTGTTGATCAGTTCCATCATGTTCACGGTCTTGCCCACACCCGCGCCGCCGAACAGACCAACTTTACCGCCTTTGGCAAACGGGCAAACCAGGTCAATAACCTTGATGCCTGTTTCCAGCAAGTCGGTCGATGGCGACAGTTCGTCGTACACCGGTGCTTTACGGTGAATCGATGCAGTTTGCGCGTGGCTCACCGGACCGCATTCATCGATAGGATTGCCCAGCACGTCCATGATGCGACCGAGGGTCGCTTTACCGACAGGCACCGTGATCGGCTTGCCTGTGTTCTGAATCACCATGCCGCGACGCAGACCGTCCGAAGAACCCAGCGCAATGGTACGGACAATGCCGTCGCCAAGTTGCTGTTGCACTTCGAGGGTCAGCTCGGAGCCTGCCATTTTCAAGGCATCGTACACCTTGGGCATCGAGTCACGTGGGAATTCAACGTCCACCACAGCGCCGATACACTGAACGATTTTGCCATCAGCCATTTTCGTTCCTTCAATAGTAATTAAAATTCATTTCATTCCAGCCCCCTCCCTTTCAAGGGGAGGGTCGGGGTGGGGATGGGTTTCGGTCGATGACCTTGAATAAACCCATCCCCCACCTAACCTCCCCCTTGAAGGGGGAGGAACTGATCATTTATTAAACCGCTGCCGCACCGGCGACGATCTCGGAAAGTTCTTTGGTAATCGCTGCTTGACGCGTCTTGTTGTAAATCAGTTTCAACTCGCCAATCACATTACCTGCATTGTCACTCGCCGATTTCATCGCAACCATCCGGGCCGATTGCTCGGACGCGAGATTTTCTGCAACGGCTTGATAGATCAATGCTTCGACATAGCGCACCAACAATTCATCAATCACTGTCTGCGCATCAGGTTCATAGATGTAGTCCCACGAGTGGTTACCTCTATCACCCTGCATTTTGTCAGCTGACAATGGCAACAACTTCTCCATCATCGGCTCTTGCTTCATGGTGTTGATGAACTTGGTATAGACCAAATAGACCGCATCCAGCTTGCCTTCCTGGTACGCATCGAGCAACACCTTGACCGGACCAATCAGCTTGTCCAGGTGCGGTGTGTCGCCGAGTTGCGTCGCATGCGAAACTACTTTTGCGCCAATACGATTCAAGAAACCAAAACCTTTATTACCGATTGCTACAGCCTCGATCTTGCTGCCCTGACCTTCGAGCTCGCGCAACTTGGTGGTCACCAGACGCAACGCATTGGTATTCATGCCACCGCACAAACCTTTATCGGTTGTGACGACGATGATGCCAACCGTTTTGGCCTTGTCTTGCTTGACCAAAAACGGATGCGTGTACTCTGGATTGGCCGTTGCCAAGTTTGCGGCGATATTACGAATCTTGTCACTGTAGGGACGAGCGGACCGCATCCGATCCTGCGCTTTGCGCATTTTGGATGCGGCGACCATTTCCATCGCCTTGGTGATCTTCTTCGTATTCTCTACGCTCTTGATCTTGCCACGTATCTCTTTGCCTACCGCCATGAGTTGTTACTCCTTGTCGCTAGTTGGCTCAGAATGTTTTCTTGAAATCAGCAATCGCAGCGGCCAGTGCTGTTTCACCGTCCTTGTCGAGTTGCTTGGTTTCTTCGATCTTCTGCAACAACGCAGCGTGGCTGGTTTTCATGAAGCCATGCAGACCGGATTCAAAGGCCAATACTTTCTTCACTTCGATACTGTCGAAATAACCCTTGTTCACTGCGAACAGTGAAACGGCCATCAACGAAATCGGCAGCGGAGAGTATTGAGCTTGCTTCAGCAACTCGGTCACACGTGCACCACGATCCAATTGCTTGCGGGTCGATTCATCGAGGTCAGATGCGAATTGCGCGAAAGCGGCCAATTCACGATACTGCGCCAAGTCGGTACGGATACCGCCGGACAAACCTTTGATGACTTTGGTCTGCGCTGCACCACCGACACGTGACACGGAAATACCGGCGTTAATCGCTGGACGGATACCCGAGTTGAACAAGGATGTTTCCAGGAAGATCTGACCGTCGGTAATCGAAATCACGTTGGTTGGAACGAATGCGGAAACGTCGCCGGCTTGGGTTTCAATGATCGGCAATGCGGTCAATGAACCTGTCTTGCCTTTGACGGCGCCTTTGGTGAACGCTTCAACGTAATCTTCATTGACGCGTGCTGCGCGCTCGAGCAAACGGCTGTGCAAATAGAACACGTCGCCAGGATAAGCTTCACGGCCTGGTGGACGGCGCAACAGCAACGACACTTGACGATATGCGACAGCTTGCTTGGACAAGTCGTCATACACGATCAATGCATCTTCACCGCGATCGCGGAAGTATTCGCCCATCGCGCAGCCGGAGTAGGCTGACACGAATTGCATCGCTGCGGATTCGGAGGCGGAAGCGGCAACAACGATCGTGTATTCCATCGCGCCATGCTGTTCCAACGAACGCACGATGTTTTTGATCGAAGAAGCTTTTTGGCCGATGGCGACATAGATACATGTCATGCCTTGGCCTTTTTGATTGATGATCGCGTCAATCGCAACCGCTGTCTTGCCGGTTTGACGATCGCCAATGATCAATTCGCGTTGACCGCGGCCGATAGGCACCATCGAGTCAATTGACTTCAAACCGGTTTGCATCGGCTGCGAAACGGACTGACGTGCAATAACGCCCGGCGCGATTTTTTCAATCGGCGCGGACAGTTTTGCATTGACCGGGCCTTTGCCATCGATAGGCTGACCAAGTGCATTAACGACACGACCTTTCAATTCCGGGCCGATCGGCACTTCCAGAATACGACCGGTACATTTAACCGTGTCGCCTTCAGAAATGTGCTCGTATTCACCCAAAATAACGGCACCAACCGAATCGCGCTCGAGGTTCAACGCGAGACCGAATGTGTTACCTGGGAATTCCAGCATCTCGCCTTGCATCACGTCAGACAAACCATGAATGCGGCAGATACCGTCGGATACGGAAATGACCGTACCCTGATTGCGAATCTCAGCTGTGTTACCAAGGCCTTGGATGCGGCTCTTGATCAGTTCGCTGATTTCAGACGGGTTGAGTTGCATACTAACTCCTAAAATTTTCTCTGTGCTTACTTTTGCTTACGCAAGGGGCTCTGGCGTCAAGTTACGCTGTCAAGGCAACATGCATCTGTTGCAGCTTGGCGCGCACCGAGGTGTCGAGCACTTCATCACCGACGACCACGCGCACACCACCGATCAGCGAGTTGTCTACGCTGACTGATGGGTTGAGCTTGCGGCCGAATTTCTTTTCCAGCGTTGCGACCAACTCTTTGACCTGCGCATCGGAAAGGGCAAATGCACTGCTGATCTCGGCATCGGCTGCGCCTTCTTGTGCATTCTTCAGCACATGGAATTGCGCGCCGATTTCCGGCAACAGTGTAAGGCGACCATTTTCGACCAGCATATTGATGAAGTTTTTCGCTTCAGCATTCAGCGGTGACTTCAGCAAAACCTGAAACGTATCAGCGACCAACTTGTGCGATACGTTCGGGTTATGCGAAAGCGCTTGGACATCGGGATGGGCCGCAACGTGCGCCATCTCGGAAACAAGATCGGACCAGGCCGACAGGTTTCCGGATTTCGCCACACGGAACAAAGCTTCTGCGTAAGGGCGGGCAATCGTTGCGAGTTCAGCCATGATTACAGCTCTGCTTTCAGTTGGTTCAACAAGTCCGCATGTGCAGCCGCGTTGACTTCACGCTTGAGAATTTGCTCGGCGCCTGTGACCGCGAGGGTCGCAACCTGGCCGCGCAATGTTTCACGCGCTTTGTTCACTTGTTGTTCTGCATCGGCTTTCGCAGCAGCGATAATCCGGGCAGCCTCATCAGATGCCGCTTTCTTGGCTTCTTCGATAATGCCTAATGCGCGCTTCTCAGCTTCGCCGATACGCTTTTGACCTTCGTCTCGCGCGGAAGCAAGTTCTATCTGCACGCGCTTTTCTGCGGCAGCCATTGCTTCTTTGCCTTTGTCGGCAGCAGCCAAGCCGTCCATGATTTTCTTTGCGCGCTCATCGAGTGCGTTCATCAGTGGCGGCCATACGAATTTCATCGTCAGCATTGCCAAGATGAAGAAAACCAGGAACTGCGCAATCAATGTTGCATTCAAGTTCACGGTAATTTCCTTCTCAGAATAACGTGTGCCGAACGTTTAAGTGCGGCACATCGAACATGGCTAATTAGCCCTTGAGGAATGGGTTAGCGAACGCGAACATCATTGCGATACCAACGCCAATCAGGAACGCCGCGTCGATCAAACCAGCCAACAAGAACATTTTGGTTTGCAATGCATTCATCAGTTCCGGCTGACGAGCCGAAGCTTCGATGAATTTACCGCCCATGATACCGATACCGATACAAGCACCGATAGCGCCCAGACCGATGATCAAACCACAAGCCAATGCAACAAATGCGACGTTAGTCATGAAAACTCCTTAGATAGTCAAAGTCAAAAAATTAAAACCAAAATACTGCGAAAACCTGCGCTTACACCAAACCGATTAATGCGACTCATGTGCCTGGCCGATATACACCAGGGTCAACATCATGAAAATGAAAGCTTGCAATGGGACGATTAGCATATGCAAAATTCCCCAAATGATTCCGAGAAATACATGCGCGCCAGGCCCCCACCAAGTGCCATTCGCACCGAGCAATGCGATCAACAAGAAAATCAATTCGCCCGCGTACATATTGCCAAACAGCCGCATACCAAGCGAGACGGTTCTGGCGGCGAACTCAATGATATTCAAACCAAGATTGGCGATCGTTAAAAGGATTAGACCGACCCATGAGAGCGGATTCATGCTCGGCTTGACGGTGCCGAATGGTGCGCAAAGCAATTCATGCACAAAACCGCTCGGCCGCTTGATCTTGAAGTTGTAATAGATCATCAGCGCAAATACACCCAGTGACATTCCCAAAGTGCCGTTCAGGTCGGCCGTTGGAACCACACGATTATGCATTTCGCCATGACCAAGCAAATGGAATATTGAGGCAAACAAATCGACCGGCAAGAAGTCCATCGAGTTCATCAGCAGCACCCAGATAAATACTGTCAGTGCAAGTGGAGCGATGAATGTGCGATCGCCATGAACTATCGATTTGGATTGGTCTTCTACCATTTCAACCAGGATCTCGACTGCCGCCTGAAAACGGCCTGGCACGCCCGCTGTTGCGCGACGAGCAGCAGTCCACATCAACAGCAAACTGACGACCCCAATCAACACGGACCAAAATACGGTGTCCATATTGATGATGGAAAAATCGATGATGCTTTCTTGATGTTTGGACGATAGATGTCCAAGGTGATGAATGATGTATTCGGAATAAGTCGGCGCATTTTCCGCAAGGTGACCCGCGCCCTCTGCCAGTTCTGTTGCCATGTCAGTGCCTAAATAATAAGATGATGTAACTTTTGAGTGCCACAATGAACCCGGCGATCAGAGCCAGCCAGTTCAAATCGTGGTACAGCCAAGCGACCGCGCCTAAGAGCGCAATCGTCAATGCAATCTTGATAAATTCACCGATAAAAAAAGACATCGGGTTGGCATTTTCTGCCTTTTGCGCATTTGCGAATAAACGCAGCGCAAACAAACTATTTGGCACGACACAACACAAGCCGCCGAAAAGTGCCGAGAGCAATGCGGGCACACCGCCCACAATACCCGCTATACATGCTGCGATAACGGTAGTCGCAAATTGCAATAGAACGATGCGCAGCATACTTGTCCAAATTCGCGCATCAAGCAAGGCGCTTATGCAAGTGCATCCAATTACTGAATGCAGACTTTTCAACCAACTGATGCATTTCGTGAAGCCACGGGATTATAAGGGTTTTAGCTTATTGACGTCAAACATTTGCTGTGCGGAAAACGGATCTTTATAGCTAGAAATCGCCTTGTGATTAGGCAAGTATTGTTAAAGATTGTTTCTCGTATTCTAGTTATGTGTGGCAATTAATTCTCGCGCCTTAGTTTCCCGATCACGCCATCCAACGCATCAAGATCTGCAAAATCAATAATGAGTTGCCCTTTATTCTTTGCGCCAAGCTTGATGACGACTTGTGTAGCGAGCGCATCGGATAGCTCTTCTTCCAATCGCGTGATGTCCCGCGATTTTGTTTTGTTTTCGCGCGGCTTGTTCGCCGATGCTTGTTCGGTAGTCGTGCGCACCACCAATTTTTCTGTATCGCGTACCGACATGCGTTTAGCAACCACTTGATTAGCCAATACGATTTGCGTTGCGCTGTCGACTGCAAGCAATGCGCGCGCATGACCCATATCGATATCGCCCGCCATCAACATGGTCTGTACGGGCTTCGCGAGATTTAACAGGCGCAGCAAGTTGGACACCGCGCTTCTTGAACGACCGACCGCGCTTGCCGCTTGTTCATGCGTAAAAGTAAAATCGGTAATCAGCCGATGTATACCCTGTGCTTCTTCCAACGGATTAAGATCTTCACGCTGAATATTTTCAATCAAGGCCATCGCTGCAGCGGCTTGATCGTCGACGTCCTTGACCAGCACCGGCACCTCGGTCAGACCCGCGAGTTGCGCCGCACGGAAACGTCTTTCTCCTGCAATGATTTCGTAGCTCGCACCGCCATTGCTGCGAACAATAGGACGCACCAGAATTGGTTGCATTAATCCCTGTGCTTTAATCGATGCAGCGAGCTCATTCAATGCGCCTTCATCCATTCTGGTACGCGGTTGATATTTGCCTGCCTGCAGCTGCGCGATGAGCAATGCTGAGGGAGCCCCCGGGACACTGGGCGTTGCTTCTACCATATCGGACGATCCACCTAGTAGCGCATCCAGTCCGCGGCCAAGGCCTTTCGATTTTTTCGTAACCATGTCGTTCTTTATAGTGATTTAATTCGTTCAACCATCTCGGCGCCAAACGCGATATATGCTTGCGCACCTTTTGACGCCAGATCAAAATTTACGCCCGGCATGCCATAGGATGGCGCTTCTGCCAATCGCACATTGCGTGGAATGATGGTTTGGAAAACCTTGTCGCCAAAATGCTGTTCCAGCTGCGCAGAAACTTGCTGTGACAAAGTCATGCGCGGGTCAAACATCACGCGCAACAGGCCAATAATTTTTAGATCGGGGTTGAGCTTGGCATGTACCTTCTTGATCGTGTTGACCAAGTCGGAGAGGCCTTCCAATGCGTAATACTCGCATTGCATCGGAATGATCACACCATGCGCTGCGCATAAGCCATTCAATGTCAGCATCGATAACGCCGGCGGACAATCGATCAGCATAAAATCATATTCGGTATCGACTTCTGCCAGCGCATCTTTCAATCGCTTTTCACGATTGTCGATTTCCACCAGCTCGACTTCTGCGCCTGCCAATTCCCGATTCGCTGGGAGTACATCAAAATTTCCGGTCTCGGAAGTTTGCCGCGCCGTTTTCACATCCGACATGCCCACCAGGACTTCGTAGATTGATGCAGTCAGTGTTGACTTGTTGATGCCGGCGCCCATCGTTGCATTGCCCTGAGGATCGAGATCGACCAACAGAACGCGCTGGCCAATTTGTGCCATGCCTGCGGCAAGGTTGACTGCAGTAGTAGTTTTCCCTACTCCGCCTTTTTGATTCGCTACACAGAAAATTTTGGCCATATTTTATAGATCGTTTTATGCTGCGAAACATGCAGCTTTTTACTGCAATCACTACACAAGTTCTGTGTCTCTTTTAATGAAAATCAAATGCCGTTCAGCCGACAATCCCGGCACGTTTAATTTCTCACTCTTTTGCACATGCCACCCTTTCGGCATGCGTGCAATTTCATCTGTCGGCATCACACCTTTCATCGCAATGAATTGGCCATCTTCTGCCAACAAATGTGCTGCCCATGTTACAAAATCTATGAGCTCTGCGAATGCACGCGATGTAATGACATCAAATTTCTGCGCGACTTGGAGCTGCTCGACTCGCGCAGTATAAATTGTCACGTTTTGCAAATTCAGTTCTGCTTTTACCTGCGTGAGAAATGCCGTTTTCTTATGCACGGTGTCGATCATCGACACACGCATTTGTGGATTTGCTTCAGCAGCCCAGATTGCCAGCACAATCCCGGGCAATCCACCACCCGATCCTACGTCCAAGACATTTTTCGCATTCGCAAACGCCGGCACCACTGCCAACGAATCGAGCAAATGCTGTATCGCCATGTGCGCCGGATCTCGCACAGCGGTAAGGTTGTATACGCCATTCCATTTGATCATTAACGCGAGATAGTCCAACAATTTTTCTATCTGCGCATTATTTATTGCGACATCCAAATTACGTGCGCCCTCTCGCAACACTTCTGCTATGCCGACACGATCAAATTGCTTCATGCTGCCTTTGTATCTGTGGAGGTGTATGCAAAGCCTTTTACGCCCCCTTTTTTGAGATGCACCAACAATAAGGAAATTGCGGCTGGCGTTACCCCAGAAATTCTTGAAGCTTGTCCCAAGCTTTCTGGACGATGTTTGTTCAACTTTTGTTTCACTTCGATCGATAAACCCTTGACCTCCATGTAGTCAAAGTCGATCGGCAATTTCAAATTCTCGTAATGTTCATGACGCGCCACTTCTTTTGCCTGACGGTCTATATAGCCGGCATATTTAAGCTGGATTTCGAGCTGTTCTTTGACTGCCGCGTCATCCACGCCTGGTCCAGCCACATCTTGTCCATCGCGTCCTTTTAGTGACATCAAGTTGTCATAGCTAACATTCGGGCGGCTTAGCAAGTCTGCAAGCGCATACTCACGTTCAATATTCTTGCCCAAAACGCGCTCAGCTTCTGCGTCAGACAAGACTTTGGGGCTAACCCAGCTTGTTTTCAATCGTTCCAACTCACGCGCCACAGCTTCGCGCTTCTTCTCAAACGCGGCCCATTGCACATCGCCCACGCAGCCAAGCTTGCGGCCAATTTCTGTCAAACGCATGTCAGCATTGTCTTCACGCAGGCTTAATCGATATTCGGCGCGGCTGGTAAACATACGATACGGCTCTTGTACGCCTTGCGTAATCAAATCATCAACCAGTACGCCAAGGTAAGCCTCATCGCGCCCAGGCGTCCATGCATCTCGTTCTTGCGTATAAAGAGCCGCATTCAGCCCCGCCAGCATGCCCTGCGCTGCCGCCTCTTCATAACCGGTCGTTCCATTGATCTGTCCTGCAAAATACAAACCTTGCACAACCTTTGTTTCCAATGAAGCCTTTAAGCCACGCGGGTCAAAATAATCATATTCAATGGCGTAGCCGGGCCGGAGTATGTGGGCCTGCTCCAAGCCCACCATCGATTGAACCAACGCCAACTGAACATCGAATGGCAGACTGGTAGAAATGCCATTCGGATAAAACTCGTTGGTAGTAAGGCCTTCCGGCTCCATAAAAATTTGATGCGAGTCCTTCCCAGCAAATCGATGAATCTTATCTTCGATTGATGGGCAATACCGCGGACCAACGCCCTCAATTACACCCGTGTACATCGGACTGCGATCCAACCCGGCGCGGATGATTTCATGCGTCCGTTCATTCGTATGCGTGATCCAGCATGGCAACTGCCTGGGATGCATATCAACCGTTCCCATTACGGAAAATACCGGGATGGGATCCAGATCGCCTGGCTGTTCTTGCATCACTGAAAAATTAATAGAACGTCCGTCAATACGTGGCGGCGTTCCCGTTTTTAGTCGGCCTTGTGGCAACTTCAATTCTTTCAATCTTGCGGACAACGAAACAGCCGGAGGATCCCCTGCTCGCCCCGCAGAATAATTATTTAAGCCAACGTGAATTTTTCCGTCCAGGAAGGTGCCGGCTGTTAGCACTACGGCACGGGCGCGAAACTTGATGCCAACTTGGGTAACAGCCCCAACAACGCGATCACCCTCCACCATTAAATCGTCTACCGCCTGCTGAAACAACCACAAATTTTCCTGATTTTCCAGCCGGTCCCGAATCGCTTTTTTATACAAGATACGATCTGCTTGGGCACGAGTGGCACGAACCGCCGGCCCTTTTGACGAATTGAGGATACGAAATTGAATACCGGCCTCGTCCGTGGCTATTGCCATCGCCCCACCCATAGCATCGACCTCTTTAACGAGATGCCCTTTGCCGATTCCGCCAATTGATGGATTGCAAGACATTTGCCCCAGGGTTTCAATATTATGCGTAAGCAAGAGAGTATTTTGACCCATGCGTGCCGAAGCAAGTGCAGCCTCGGTACCCGCATGGCCGCCACCCACAACGATCACATCAAACTCTTTTGGAAAAAGCATTTTTCGCCTCGTCAGAGACAACTAGAGAGGCGAGATTATAAAGTCTTTTAACCTGCCGCGCGCATATCTCCACGTGTTTGTGTCGATATGTTTCACGTGAAACACAAACAATCAATAATTTAGATTGGGGAGCGTTTCACGTGAAACATTAAATCAGGCGGGAAAGAATGCGTCCCTGCTCGTTTTAAGGATTAAGAGGGAAACGACAAATAAAAATATTTTCCGAATGAATTGACTCCCACGGCTCATAGCCAGATGGCTTCCGGCTATGGAGCCCGCAACGTTTAGTATGGCCATAACCAAACCGACCTTCCATAACACATGGCCACTATAACTAAACCATATTAATGCAGCGAGATTGCAGGCAACGTTTACAACCTTGGCAGCTGCTGAGGCCCTTAGAAAATCAAACCCGAAGAACCGTACGAACAAGAACACTAAAAAACTACCAGTTCCTGGACCAAAAAAGCCATCGTAAAATCCAATACAGCCTCCTATCATTACAGCCCAGAATGATTCCTTCATCCCTTTATGCAAAGGCGCATGAATATGTCCCAGCTCTTTTTTGCTAATGGTATAAAGTGCTATAAAAATTAAAATGAGCGGTAAGAATTTGCGAATAAGCTCGGTCGAGATATATGTAACGGTATAAGCGCCCGTAAATGCCATAACAAAAGCCGCCAACGCAGCCGGCGCAACAGCGCCCCATTTCAAGGGAACTCTCTTGGAAAAACTAAGGGCGGCAAACGATGTTCCCCATAGGCCCGCCAATTTATTTGTACCGAATAGCGTTGCCGCCAGCGCATTGGGGAAAGCGGAGAATAAAGCAGGAAGTTGAATGAGCCCGCCGCCGCCAACCACCGCATCAACCAGCCCAGCTAGAAATGCGGCAGCATACAGAGCCAGAGAATACATGTTCATATCAACCATGCCGGCTGAACCCTTTCATTTATCCTCATGACTCAAGTTCACGATTTACTTTGTCGTCACATTAATGGTTAGGGTTAGTCTTAGATTTGGCACCACAAAATAAAACAGGCTTTTACGTATTTCTCGTAAAAGCCTGTAGTGTACCCGGAACAAAACCCCGATCGTGTTTTGCTTTGCAGTTTTAGATCACTTGGTGCGTGCCTTGCCAAAATGGGCAATGATTTCTCCAATGATTCCGCGGCGGAATGAAAGCACACAAATAATAAAAATAAATCCGGTCACAATATTTACCGATTCGCCCAACGTTCCAAACCATTCAATATGTGTCACGCTCAACAGCCAATTACCGATATCACCAAGCTTGTTTTCCAGCGCAATGATAATGAAAGCGCCCAAGATCGGACCCACGATAGTTTCCACTCCACCAACCAAGGTCATAAGAATTACCAAGCCAGACAAGCTCCAGTGGACATTGGATAACGTCTCGAATCCTTGCACGGAGGTTTGCATAGCACCTGCTAAGCCCGCCAAGGCTGCCGACAATACAAATGCAACGAGTTTATATTTATCAACGTCATAACCAAGCGAGATAGCACGTGGTTCATTTTCTTTTACCGCCTTCAACACTTGCCCAAATGGCGAATGAACAATGCGAGTAATCAGGGCGAGCATAGCAATAAAAATTGCTAACACTACGAAATACATCGTCAGATCATTGCTGAGATCAATTAGACCTAACAACTTACCGCGGGGCACGCCTTGCAAGCCATCTTCCCCACCAGTTTGCGGAAGTTGTAAGCACAAGAAATAGATCATTTGCGCCATAGCAAGTGTAATCATCGAAAAATAAATACCTTGCCGTCTGATAGCCAATCCGCCGACAACTGCGCCTACTAAGGCCCCAGCTGTTGTGCCCAAAAGCAAACCTATTTCTGGTGTCACGCCCCAATTTTTCAATGCATAGCCGGTGATATAACCTGCCGTGCCAAAGAAAGCCGCGTGGCCAAATGAAAGTAAGCCTGTATAACCCATCAGCAAATTGAATGCACTAGCAAATAGAGCAAAGCAAAGTAACTGCATTAAAAAGATCGGATACAAAAAGAACGGCGCTGCTACCGCCAAAACTATTGCAACTCCGTATCCAACTTTTTTATTCATGATTCCACCATTTCTGCCGGCACTCCCGGCCTTACACATTCAGATAAACACTCGCCTATTATTAAGAAGGTTGACTTTACTTCTCTTTACCGAATAAGCCTGCTGGCCGGATCATCAAGACAATCGCCATAATAATAAA
This sequence comes from Burkholderiaceae bacterium, assembly GCA_036560485.1. Lineage (GTDB taxonomy): Bacteria > Pseudomonadota > Gammaproteobacteria > Burkholderiales > Burkholderiaceae_D > DATBRC01. The sequence continues at coordinate 46,996 of DATBRC010000057.1, forward strand.
GACTACAGTCGCAGAAACTTGAGGATAGAAAACGCGCGTCAAGCCTTCAATAAGGCCCAGTCCCAAGCCGGTAATAATCGACCCAAGGATCGAACCCATTCCGCCGATAACAACTACGGCGAATACGACAATAATAAGGTTGGAACCCATCAGCGGATTTACCTGAATGACAGGCGCAGCGAGAACGCCGCCGAAACCGGCTAGAGCAGCTCCGAAGCCATAGGTAAGCGTCACCATGAGCGGGACATTAATACCGAATGCTTCTACCAATTTTGGATTTTCTGTACCAGCTCGCAAATACGCACCCAGCTTGGTTTTTTCAATGACAAACCATGTTGAGAAACAGACAACCAACGATGCTACGACTACCCATGCACGATAATTCGGCAAAAACATGAAGCCCAGGTTTGTTGATCCCGACAGAGCTTCCGGTACTGAATAAGGTTGTCCGGAAACACCAAAGAATGATCTAAACAATCCTTCGATAACTAAGGTGACACCGAATGTGAATAACAAGCCATATATGGGGTCTAATTTATATAGCCGCTTGAGCATGGTCTTCTCAACCAATATACCGAATACACCCACTAGAAGTGGCGCTGCAATCAGCATGACCCAATAATTCACGCCAAAATAATTCATTGCCATCCATGTGATAAATGCACCCATCATATACATGGCGCCATGGGCAAAATTAATTACGTTAAGCAAGCCGAAAATAACAGCCAAGCCTAGTGACAACATCGCATAAAACGAGCCATTGACTAAACCGATTAAGAGCTGGCTTAACAACGCTTGCAAGGGAAGGCCGAATATTTCCATAGCAATATAAAGAGAAGATCACCCGAAGGTGAGAAACCAAAGAATACGGCGCGCCTAAATACACGGCGCGCCGCGGACAGAACAGTTATTTCCAGAGTGCGCAGGTCGATTCAGCTTTGGTCATGTACGCCTTGTCGCCTGGGATCGTTTCCACCACTTTGAAATAATCCCATGGTGCTTTCGATTCAGCAGGTGTTTTCACTTGCATCAGGTACATGTCATGCACCATGCGGCCATCCGGACGGATCACGCCATTGGCGGTGAACATGTCGCTGATCTTGGTCTTTTTCAGCTGCTCCATGACCTTGTCGCCATCGTCGGTACCGATTGCCTTGACCGCATTCAAGTAGGTACGTGTTGCCGAGTAATCCGCTGCCTGCAAATAAGTAGGCTCTACTTTGCGAACGGCATAGAAGCGTTTGGACCATGCGCGTGTTTCCGGATTCAAATCCCAATACCAGGCGCTGGTCAAGTACATACCTTTGGTCAATTCCAACCCGAGGGAATGAATATCCGGTTCAAACATCAACAAGCCGGCCAGTTTCATCGATTTGGTGATGCCAAATTCGTTGGCGGCTTTGATGGTGTTGACGGTGTCGCCACCAGCGTTTGCCATACCGAGGATTTGTGCGCCGGAAGACTGTGCCTGCAACAGGAATGACGAGAAATCCGATGCCGACAATGGATGCTTGACTTCGCCGACAACAGTGCCGCCGTTGGCTTTGACCACATCGCTGGTGTCTTTTTCCAATGCTGCACCGAATGCATAGTCAGCGGTCAGGAAGAACCATTTCTTGCCGCCTTGTTTGACGATCGCACCACCGGTGCCGCGTGCCAATGCTGCGGTGTCATATGCATAATGCACGGTGTACGGGGAACAAGCGGCATTGGTCAATGCGGTCGAAGCGGCGCCGATTGAGATGAATGGCTTTTTCTTTTCTTGCGCAACCTTGGCCATCGCCAGGTTGGTCGCAGAATTGGTACCGCCCAACAACATGTCGAGACCTTGGGTATCGAACCATTCGCGTGCTTTACTTGCCGCGATATCGGCTTTATTCAAATGGTCGGCAACCACGAATTCAATCTTTTTGCCATTGATGCTGCCGCCCATATCGGCAATCGCCATCTTGACTGCTTCAACACCGCCTGGACCGTCCAGGTCCGCATACACGCCTGACATATCGGTGATCAAACCGATCTTGATGACGTCGCCTGAAATTTCGGCTGAAGCCGGTGCCACATAGCCCATTACCGCAGCAGCGGATACGGCCAAGGTCAGTGTTTTTAATTTAAATTGCATGAAGCTCTCCTATCTAATTTTACAAAGACTAACGTCTTCTTATTAACAAAGTTATACGCCCAAAAGTGTGTTCAAGACTGGCATCTTGGCGTCCAATTCTGATGCAGCAAAAGCCTCAACAACCTGGCCATGCTCCACCACATAAAACCGATCCGCCAATGGAGCAGCGAAGCGGAAATTCTGTTCAACCATCACAATGGTATAGCCCATCGCCTTCAGGGTAAGGATCATGCGCGCCAGTGCTTGCACGATCACAGGAGCCAATCCCTCGGAAATCTCATCAAGCAATAAAAGTCGCGAACCTGTACGCAAAATGCGTCCAACTGCTAGCATTTGTTGCTCGCCGCCGGACAGGCGTGTTCCCTGACTAGTTTTGCGTTCTTTTAAATTGGGGAACATGTCATAGATCTCTTCTATCGACATGCCTTTATTTGTCTTCGATACCATCGGGGGCAACAGCAGGTTTTCTTCCGTCGAAAGAGAAGAAAAGATACCGCGCTCTTCCGGACAATAACCAACACCAAGATGGGCAATCTTGTATGTTGGAAGGCCGATCGATTCAACGCCGTTGATTTTAATGGAGCCTTTACGAACGCCCGTTAAACCCATAATGGCGCGCAATGTGGTGGTACGGCCGGCACCATTTCGTCCAAGCAAAGTTACCACTTCACCTTGATTTACCTTCAAATTTATGTCGTGCAGAATATGCGACTCGCCATACCAGGCGTGCAGATTACTAATTTCGAGTGCGGTCTCAGCCATTAATGCGCTCCTTCCATCGCGCCGGAAGTCGTACCCATATACGCCTCCATCACTTGTGGATTCTTGGATACCTCTTCGTAGTTGCCTTCTGCCAGCATGGCACCACGCTGCAAAACCGAGATTCTGTCGCAGATACCCGAAACCACGCTCATATTATGTTCAACCATCAGGATGGTACGACCGGCAGATACTTTTTTAATCAGAGTAGTTACGCGATGCACATCCTCGTGCCCCATACCTTGAGTCGGCTCATCCAACAGCATCAGCTCCGGTTCCATCGCCAATGTTGTGGCAATTTCAAGCGCACGCTTCCGCCCATAAGGAAGGTCCACCGTTAAAGAATCAGCAAAATCCGCCAAATCCACCTCAGCTAACAATGCCATTGCCCGGTCATTTAAGTGAGACAAAGTCTTTTCACTTTTCCAAAAATGGAACGACGTACCCAATTTCCGTTGCAGTCCAATACGCACATTTTCCAGTACGCTCATGTGCGGGAAAACTGCGGAAATCTGGAAAGAGCGAATGATGCCTTGACGCGATATTTGGGCTGATTTAGCGGCAGTTATATCTTTGCCGTTAAAAAGAATTTGGCCGGAGCTTGGGGTCAGAAATTTGGTTAACAGGTTAAAACAGGTTGTTTTTCCTGCGCCATTTGGCCCAATCAATGCATGGATGTGACCACGTTGAATTTGCAGATTCACAGAACTAACCGCCGTGAATCCCTTGAATTCTTTGGTGAGCTGCTTTGTCTCTAAGATGACATCGGTCATCGTATCTCCCTGTTGCTATTTATACATCATTTACGCAATTTGCGTATCATACCGTCCTCAATGCTCTCCGGCAATAAAAATTGTATGAAACTCAACAGTGCTTGATGAATCTCAATTTTTACATGCATCTTGACAGCAATTAGTTAAGACCGCGCCGCCATTATTAACTGGGCGGCTCGCTCCGCAATCATTATTGTCGGCGAGTTGGTATTTCCGGAGGTGATTGTCGGCATAATGGATGCATCGACTACTCTCAATCCCTTAACGCCTTTTACACACAACTCACTATCTACTACGGCAGACAAATCCAGGTTCGTACCCATTTTGCAAGTGCCAACCGGGTGAAAAATTGTTGTCCCAATATCAGCTGCAGAATTAGCAAGTTCTTCTTCAGAGCGATAATGTACACCAGGTTTTAATTCAATTGGAACAAACATTTGCATTGGTGGAGCGGAAACAATCTTGCGAGTTAGATTTATTGCTTCAACAGCAATTTTTTTATCTTCAGGCGTACTTAAATAATTAAGCGTCATCTTCGGAGCATCAGCCGTATTTCCCGATGCAATGCGCACATGGCCGCGTGAAGTTGGCCGTAAATTGCACACACTAGCAGTAAATGCAGGAAAGGGATGCAGCGGATCGCCGAACTTATCCAGTGATAGCGGTTGAACATGATATTCAAGGTTAGGTGTCGCTTCCGATGGGTTGGATTTGGCAAAAGCACCCAATTGTGACGGGGCCATCGACATCGGACCGGTTTGGCGAAGCAGATATTCCAAACCTATTTTCATTTTGCCGAACCAGCCTGCTGCCATAGTATTCAGCGTCTTTGCGCCTTGTAATTTGAATACCATACGCAATTGAAGATGGTCTTGCAGATTTTCACCTACACCAGGTGCATCAACTAAAACCGGGATATTGTGCTGTTTTAATAAAGGCGCAGGTCCAATTCCCGATAATTGCAAAATTTGCGGTGAACCTATCGCACCCGCGGTTAATAGCGTTTCAACATGTGCATCAGCACGCCATTCGCTGCCGCCGCCGGAGAACTCCACTCCGGTGCAAATAACGCCATGATCAGTTTGTTCAGTAATCAAACGCTTGACGTGACAACCGGTCATGATTTCCAAATTACCTCGGTTACTTGCCGGCTTCAGAAACGCTCTTGCCGTGCTCCACCGAAATCCCCGTCGCTGATTCACCTCAAAGTAGCCGCATCCGAAATTGTCGCCGCGATTGAAATCGTCCGACTTGGGAATCCCGACGTGAGCCGCCGCATCACGAAAGGCATCAAGAATTTTCCAGGACAGTCGCTGCTTTTCAACGCGCCATTCACCCCCTGCTCCATGAAACTCATCACCGCCTTTGTGGTAATCTTCGCTCATTTTGAATAATGGCAAAACATGCTGCCATGACCAATTCAGATCTCCCGTCAATTTGGCCCATTCATCATAATCACGAGCTTGTCCTCGCATATAAATCATGCCATTAATAGAAGATGAGCCGCCCAACACCTTACCGCGCGGATAAATCAAACTGCGACCATTCAAGCCGGCATCTGCTTCCGTACGATACAACCAATCGGTTCGTGGATTGTTAATGCAATATAGATACCCAACCGGAATATGGATCCAAAGGTAATCATCCTTGCGCCCTGCTTCGATCAGCAACACCTTGATAGAAGGGTCTTGCGTTAATCGATTGGCCAATACACAACCGGCCGTACCTGCGCCAATAATGATGTAATCGTACTTGCCCGCAAATTCCATGCGCTACTTTCCAGTTATAAATGAAAACTCACTTTGCAACCGGCATCGTGAACTCTGCACCCTTGACAATGGTTTGCGGCCAACGCTGCATGATCGATTTATAGCGCGTATAAAATCGTACGCCCTCCTCCCCGTACGCATGCACATCACCGAACAAAGAGCGCTTCCATCCGCCGAAGGAATGCCAGGCCATCGGCACAGGAATCGGCACATTGATTCCGACCATGCCGACTTCAATTTGACGTGAAAATTCCCGGGCAGTGTTTCCATCCGACGTAAACAAAGACACGCCGTTACCAAATTCATGTGCATTAATCAGCTTCACCGCAGAAGCAAAATCCGGAACACGCACCACTCCTAATACCGGGCCGAAAATCTCTTCCTGGTAAATTTTCATCGACGGCCTAACGTGATCAAATAAAGACCCACCAAGAAAAAATCCATTCTCGCATCCAGTTACTTTCAATCCTCGTCCATCTACCAGTAAATGCGCGCCTGCCTCTATTCCATCCGCAATATAACTTTCGATTTTTGCCTTATGTGCAGCTGTAATAACCGGTCCGAGCTCAGCATCCTTATCCGCACCATTTTTGATTTTAAGTGCCTTCACTCTGGGAATAAGTGCCGACACTACCCGATCAGCAATGTCACCAACAACTACCGCAACCGAAATAGCCATGCAGCGCTCGCCTGCAGAACCATAAGCCGCGCCAATCAACGCATCGACAACTTGATCAAGATTCGCATCAGGCATCACGACCAAATGATTCTTCGCGCCACCCAACGCCTGCACTCTTAATGGATACGCACCCTTGCGCCGTGTGCCTTCGGTATATATATATTCTGCAATCGGCGTTGAGCCGACAAACGATACGGCTTTTACCTCTGGATGATGAATTAAAGCATCGACGGCGACTTTATCGCCCTGCACTACATTGAATACGCCATTCGGCAAACCGGCTTCGGCAAATAACTCGGCAAGCATTAGTGACGGCGAAGGATCACGTTCTGACGGTTTGAGAATAAAGGTATTGCCAGTGGCAATTGCCATCGGCGCCATCCATAGAGGAACCATCACAGGAAAGTTAAAAGGCGTGATGCCGACCGTGACACCCAGTGGTTGGCGCAGCTGCCAATTATCAATTCCCCCACCAATATTGTCGCTAAATTGCGTTTTTAATAATTGAGGGGCACCACAAGCAAACTCGACAATTTCCAAACCACGCGTAACTTCACCCTTGGCATCCGAAAACACTTTTCCATGTTCACGTGTAATCGCCATCGCCAACGAATCATGATTCTTTTCCAACAAATCCCTGAATTTGAACAAAACTCTGGCGCGCTTGAGTGGTTCTGTATTAGCCCAGCCTGGCGCAGCTTGATGGGCTGCTTCTATTGCAGCTGTTACATCGGCCTGATCTGCCAGTGAAACCTGCCCCCTCACCTCGCCGGTTGCCGGATTAAAAACGTCCTGGCAACGTTTGCCTATGGATAGCGTCTGTTTTCCGTTTATGTAATGTGAGATAACTTTAGGTGATAAAGTTGACATGGAAATCCTTCAATAAATCAAATTTTGAAGATGGCATTGGCTGGCTATCAAAAACATTTCGTAAAGTATCACTAACTTTGCAGAGCGACTACTCTTTAATACTATTAATTTGTTAATAAGCCTGTGGATATCTTGAATAAGGAATGTGGGAATCTCGAAAGTTATCCAAGTCGAGTTTTTTGTGCAGAATTTATCCGGTTTGAATACAAAATTTATTCGCTACTTATTCAACCATTAAGTCTTTGATTGTAAGTATGAATTAACCTTTATCCACAGAAAAACGCAGCGTTAACTATTACTACTAAACTTATATATATCAATCTAATTAAAACCCTAAACACTTTACCAAACCGTAAAACACCAACAACAAAACTCAATAAATAGAATATGCCTACAACACCAATCCATCTTGGCCTTATCAGTGCATTGAAACAGGAACAAACAGGAATCATCGATACGATGCAAGACACGCAATTGGTAAATAGAGGAATGCGTGATTACGTAACCGGCAAATTATGGGAAATTGATTGCACCTGTGTTTTGTCGCGAATCGGCAAGGTTGCAGCTGCAACGACAGTAGCGACTCTGATCGAACGCTTTAATGTCACGCATGTATTGTTTACAGGCGTTGCAGGATCAGCGGATCCAAGTGTTGCTGTTGGAGATATTGTTGTTGCGGAAAGCTTGATACAGCATGATATGAATACATCACCACTCTTTCCTCGGTTTGAAGTGCCGCTTACTGGTGTTTCTCGATTTCCATCGGATAAATATTTATCAAATTTATTAACCGATGCCGCACATAGTTTTATTACTGAAGATTTACAGCAAACGATCAATGCAACAGACAGAGCCACTTTCAATATTGGTAATCCCAAAGTACATCAAGGATTACTGGCCAGCGGTGATGAGTTCATTACAGATAGAGGAAGATTGAAAGAATTGAAGAATGCCATTCCGGAATTATTGGCAGTAGAAATGGAAGGTGCTGCAGTTGCTCAAGTATGTTTTGAGTTTGGGGTACCCTTTTCGATCATCCGCACAATTTCGGATAACGCAAACGAAGATTCACCGAAAGATTTCATGCAGTTTATCGATCGTGTTGCTGCACAATATGCATTCAATATTATTAGAAGAGCATGCGGAAATAGTTAAGCACTATGCGACATTAATCGTGCGTTGCCACCTGCAGCTGTCGTGTTGATACATAAAGCACGTTCAACTACCAATCGCCAAATCGGAATTTCAACATGGTCATCAGTCTCAATTATTGAAATCAAAGAATCCGATCGATTGGCAAGGATAGGATATGCTGTCGATAAAAGATTACGCTCGACCAAAGCAATTTGAATACCTTTTTCCAGCAATTCCAGTTTTTCTACTCCTTCAATAATATCTCGTACTGCAGCAGGAAAATCCGGTGGAAGCAAATCAATTGTCTTGGTAATTAATATAGGTACATTTTCAGTTGCCAATACAGCGGCCAATTGATTAAGTAGTGTTGACTGAGTGCTGGCGAAACACAAGATTTTTCCACGCGGTACAAATGATAAAGTGTTTTGCTCACCGGTTGGACCGGATAAATTTTGACGAGTCCCAGCCAAAGAGTCATCGACATATCGTTTCGCTAGTGTAGAAATATGAGAAAGGTTTCGTGTAGAAAGCCAATCTGTAAATGTCCTTAATTCAAATGAACATGGGGCCAATTTTTCATAAGAAGAATGTTTTCCAAATTGAATGGAAGGATTTTTTTGTAATCGTTTTAAATACAGAGGTCCGCCGGCTTTCGGACCGGTGCCGGATTTATTCTCTCCACCAAAAGGTTGTACACCCACTACCGCACCGATAATATTGCGATTCACATAGATGTTTCCAACATGAGCACGCGACGTAATAAATTCTATCGTTTCATCGATCCGCGAATGGATACCTAACGTTAAACCATAATTCAGTGCATTGATTGAATTAACCAATTCAGGCAGATCATCGCGTTTAAAGCGAATGACGTGCAATACCGGACCGAATACTTCGTGCGTTAATTCGGAGAGAGATGAAATTTCCAAAACAGTTGGCATAACAAATGTACCGAACTGAATTGAAGATGAAACAGGCAACTGGAAAAAATTCTTCGCTTTTTCTTTCATCTTATTGAGATAATTTTCCAATCCACTCTTTGCATCTGCATCAATAACCGGCCCTACATCAATCGCCAAGTGATCGGGATTTCCAATGCATAAATCCTGCATCGCACCTTTCAACATGCTCAAAATTTTTTCAGAAATTTCTTCTTGCAAACAAAGAACGCGCAAAGCGGAACAACGTTGTCCCGCACTGTCAAAAGCAGAGCTGATGACGTCCTGGACCACTTGTTCAGGCAACGCACTTGAATCGATAATCATCGCATTTTGTCCGCCGGTTTCGGCAATCAATACCAGATCACGCGACTCTTTTACTGAGCGCTGAGTAAGAGTTTGATTGATCTGTCGCGCCACTTCGGTAGAGCCGGTAAATACAACACCGCCGGTTCGCTCATCGGCAATCAACTTGGCGCCGACCGTTTCACCTCGGCCCGGCAAAAATTGTAATGCAGCGCGTGGAATTCCCGCTTGATGCAATAATTGGATAGCGCGGTAAGCAATCAATGGCGTTTGTTCCGCAGGTTTTGCCAGAACGACATTGCCGGCTGCAAGTGCGGCACTCACTTCGCCAATAAAAATGGAAAGTGGGAAATTCCATGGACTGATACAAACAACGGGACCGATTGCAAGAACATTGGATTCGTTCTGCACCTGCGATGCGTAATAGCATAAAAAATCGACCGCTTCGCGGACTTCACCGATCGCATTAGGCAAAGACTTGCCGGCTTCTCTTATTGCCAGGGCCATCAATTCAAATCGGTGTTTTTCAAATAGCTCGGCCGCCGATATTAATGCGGCAGCGCGAGTCATTGGTGACGTAGACTGCCAGTCCAGTGCAAATTCTGAAGCAGAAGTTAATGCGTCTGCGATATCTTCAGCGGTTGACTCTATTACCTGCCCGACGACATCACGGTGGTCAGCGGGATTGAATATCGATACAGCTTTTGTGTTGGCAACACGATTTTTAAACAGTAAAGGTTTTGCACACCATTGATGTGTACTGAACTGTTGCAATGCCTGATCAATTTCACAGAGCACCAATTCATTACTTAAATCGAGCCCCGTTGAATTTAAGCGTTCATCACCAAACAAGTGTATCGGTAACGGAATATCGGGATGCGGTGCACCATCCATATTTTTCACGTTGACGATTGGATCGGCAAGCAATGAATCAATCGATATGTTTTCGTCGACAAGCTGATTAACAAAAGAAGAGTTCGCACCGTTTTCCAGCAAGCGCCGCACCAGATATGCAAGCAATGTGCGATGCGATCCAACCGGCGCATAAATACGGCAGCGCTGCCCTAACCTGGCAGCGCCGACGATTTGATCGTATAGCGTCTCGCCCATTCCATGCAGGCATTGAAATTCGTAATTCGTGATTCCTTGTTGCTGCGCCCACGTATAAATTGTCGACATCGATAACGCATTGTGCGTTGCGAATTGCGGATAGACAAAGGCTGCAGCAGCGAGTAATTTTTGTGCGCACGCCAGATAGGAAAGATCGGTATACATTTTGCGTGTGTAGACCGGATACCCTGATAAGCCATCTACTTGTGCACGTTTGATTTCCGTGTCCCAGTACGCGCCTTTGACCAGTCGAATCATTATTTGATGGCCGCTACGATGTGCCAAATCGATCAGATAGTCGATCACAAACGGCGCTCTTTTTTGATAGGCTTGAATGACAAAACCGATGCCGTTGAAGCCGGCAAGATCCGGATCAAGCGCCAACTTTTCTATCAGGTCGAGAGACAATTCCAAACGGTCGGCCTCTTCTGCATCGATGTTCAAGCCAAGGTCATATTGTTTAGCGAGCAAAAACAAATTCTTTAATCGTGGCAGCAATTCAGCGATAACACGCGTGCGTTGTGCGCGTGAATAACGCGGATGCAGTGCGGATAATTTGACGGAAATGCCGGGACCGTTTTTGATTCTTTTGCCATTCGATGCGCGGCCGATCGCATGGATCGCGTTTTGATAGGCAGCGTAATACTGTTCGGCATCATGTGCAGTCAGCGCCGCCTCACCCAACATGTCGTACGAAAAAGTGTAACCTGATGCTTCTCTTTCACCGCTGTTTTCCAGCGCGGCATCAATGGTTTCACCGGTGACGAATTGATTGCCCAGCATGCGCATTGCCAGATCGACGCTTTTGCGTATCAACGGTTCGCCGGTGCGTGCAATCAATTTTGTTAACGTAGACGCAAGACCGTGTTCGCTATGCGTGCCAACCAGTTTGCCGGTGATTAATAGACCCCAGGTTGCCGCGTTAACAAATAAAGACGGTGATTCACCGATATGGCGATACCAATCGGCTTTGCTGATTTTGTCGGCGATCAGACGATCCGCTGTTTGATGATCGGGTATGCGTAACAACGCTTCGGCCAGACACATCAGCGCGATGCCTTCATCGGAGGACAACGAGTATTCATGCATCAAGGCATCGACGCCGGATGCTTTTGATCGTTCGGCTCGTAGCGTTTCAACCAATTTGCGCGCGAGGGATTGCGCGGCTTGTTGCGAGCCGGGATCGTTTTTGATCTGTGTGAGTAACCATCGGACCGCTTCACGCTCATCACGGCGATAAGCATGCGTTATCGCGGTACGCAGTGGCGTTTGTGCGTGTTGCACTTCACGATGCAATGCCTCAAATGGTTTGTATCCATCGATCGTATCGGAAGTTCCGTGAGTAACGATAGACATGATCAAATATTAAAAGGGTGACCTTAGGCGAACATACTGCGCGTGATGGAATCATCGGTGATGGCGATTAACTGTTCGCGCAGCCATCTATGCGCAGGACTGCGTGCATCGCGCTCGTGCCACAACATGTCTACATGCACTTCCGGCAGAGAAAACGGCAGCTCTTTGGAAATGAGTTCGCCCGTCATGCCGGTCGATGCGATCAAATGATGTGGCAACACTGTGATCAGATCTGAATTGGCCACGACACGGCCGCCAGTAAAAAATTGATTCACCGTAAGCAAAATGCGGCGTCTGCGATTCATTTGCGTCAATACATCATTGACCAAGCCAAATGCGCGCCCCGAAAAGCTGACCAAAAGATGATTCGCTTCACAAAACGCATCCAGCGTTAATTCTTTATCTGCCAGCGGATGCCCTTTGCGCATCACGCACACATATCGTCCCGAATACAAGCGCTCATGCCGGATTGACGTCATCGGGCCGCCCGCCAATTGCGTCACGACACCGGGAAAAAACCCAATGGCAAGATCGATATCGCCATTCATCAAGATAGGGCGCGGCTCGCGTGTGGTCAAGGGCACCATGCGGACATCGACACCCGGGGCATTTTTCTCAATGGAACGCACGAGTGAAGGTAACCAGAGTGCGGCGGTCGCATCAGCCATAGCCATGCGGAAAGTTGCTTTCGTTTTTGACACGTCGAAAGACGTCGGTGTCAGCGACGCTTCCAATTCCGAAAGCGCATTTCTGACCGCAGGCCACAGCTCTTCCGCGCGCGCGGTCGGCTTTACGCCGTGCGCTGTGCGGATCAACAGTTCGTCGCCTATCGCATCGCGCAAGCGCTTCAGTGCATTGGAGACGGCCGGCTGCGTCGTTGCAAGGCGGCTGGCGGCACGCGTGAGGTTTTGTTCTGCCATGACGGCATCAAATACGCGCAGTAAATTCAAATCCAGGGTTAGAAAACTCATAGTCTAAAAGGAAAGTAAGTGAATGAATTGAAACTATTGTAGCCCTAATGATATTCACAAGGAAGATACTTGATATGGAAAACGAAAATTTGAAATATAACTGACAGCGCCTATATTTGAATTGTAGAAACAGCTCATTGAATAGGAGTACATGATGTCTATCTTAACTTTAGCGTATCCAGCCCAAGCTGCTGTATCGGTGGCGCAAACTTTTGCCGGCTTTTTTGCTGGTGCACTGCGTTCAGCGCTAGGGATTGCCGCATTTGGTCTGATTGCAATATTTGCAATGGTATTTAAGCCACTGATTATTGGCGTATTACGTGCAGGACGGTTGGTTATTCAGCCTCGCGTGTCGGCACAGCAACGTCAATTGCTCCTGAAATTGGAAGGAGTGCAGTTGCTTAACAAGTTGGCCAAAGACGCCGATGCGACACAGCCCAATTTGGCTGCAGAAATGCGTTATTTGGCAGCACGCGGATAGATCAGTTTAGCAAAGTAGTTTTGTTGTAACTTGATGCAATGAGCAAAAGTCTCGCATCATTAAAAAATGCCCCGCATGTAGATCACATGCGGGGCATTTGCCATTTGATGCGGCCATATTAATGGCGAACTTGTGTCAGGTGTGTTTAGGCTTGCCAAACACCATAACCGGCCTCGCGCAGACCGATAGCGAGTTCCACTTCCATTTCCAATGCGCCGCTGTACGGCATCGGATTATAAAATTCATATAGCTCCGGCAATAGCCGCAGCCCATACATTTGCACAAACTTGTTCGATTGAATGCCTGCCTTATGTTTATCAAAACGAACATCCGGGCTTAGCCCGGTCATGCCGACATAGACGCACGGTTTATCGCCCAGGTAATCGGGATTGCATTTCTTGAAGCGCGCTTCAAACATGACGTCTTTCGACAGTTCAATCACGTAGACGTTGTGATGATAGCGGCGTGCCATTGGTTATTTGATTGATTTTAAGAGAAATAAAAAAGCGCGGTCAGGAAACCTGCCGCGCTTTTTTGGTTGCTTGCTCGATTATGCAGCTAGCCGTTTTTCCAGCTGTTCTTTTGCCGTTACCAATTCTTTCGGCAAATGATACTTCAGCTTTTCAAACAACTCGGCGTGCAATTTCAATTCGGCTTCCCATGACGCCTTATCGATCGACGTGATACGGTCGAATTGCGCTTGGGTGAAATCGAGGCCATCCCATTTCAAATCGCTGAATTGCGGTGTGACACCAAAGATGTTTTCCACCCCGCCCGCCTTGCCTTCAATGCGATCCAGCATCCACTTCAGCACGCGCATGTTGTCGCCAAAACCAGGCCAGACAAACTTGCCGTTTTCATCGGTGCGGAACCAGTTGACACAATAGATCTTCGGCAAAGCCGCGCCGGTTGCCGCGAGCTTTTCACCCACGTTCAACCAGTGCTGGAAATAGTCGCTCATGTTGTAGCCCGTGAACGGCAACATGGCGAATGGATCGCGACGAACCACGCCCATTTGGCCGACAGCTGCGGCAGTGGTTTCAGAGCCCATGGTCGCTGCCATGTAAACACCTTCAACCCAGTCACGTGCTTCGGTAACCAGCGGCACGGTGGTGGAGCGGCGGCCACCGAAAATAAATGCCGAAATCGGTACACCGGCAGGATCGTCCCATGCAGGATCGATCACCGGGTTTTGTGTTGCTGCGACGGTGAAGCGTGCATTTGGATGTGCGGCTTTACGGCCGGTTTCCTTTGCGATTTCCGGCGTCCAATCCTTGCCTTGCCAATTGATCAGGTGCGAAGGCACTTCCTTGGTCATGCCTTCCCACCAGACATCGCCGTCGTCGGTCAATGCAACGTTGGTGAAGATGGTCGAATTTTCCAGCGATGCCATGCAGTTGGAGTTGGTGGCGGTGTTGGTGCCTGGTGCCACGCCGAAATAACCTGCTTCCGGATTGATCGCATACAAGCGGCCGTCTTTGCCCGGTTTGATCCATGCAATGTCGTCGCCGATGGTGGTGACTTTCCAGCCGTTGAATGTTTTTGGCGGAATCAACATCGCAAAGTTGGTCTTGCCGCAAGCAGATGGGAACGCGGCTGCGACGTAATGTTTTTTACCCTCAGGCGATTCAACACCCAGGATCAACATGTGCTCAGCCAGCCAGCCTTGCTCGCGTCCCATGTTGGATGCGATGCGCAATGCGAAGCACTTTTTACCCAACAATGCATTGCCGCCGTAACCGGAACCGTAAGACCAGATCTCGCGTGTTTCTGGGAAGTGCACGATGTACTTGGTGCTGTTGCATGGCCACTTCACATCTTGTTGGCCAGGTTGCAACGGTGCGCCGACGGAATGCACGCATGGAACGAATTCACCATTGGTGCCGAGCACGTCGATCACGGCTTTGCCCATGCGGGTCATGACCTTCATGTTAACCGTCGCATACGCGGAGTCGGTCAGTTGAACGCCAATGTGCGCAATCGGTGAACCGAGCGGGCCCATCGAGAATGGCACAACGTACATGGTGCGGCCCTGCATGCAACCGTCGAACAAGCCATTCAACGTGGTGCGCATTTCAGCAGGCGCCATCCAGTTATTGGTCGGGCCGGCATCTTCCTGTTTTGCAGAGCAAATGAAGGTGCGGTCTTCAACGCGTGCGACGTCTGATGGGTCGGAGCAAGCCAGATAGCTGTTCGGGCGCTTGGCCTGATTCAGCTTTTTCATGGTGCCGGAGGCGACCATCTGAGCGCACAAGCTGTCGAACTCTTCTTGCGAACCATCACACCAGTAGATGCGAGCGGGCTTGGCCAGTGCAGCGACTTCTGCTACCCAATTGATTAATTTTTGTTGCTTAACATACGACGGGGCGTTTACTGAAGCTACGCCACCCATGACGGGTTGATTCATAAAAACTACCTCCAATGCCAATAAAGAAATCTTGTCACGGCAGGATCGTCGTTAGCATATAGCAGGCGCTTATTAATTAGCGGTACGGCGGTCTTGTCGACGGGCGGTTGGTTTGCCAACCGCAAAGCCCATAATGGAATAATGATTGGGCTCGCGGGGGGTCTCCGCCCGCTTTGCATGCGAAAATTAGTTGGCGATTGTACACCCGAGGGCTAGGTCAGCTCAATGATTACGGCCAAGCTTGAAGCAAAAATAATGGAATGGCTTGATAAGTTACATAGATTGTTAAAACAAGTTGCCAATATTTAACATTAATTTATAAAACATCAGCTAAATTATATGAAAATCGAAATTCTTGACGTTCATCAACATTGTAGTCGAGCACTAAATTGTTATGAGATTTTGAATGCCCATCAGGTCAAGGTATTGACGAATTCAAAGCGTGGAATTGGTCAGCGTGCAGTGTCGTCGGACATATCAACTACACGAGTGGGCATGCTGACTGGATTCACCAACGCAGTCGAGCCGCGCCACATATTTGCCCAGCCCGGTGGCCAGGGCAATGACGGTCCGGAATATTCAGGCACATTACGACGCACGGGAATAACCGGTAACGATGCAGGGATCGGGCCGTCGCGGCAATCCCATCCCAAACTGAATGCATAGTTCGGCAACAGCGCATCGCATACCGTATTGAACCAATCGGTATGATCTTCATCGCGTCCTAATGCATGAGCCAAACCTTGCGGATCGAACTTGGCAAGTGCGCGCACCAACTCTTCAGTTGATGCGCCCGGCATATCGGCCCATCCCATCACCGGATTGAAGTTGTAGTCGGCACCAGATCCATACCAACCTTCACGCCACTGCCGCTCCATCCAGTTGCGCTGTCCGCTGAATAAATGCCAACGCCAATGAAGGCCGGAGGGTTTCGGCCAACTGTAAAGATAAAGTCGCTGGTAACCGGCACGATGCAAATCGCGCACCATCGCCATCAGTCGTGCATGCGGCATGCGATCCGGCGGTGTGCGGCGAAATAAAATGGGTTCGCCGTCGGCATGTTGCACTTCGTCCGACGATAAATTCAAATCCAGTGTGCGCACTTCACTTCCAAAACGCGCAGAAATCCAACCCGTCAGCAAGTTGATCGACGTGATCACGCCATAACCGCGATAGCGGTGAAAAATAACCGTGCCGGGTGCCAAGGGCTTCATTGAAATTAATAAAAATATAAAGCGTTAATAAACGGTGTGCTACGTAAAAAGCTTCTTAGATTCTATCCCGGGAAATGCCGTTGTTGTACAGCGAAATCATAAAATTGATTTGCCCAATTACCAAGCAGTTCACGCTATGATCATGAATTCAATCTTTGGATGTATATCAGAAATACCGACTTATCAAAATGACTCTGCGCATACTCATTACCGGCGGCACATTCGACAAACAATATGACCCGATCAAAGGGACATTAAGTTTTGCCGGCAGCCATTTACCGAAGATCATCGAGCGCGCGCGTCTAACAGTTCCTCTTCAATTGGAAGAATTGTTTTTACTTGACTCGCTCGATATGCAAGATGCCGATCGTGCAAAGGTGCGCACAGCATGCCAGCGCACAAATGAAACGAGCATCGTGATCATTCACGGCACCGATACGATGCGCGAAACGGCCGAAGTTCTCGGCCGTGCAAACTTGGCCAAGACCGTTGTTATCACGGGCGCGATGATTCCATATGAGATTGCCAACTCCGACGCGCTGTTCAATTTCGGATTCGCATGCGGTGTTGCACAGACATTGCCGCATGGTGTTTATATCGCAATGAATGGGCAAGTCTTTGCTTGGGATGCCGTACAAAAAAATCGCAGCGCGGGCGTTTTCGAATCTCGTTAAAGACGACTTTTAGTTACACAATCCCATCTACCGTAATGGCATCGGCAATTTCATTTCTGCGGATTTTTATTGTCACATCAACAGCATCAAATTCTCTATTAAAACGATAAAACAACACTGCGCAAAACGTCGAAAGCATAGCGTCAGCTTCAGCTAGAATAATGCCAATGTGCAACATGATTGGACGGCACGATGAGCAAGGGGGCGGCATCATCATCTCACGATGAGCATGAACTATTCGCAGCAGCTGTAGAAGCTGTTGGGGTAGGCGTGTGCTTTATCGACGAGAGTGGAATGATCCTGCAAGCCAATCCGGCGTTCTGCCACATGCTGGGGTACACCCAGACAGAAATCATTAGTCAAAATTTGACAGGGTTGGTTCCGTCACAGTGGACGGTAAAGGCAGATCGGTTTCTGTCAGGGCTATTTTCCAAGCCGCCAAAAATCCTGGATGAGTGGCAAGCATTGCGCAAAAATGGTTCGCTGCTGACGGCCCTCGCCAGTTTCAAACCAATGACGATGCAAAGTGGCGCACGCCGTATCGTGATCACACTTACCGACATCGATAAACGCAAAGAAGCGGAAGAATCGGCGCTACGCCGTTCCGAGGATTTGTATCGCCACGTGGTTGAAAACGTCAGCGAAGGGATTGTCGTTATACAGCGAAACAGGATCATTCTCAGCAACAAAGGCGCGTGCCAGTTGTCCGGCTACACGCAACAGGA
This sequence comes from Burkholderiaceae bacterium, assembly GCA_036560485.1. Classification (GTDB taxonomy): domain Bacteria; phylum Pseudomonadota; class Gammaproteobacteria; order Burkholderiales; family Burkholderiaceae_D; genus DATBRC01. The sequence continues at coordinate 65,284 of DATBRC010000057.1, forward strand.
AATACGTGCGCTGCCATTAACGGAAATGCTGTATCACGAGGACGCGCCCAAGGTCATTGATCGTTTGCGGCGTCGCATGCAAGGCGAAGAAGTCGACCGCCATATGGCATTCCGCGTGTTGCGAAAAGATGGTCAACCGGTGTGGGTCGACTCCAATGCCATCACGATCGATTGGGAAGGCCAGCCGGCGATCTTGTCCTTCCTGAGCGATTTAACCGAGCAGCGCAAACAGGAAGCGGCGCTGATTAAATCGGAAGAGCATTATCGTCAGGTTGTCAGCAATGCGACCGAAGGCATCGTCGTCGCACAAGGCGGTGTCGTCGTGTTTGCCAATCCGCGCATGCTGCAAATGATGGGTTACACAGAGAGGGAACAGACCGGGCTTCCCTTCTCGGCGTTTATCCATCGAGATGATGTTGCGTTGGTCACGGACCACTACACACGCCGTTTGGCAGGCGAGGACGTCGAACAGCATTACGCCTTTCGCATCGTTCACCATAAAACCAAAAAAATCATTTGGGCGGAATTGTCTGCGGTTGTCATCGACTGGGAAGGTCAACCGGCAACACTGTCATTCATCACTGATATCAGCCATCGCAAACAGCTGGAAAACAATTTGAAGCAAAGCATCGCCGAGCGCGACACGATCCTGGAAAACTCTTTGGTCGGCATGATTTTTCTGGATCCGGCTGGGCGCGTGCGGTGGGCCAATGGTGCGACGTTTCAAATTTTCGGCGTTGAGCGCGCCGACGTGCACAACCAATCGCTCGAAAAATATTATCCATCGCGCGAAGCATATTTGGAAACCGGTGCCGCGGTCGCGAAGGCTGTGCAATATGGCAAAGCCTATGAATCCGAGATTGCAATGCGGCGCGGCGACGGCAGTTTGTTCTGGGTTTATATTTCCGGCCGGGCAGTCAATCGAAAGGATCTATCGCAAGGAACTGTATGGGTCGTCATGGATATCACCAAACGACGCCAGCTCGAAGCCGATTCAAAACACTATGAGTTGCTAGTAACGAATGTCACCGAATGTATTGCGGTAGTGCAGGAAGGCAAACTCGTCTATGCCAATCCGCGCGTAGAGCAATTGAGCGGCATGTCGGGCGAGCAGTTGCTTGCCACGCCATTTATCACATCGATCCATCCTGACGACCGTCCAATGGTGATCGATAATCATGTACGCCGACTGCGCGGCGAAGAAGTTCAGCAGCATTATCAATTCCGGATCATCAACCAGCAAACCGGATATCCATCCTGGGTAGAACTGTCTGCAGTCATGATTGATTGGGACGGCAAGCCGGCGACGCTGTCATTCATGACGGATGTCACCGAGCGCAGGGAATTGGAAGAAAGCCTGCGCGTCAGTTCTGCAGAACGCGCGCGCCTGGAAACGCTGCAAATTCAAAACGAGTTGAAAGAAGCGGAAATGGCGCGCCGCCATGCCGAAGAAACGACGGCGGCGAAATCGATGTTCCTGGCCAACATGAGCCATGAAATTCGCACACCGATGAATGCGATCATTGGCATGGCGCATTTGGCGCTGCTGACGGAACTCAATGCAAAGCAACGCGACTATGTCGAAAAAATCCATGGCGCGGGCACTTCACTGCTGGGCATTATTAACGACATTCTCGACTTCTCCAAAATCGAAGCCGGCAAGCTTGATCTGGAAAAAATCAATTTCAGGTTGGATGACGTGCTGAATAATGTCGCCACACTTACCAACGCAAAGGCGCATGAAAAAGGATTGGAGTATTTATTCCGGATCTCTTCTGCGATTCCGCGAAACTTGATTGGCGATCCATTGCGGCTCGGACAGGTGTTGATCAACTTGATCAACAACGCCGTTAAATTCACCGAGGCCGGAGAGATCGTTGTAATGTGCCGTCAACTGGATGCAACTGCCGGCCATCACATTCAGCTTGAATTTATCGTGCGCGATACCGGCATTGGCATGAGTGAAGAGCAGTCGAAAAGATTGTTCAGTGCGTTTAGCCAAGCCGATGAATCAACCACGCGAAAATACGGCGGAACTGGTTTGGGCCTGTCCATTTCAAAAGGAATGGTCGAACGGATGGGCGGCACGATTTCGTTAAAAAGCGAGCTTGAGCGTGGGACCACCGCACGCTTTACAGCATGGTTCGGTGTAGCAGAAGAGCAGCCGGCACGGCAGGTTATTCCGCAGGCAATCAACGGTTTGCGCATTTTGGTTGTGGATGACAATCCGGCAGCGTGCGCCATCATGGCGGAAAATTTGTCTACCTTGCCGGTACAAGTGGACCGGATCACCAATGCACGCGCCGCGTTGATCGCCATCCGCAGCCATGACCTGGACGCGCCGTACAGTGTCGTCTTCACGGATTTGATCATGCCGGAACTGGATGGCATGGATCTGATCCATACGATTAAAAATGATGCCGCGTTAAAAAATCCGCCGCTGATGATTTTGGTAAGCGCATTTGGCAAGGAAGAATTACTGCATCGTGCGGAGAGCGCATTGGCCGATGGGTTTCTGAGAAAGCCGGTCAGTCCTTCAGCGCTGATTGATGCATTGGTCGGCCTGTATGCACCCAAGTTCGGGACACCGAAAAATACCATGCGCAATGCGGCAACGCAGTTCGCTGATCTGGCCATCTTGCTGGTAGAAGATAATGAAATCAATCAGCAGATTGCATGCGAGCTGATGGAGTCCGCCGGTATTAAAGTGGATATAGCCGACAACGGGCGGATTGCCGTCGACATGCTCAATGCCGCGGGGCCGGATCGATATGGCATGGTGTTCATGGATGTGCAGATGCCAGAAATGGACGGCCATGCAGCAACACAGGCAATTCGCCAAAACGCCAAATTTCAATCACTTCCGATTATCGCCATGACCGCTCACGCGATGGTGGAAGAACGCGAGCGTTGTCTGGCATCGGGGATGAACGGCCACATCGCCAAGCCGGTTAATCCTGACGAACTCTACCGCACCATTGGTGTTTGGTGCCCTACCCATGTCGATCATGTTTCGACAGAAAAATCGAATAATCACCAAGCAGCAAACAGCAAAGAGACGCCGGAAGATTTACGGATCGAAGGCATTGATGTGCAAGACGGCTTAAAGCGAACGCTCGGAAATCGCCCGTTTTATTTGCAAATGCTGGCACGCTTCCATGAGGGGCAAAGAGATGCCGTCTCACAAATTCAGCAGGCGCTCAACGAGCGCGGCGGCAAGCAGATTGCCGAGCGTGTGGCCCATACATTAAAAGGCGTGGCGGGACAGCTCGGTGTGATGGCGGTAAATGAAATGGCGGCACAAATCGAAAGCAAAATCCGGCACAACGAAGACAAGCAAGCGCTGATGCCTTTGCTTAACAGTCTTGATGCCGAATTACAGAAAGTGATGCAAGCGCTTGAACCGGTGCTGTCCAAAGCCGCATTGCAAGATGAGAACGGTACGGCGCCGAGTAACAGCATCAGCCGAGAAACAGCACATGAATTGATGCGGCGCATTGCAGGATTACTGCGGCAATACGATGCAGATGCAATCGAGCTGCTGAATGAATCGAATACATCGTTGATACAAATTTTAGGCGGGATGGCACATCAAAAAATAATGAGAGCAGCACGCCAGTATGATTTTGATGCCTGTTTATTTGCGTTGATCGAGGGTGCTGAGGCTGTCGGCCACGATGTTTTGTAATGCATGAATAAATAAAAGCAACAAGAAAAAAATAATAATTTCTAAAAATATTAGAGACCATGATGCTTAGCAAATTCTACCCATCAGAAAATACGTTGCCTTCGCCACGCGCGTTGGTAACGGATTGGTATGGCGTATCGGAACAATTTGCGACGCTGCTGGAAGCGGACGGCGTTCTCAATCTTTTACTGACGTTGGTTGAGACCTTGATGCAAACGCCCCATGTATCGATCTATCTCCATCATCCTCAACAAGACAGGCAAGAATGCAAGTTGGGTAAAGGAGTATTCAACGGCGCCGCTGAACATTGGACACAAAAAAACAAGGGGATCGTCGGGAAAGTCTGGTCGCAAGGAAAGCCGACCATCATCAGTGATTACCAGGCGTGGAGCGAACGCCGAACCGGAATGGAATTTGCAACCATTCAAGCCGCAGTAGGCATTCCGATTATGTCCGGCGATGCCGTGCATGGCGCGATAGAGATACTGCACGAGCTGAAGGATTGGCATTGCAGCGATGAAGAAATGGAATGCGCGAGCCGCCTCGCCAAATTGGCGGCCATTGCGCTGATAAATGCTGCACGCTATGCAGAAGTCGTACAACGTAACGTGGAGTTGCAAAACAAAATCAATGCAAGAACGACGCAGCTCGAAAACGTTAATGAGCAAATGGCGACATTGCACTCGACCACGCTTGACCTGACCCGGATACTCGACTCAAAAGAATTGCTCAGCACGATTATCAATCGCGCGCGCATTTTGTCGAAAGTATCCCATGCGTTTATTTATTTGCTCAAGCCGAATGAGGATGTGATGGAGTTGGTGATCGGACTCGGCATGTATGAACAGCATGTCGGCTTCACCGTACTCAGAGGCGCAGGGGTGGCGGGCAAGGCTTGGGAAACCGGCAGCTCGGTGCTGATTAACGATTACAAGAATTCCAAAGAACGCCATCCTGATTCGCGCTGGGATTTCATTACGTCGATTGTTGCGTATCCGATCAAAGTAAGAGATACCGTAGTCGGTGTGATCGGATTGTTGCATAGCGAAGAAGGCAGGAATATCAGCGAGGATGAATTTACCATTTTGTCCCGCTTCGCCGAGATGGCGTCGATCGCATTGAACAATGCCAAGCTCTACGAAAAAATCAGCGTCTTGAACAAGGATCTGGAGCAAAAAGTCGACGATCTGGCGGTGACGAATGAATCGCTGAAGGCGATCAATGCGATCACCGACAGGTTGTACCAATCGCTGGATTTTAAAACCGTCATACGCGCTGCCGTCGAATCGATTTCAAGCTACAGCCAATCCAATCTCGTCGTTATCTATTTGTTGAATGAAGAAAAGCAGCGGCTTGAACGGATGTTCTTCATGGTCAATGGTGAAGTCGGCGATGTGAATGCGCCGGGTGCGACCTTGCCTTTGGTTGGCAGCTTGAGTGGCTTTGCCGTTTCTAAAAAAACCGTGATCACAAGCGGCGAGATTAATTCAGATAAAAATATCGATCCTGAAATCAGGAACTTTTTTATTAAAAGCGGCGTTGGCGATACGACGGTATTTTGCGTGCCCTTGCTTTTTAATGATCGTGTTCTCGGCGTGTTGAACGTGCTGTTGAAAGTGCAGCGAAATGTTGCCGAAGCAGAGCGCAATGCATTTCACTCAATTGGTAAAACAATCGGATTGGCGGTTGCCAATGCGCGGCACCTGGAACAGATCGAAAACGAGATTAACGAACGTGCCAGGGCGCAGGAATTGTTGCGCCAGGGCGAACAAAAATTCCGCAGTATTTTCGATAATGCGACAGAGGGCATTTTCCAGGTAACGCCGACGGGACAATTACTGGTTGCCAATCCATCGTTGGCGTTGATGCTGGGTTATGACTCGCCGGAAGAGTTGGCCGCGAATATACAAAATCTGGTTGCGGATATGTTTGTGCATGTTGAACAAATAAATGAATTTTTCGAACAGATGAACACATGGGGAAGTGTGGAAGATTTTGAATTGGAGGCATACCGGAAAGATAAAACGATCATCAACCTTTCGATCAATTCCCACGTTGTACACGATGAAAAGAAAAATGCGGTTTATTTTGAAGGAATGATCGAAGACATATCCGAGAAGCGTCGCGCGCAGGAATTCAAGATTGCAAAAGAAGTCGCGGAGGCGGCAACCAAATCGAAGAGCGAGTTCCTCGCCAACATGAGTCATGAGATTCGCACGCCGATGAATGCGATCATCGGCATGGCACATCTGGCGCTGCGTACCGAGCTGAGTAAAAAGCAGCGCGACTATGTAGAGAAAATCCACGGCGCCGGCATTTCCTTATTGGGCATCATCAATGACATTCTGGACTTTTCGAAGATCGAGGCCGGCAAACTCGATATAGAAAAAGTCGATTTCAATCTCGACGATGTGCTGACCAATGTCGCCACCGTCACCAGCAGCAAGGCGAACGAAAAGGAATTGGAATTCATGTTCCAGGTTCCGCCATCTGTGCCGCGCAATTTGATTGGCGACCCGCTGCGGCTTGGCCAGGTGTTGATTAATCTGGTCAACAACGCCGTCAAGTTTACGGAGTCGGGCGAAATTCATGTGGCTTGCCGTCAGCTGCAAGTGAATGACGACGGACAAGTTCAGTTGGAATTCGTTGTGCGCGATACCGGTATCGGCATGACAGCAGAACAGGCTGGAAAATTATTCCGCGCCTTTAGTCAGGCCGATGAATCGACGACGCGTAGATACGGCGGCACCGGTCTTGGCCTGTCCATTTCCAAAGGAATGGTTGAACTGATGGGCGGCGCCATCGGATTGAAAAGCGAAGTCAATCGCGGCACGATGATGCATTTCACCGCATGGTTCGGCAAGGGAGCCGAGCGTCAACACCGACAAGTTGTTCCGCAGGCGATCAATGGCATGCGTATTTTAGTGGTCGACGATAATCCAACCGCTTGCACCATTATGGTGGAAGATTTATCGATGCTGCCGGTGGAAGTCGATCAACTTACCAGCGGCCCCGCAGCATTGGCAGCAATCCGCGCGAACGATAGCGGACGGCCTTACGACGTCGTGTTTACGGATTTGTGCATGCCCGACCTCGACGGTATCGAGCTGATGCGTGCGGTGAAAATGGATGCGGAAATCCACAGGCCGCCGCTGTTCGTACTGGTGAGCGCACATGGTGCTGACGAAGTGAGTTATCGCCCGGACAGCGCACTCGCCAATGGATTTTTGATGAAGCCGGTCGGCCCCTCGATGCTGGTCGATACCCTTGTGGAGCTGTACGCGCCCGGCACCAGCGCAATGCCGGCACGCGTCAGCACAGCCGTCGCACACTTTAAGGATTTGGTGATATTGCTGGTGGAAGATAACGAAATCAATCAACAAATTGCCTGTGAGCTGATGGCAGCTGCCGGGGTCAACGTCGAAGTAGCCGACAATGGCCGCATTGCGATCGAAAAGTTAAAGGCAGCCGGGCCGGATTACTATGGCATGGTGTTCATGGATGTGCAGATGCCGGAAATGGATGGACATGAAGCAACGCGCCATATTCGACAAGATCTTCGCTTCCAAAAATTACCGATTATCGCGATGACAGCGCATGCGATGCTGGAGGAGCGCGAGCGCTGCCTGGCATCGGGCATGAACGACCATATCACCAAGCCGATCAGCCCGGAGGAGTTGTATCGCACGATCGGACAATGGTGTCCTGCGCATGTCGACACCGCCACAGAAAAGGCAGCACCGCCTGCAGCGAGCGCTGTTTCAACTGGAAACGATGACTTGATAATTGAAGGCATCGACGTACACGATGGCTTGAGCCGAACGATGGATAACCGCGAACTCTATATGCAGTTACTGGGCCGCTTCCGCGATAGCCATGCCGATGCCGCGACAAAAATCCGCCAAGCGCTCGGCGATTCAGATGATCATCAACTGGCCGAGCGTTTGGCGCATACCTTGAAAGGCGTGGCGGCATTGCTTGGGGCGACGGGCATTGCAAAAATAGCTGGGCAAGTTGAAGAAAAAGCCCGAAATGGCGATGAGAGAAAACAGCTTGAGCCGTTATTGACGCAATTGGAATCAGAAATGCAGGCGATACAACAAGCCTTGGCACGCGTATTGCCTATATTGCCGGAAGAAAACGAGCGTGCCCCAGATGTGAATGTCGATAAGGACGCGGTGCATGAGCTGATCCAGCGGATTGCAGCGCTATTAAGAGGATACGATGGCGACGCCATTGAATTGCTGGTCGAATCGGACGGATTGCTGGCGAAGGCATTAGGCGGTGCTGCGCATCAAAAGATTGCACGCGCTACGCGCCAATTTGATTTTGACGGCGGATTGGCTGCGCTGATTGAAGGAGCGGAAGCCGCCGGGTACAAAGTTTTATAGATGTAGAAATATTTGCCGGATACTTACATAGCCTTGGAGGGCTGGATTTATGCTTTCGAAACTAGAGACAAAAAAACAAACCATTTTGATTGTCGACGATACGCCCGACAATATTTCCTTATTGTCTGCGCTCTTAAAAGACCAGTACAAAATCAAAATTGCCACGAACGGCGCGAAAGCGTTGCAAATCGCAGCGACCGAACCGCATCCGGACTTGATTCTGCTGGATGTGATGATGCCGGGCATGGACGGTTATGAAACGTGCAGACGTTTAAAAGACGAGGCTGCGACGGCAGACATCCCGGTCATTTTTTTGACGGCCAAAAGTCAAACGCAAGATGAGGAAATGGGCTTGCGATTGGGCGCCGTCGATTACATCAGCAAACCGATCAGTCCGCCGATTGTCATGGCGCGTGTTGCAACACAATTGCATTTGCAGGATGCGCGTCAGTTCTTGACGGATCAAAATAAACATCTGGAACATCTGGTGCTTGAGCGCACCGATCAACTGATTCGCATGCAAGACGCAACGATTCTGGCGATGGCATCGTTGGCAGAAACACGCGACAACGAAACCGGCAATCATATTCGCCGTACACAGAATTACGTGGCGGCCCTGGCGCTTAAATTACAGACGCATCCGCGCTTTTCTGCAGTTTTTACCATGGAAAATATTGAGCTGTTATACAAGTCGGCACCATTGCACGATATCGGCAAGGTCGGCGTGCCGGATCGCATATTGCTCAAGCCTGGCAAACTGGATCCGGATGAGTTCGAACTGATGAAACTGCACACGGTGTATGGGCGCGACACGATCATGCTGGTCGAAAAATATTTAGGCAGCAGCAATGACTTTTTAACTTTTGCACGCGAAATTGCTTATTCACACCAGGAAAAATGGGATGGGTCAGGCTATCCCCAAGGCTTGAAAGGCGATGCGATTCCTGTGTCGGCACGTTTAATGGCGGTAGCCGATGTATACGATGCATTAATTTCAAAGCGTGTTTACAAACCGGCATTCAGTCATCAGGAATCGATCGAGATCATGAAGAAAGGCCGCGGTACGCATTTCGATCCGGATATGCTCGATGCATTCCTGGATATCGAAGACCGGGTGATCGAAATTGCGGCAAGATTCAGCGATCACGATGTTGAACCAACATGCTGATGCTGATGTAAATTATTAAATCGGGTTTGAATATGGACAGCACCGGCAAATACACTATTTTGATTATTGACGACAATGATGTGTCGCGTTCAATGTTGCGCCATATTTTAAGCAGCGAAGTGCGTTATAAGATACTTGGCGAGGCCGGTAGCGGCAAGCTGGGTTTGGATATGGCAGAACGGCACAGGCCCGATATCGTTTGCCTCGATATTCATATGCAAGACAGTAATGGCCTGGATATTTTGCGGCAGATAAAAACGCGGTGGCCGCAGATCATTGTGTTGATGGTGACGGGTAATAACGATCGCGCCAGTATAGTAGAAGCAGTACAAGGCGGTGCCAGCGGTTATCTTGTTAAACCATTTAATCCGGCTGGCTTATTGAGTACGATTGAACAGGCAATTGCAAAAGCACGCGCACAATGATTGACATTTGCCGGTATCGGCAACCGTCAAACGCGTCGAGGCAGGCGAACCAAAGACGGGGGTTGGAATCGAACCAACTCAAACGGCGGTGCAGGCCGTTGCATATCCAGTTTGCTACCCCGTCATAAAGATAATATTCGTACCGAGCAACAACGCCTTGACGTTCGTCAACGGTGTTCTATGTACTCGGCAACAATTTAATTGCATCAATGCGGCCGCCTTGTAAAGGCGCGTCTGCCGAAACAACGGATTTGAGTTGGTCGCGCTAATCTTCCCTCTTCTCTTATGTAGAGCGAGTATTGATCGGCCATATCATAAACAGCAGGAATGTCGTGATGAGGCTCGCGCTGCAATCAATAAGCCAGTCGCCAATGGATGCGGTTCGATAAGGAAAAAAACTTTGTACACATTCGTCCACGGCGCCCATTAATGCAATGGTCAATAGAGTCTGCGCGGATTTTTTAAATAGATTTCCCCTGATGCCGCTAAATAAAAGAATAGTAATCAGTGAGTAAGCGAGTGAATGTAGCACGACACCAGATGCTAATTGTCCTATCGCTGCTCGAGCATGAGGGATCGAACCGAGCACGATAATCAGAAAATAAAAAATGAAGGCGGCACGCAGCCTTGAGGTTTGATATCTTGGATCAAGAAAAAATGCCGTGATGAGCTCAGCCATGTTGGGATACCTAAAATAATGAACCAGGTTAATCAGACACCGGCATGATCAAACAGTTGCCCATACGGATAACGATACAGAATGTTTCTTGGCGTTTCGTGAAGGATCAGCAAATAGCATCGCCATGATTGCCGCATCATCCATCATCATCAATAACATCAAAGACCGATACAGATATTCGTTGTGCAATTGACGTAGCGCGATTTGAACATGATGATGGCGAGTGATTTCTATAAGGTTCAACATGATTGAGCAGCAAAATACCAACGTATAGTAAAACATTTATCGCGACAAGAATTGGTGCCGGTATATTTCCCGACCGCCGGCCCCGGTAGTAGCCGCCTATTATATGGCGCTAGATTTCTGTTCTTGTGTAGAACAGGCGCAAATTCTAACAAGATGATATTACCGCGGTTTGACATTGCGCACGACACAGGCCAAATAGATAAGAATCCGTGCTATAAAGAAATTACAATCACTGCAATTGGAAAAGTTGGCGCGTTTCAGTATGATCAAACAGACCAAAAGAATTCATTCGCGCTATAGTAAAGAAAAATCATTGGGCGCTACGCTTGATCGAAACGTCCTTAAAACAAGAATTTAATTCGACACGATGAAAGAGGAGATATGAAAGCTGTCATGTTCTATGAGCTTGCGCCAGGAGGATTGCCGAAAGCACGCACCTATTACGAGACTCACCGTGCCCGTATTGATGCATTTCATGCGCGCGGCATGCTTTTAATGATCGGTGCATTTTCAAATTCATCAGAAGGTGCGATGGGAATTTTTACGACTCGTGCAGCAGCCGAAGAATTTGTCAAAGGCGATCCCTTCGTGATCAATGGCGTGGTCGCAAAATGGACAATTCGTGATTGGGACGAGGTATTGTCCTAGAACTATTGCGGGAAAATTGAAGGGTGAAATGGTTGCGATCGTTTTATTACCGGGCATGGATGGTACAGGCGCGCTATTCGCAGATTTCGTATCGGCACTCGGGCAAGATTTTTTACCGATCGTGATTTCTTACCCTGAGGATCAAGAACTCGACTATCCGGCGCTGGAAGAATTGGTTCGTGCCAGATTACCGTTTGACCAGCCATACTTTCTGCTTGGAGAATCTTTCTCCGGCCCTATCGCCATTTCAATTGCAGCGAGCAGGCCGGTTGGGCTGATGGGACTTATACTTAGTTGCTCCTTTGTGCGCAATCCCATTCCCGCTTTTCGTCCGTTAAAACGAACGCTCAATTTTCTTCCGATCAAAAGTAAATTGATGGAATTTGTTTTTTCTTTGCTGCTCGCCGGCACGTCATCACCAGGCATTCGACAAGCAATGAGAAAAGCGCTGGCTCGCGTCTCGGCACGCACATTGCGCACGCGCCTTCGTACCATTCTTGAAACGGATTATTCGAATAAGCTGCAGGAAATTCAGGCGCCAATTTTGTATTTGAAGGCGGCGCACGATCATGTCGTTCCGTCGTCGGCAATCAAGCACATTGTTCGGCTGCTCCCGTCGGTACAGGTTGTTGCTTTCAAGGGGCCGCATCTTTTGTTGCAGGCTTTGCCTGGCGAAGTTGCCACCATCGTCAAGAATTTTGCAGTGCAGGTAATGTCAATCCGTAACGGATCAATCAGCAAAAGCGCGTAGTCAAACGATCGCGGGTTTTATTTATTTGCCTATGCAAAACCGGCTGAATATCACGCCGAGCAAATCATCAGAAGTGAACTCGCCGGTAATACTGCTGAGCCGCTCTTGCGTCAAACGTAATTCTTCAGCGAACAGATCCAGTGATTGATCGTCGTTCGCAGCATGCTGGGCCGCAGCTTCCAGATGCTCGCCTGCCGCTTTAAGCGCAATCAAATGACGCTCGCGTGCCAGGTAGAGTGACTCGCCGGTTTGCTGCCATCCTGCAATGCGTAATAATTCCGTGCGCAATAAATCAACGCCGATTTTGTTGGTCGCTGACAAATAAATATGCGTGGTGTCTGAAGTTCGATCCACTGCCGGCTTGTGCCCGGATAAATCGATCTTGTTCCACACGCGTACGATCGGCGCGCTGTCCGGCAGACGCGCAACGATCTGCTCATCGTATCGGGTCGGTCCGCGACCCGCATCCAGCAGATGCAAAATCACATCGGCATTTTTCACCGCGTCCCATGTGCGCTCGATGCCGATGCGCTCTACTTCATCGCCGACCAGTTCGGCATCGCGGATGCCGGCGGTGTCGATAATGTTGACTGGAATGCCTTCGATTTGAATCGTCTCAGTCACCTTGTCGCGCGTAGTGCCGGCAATCGGCGTGACAATCGCAACATCAGTGCCTGCCAACGCATTGAGCAAAGATGACTTGCCGACGTTCGGTTGTCCCGCTAACACGACGTTCAATCCATCGCGCAGCAATGCGCCTTGCGATGCCTGACTGAAGACGTGTTGCAACGCTTCACGGATCGTGGCGAGTTGGCCTCGTGCATTGGATTTTTCCAGAAAGTCGATTTCTTCTTCAGGGAAATCCAGCGTCGCCTCAACCAGCATGCGCAACTGGATGACACGATCAACCAGTTCATGAATCGTTTTTGAAAACGCACCGGATAGCGATTGTGATGCCGACTTGGCTGCGGCTTCGGTCGACGCTTCAATCAAATCGGCAACCGCTTCCGCCTGCGCCAAATCAATCTTGTCATTCAAATACGCGCGATGGGTAAATTCACCCGGTTGCGCCAAACGCAAGCCGATCGGCTGCCCGGCTTCCAGGCAACGTGCCAGCAACATTTGCATGACGATTGGTCCGCCATGTCCCTGCAATTCCAGCACGTCTTCGCCGGTGTATGAATGCGGTGCCTTGAAATAAATTGCCAACCCTTGATCGATGGTGCTGCCGTCGGCGGCAAGAAAATTCAGATAAGTCGCATGGCGCGCTTGCAGCGCAGTCAATCCGCACACGGCTTGCATCACGCAGGATAAATCTTTGCCGGAGAGTCGCACAACACCAATGCCGCCACGTCCGGGCGCAGTAGCGATTGCAGCAATGGGAGAAGAATCAAAATTCATATTGGAAGGAGCAAAAACATTATTCAATCGATGATGTAATTTTAGCGGCAGTTGGATTTTTCCATCCAACAAAAAAGCCTGTGAAAATCATTCACAGGCTTTTTTAGCGGTAAATACAACGGTACGATTCATTAGCAAAATCGACCGGTGAAAACTAGGCAGGTTTCATGCCGCCCATTTTTTTGGTAATCACCCATTGCTGACCAATCGACAACACGTTGTTCACTACCCAATACAACACCAAACCCGATGGGAAGAAGAAGAACATCACCGAGAACGCGAGCGGCATGAACAGCATGACTTTCGCCTGCATCGGATCAGCCGGTGCCGGATTCAATTTGGTCGTGATGTACATCGAAATCGCATAGATTATCGGCAAAATGAAAAGTGGATCAGGTGCGGCCAAATCATGGATCCAGCCAATCCACGGCGCATTGCGAATTTCCACGCTGGCCTGCAACACCCAGTACAGCGCAATGAATACCGGCATTTGAATCAGGATCGGCAGACAGCCGCCGAGCGGATTGATTTTTTCCGTCTTGTACAGCTCCATCATCGCTTGGTTCATTTTTTGCGGATCGGATTTGTAACGCTCGCGGATCGCCGTCATCTTCGGTGTGACGACTTTCATTTTCGCCATGCTGCGATAACCTGCCGCCGACAATGGGAAGAAGGCCAGCTTGATCAAAATCGTAAACACGATAATGGTCCAGCCCCAATTGCCCAGTACCTTATGGATATGATCCATCACCCAGAACAGCGGCTCGGCGATGATGGTCAACTTGCCGTAATCTTTTACCAGATCCAAACCAGGCGCGACTTTTTCCAGCAACGATGTTTCCTGGGGACCTGAGTACAACTTCGCATCCATCGAAGCAGTAGCGCCTGGTGCAATCGTGCCGAGCGGCAGGATGGTACCGACCGCGTATTCATTCGTGTCTACTTTTTTGGTGTAAATTTCACGCGGCGTTTTGTCTTGCGGGATGAAAGCTGAGACAAAGAAATGTTGCACGATAGCGATCCAGCCACTGTCTGCCTTGGTTGCGTGCTGCTCCTTACCCTCTTCTATTTTCTTGAAATCGAGCTTCTGGAATTTTTCTGCGTCGGTATAGACACTTGGGCCGGTATAGCTGCTTCTGAACCGAGTGTCATCTGCCGGCTTATTACCATCGTGCAGAAGTTGCAGATAAAGTGATGGCTTGATTGGTGCGCCGCTTTCGTTGGTCACTTGATGCTTGACATCGATAACATAATCACCGCGCTTAAACGTATAGGTCTTAGTCAGTTTCACGCCGTTTTGTTCGGCCTCCAGAACCAGGCTTATTTCATTCGCGCCATCCAAAGAGCGCGGTCCCGGCTTGGCAACAAAGCCGGATTTATGATTAGGTAACGGTGCATCGGCAGCGCCGCCGATCAAGCCGGTTTGCGCCAGGTAGATATGCCCTGGTCCGACATCGAACAACACTTCATTGCTTGTCGGATTAACTTCCGATTTGTACTTCAACAGCTCAAGACGTTTCAATTCACCGCCAACCGTATCGATATCGGCTTTGTAGACATCGGTTGTGATGGTAATGATTTCACTCTTGACTGGCGTGGTGCCATTGGCAACCACATTGGCAGCGGCTGGCGTCGTCGTTGCCGTCGCGGAGCTGCTTGCTTGCGGCAGATCGGACTTGGCACCGCCGGTGGTGGTTGTCTGGGTTTGTTGATGCGCACTTGGGAAAAATATCGATGTATGCCCATGATCGCGCATCCAGTTGTCCCACAAAAACAGGATTGACATCGAGAACACAACCCACAGAACGGTACGTTGGATATCCATAAGAGTATTAAGTTATATAAAAATATTCAGGAGAATTCAGGAGTGACCGCAACCGCATTCGGTTGTCGAGTCGGAAGCTTCAGTTTTTTTCTTTGGAACAGGATCAAATCCGCCCGCGTTCCACGGATGGCACTTGCATAAACGCCGAGACGCGAGGATACCCCCTTTTAGCGCACCGTGCTCGCGCACTGCTTCCGCTGCGTAATCGGAGCAGCTTGGATAAAACCGGCAGTTTTGCCCAAGAAACGGACTAATGCCAAGTTTGTATGCGCGTAACAGAAGCAACAACAGCGTTTTCATCACTGCGTCTCCGACAATCTTTGCGATAAAAATAATTGCGTCAACTCGGCACGTAATGCGGTTTTCAATGCGGCCGTGGTTGCCGGGCCGTTTTTGCTGTTGACCGGACCAGACAAGCGGACAATGCAATCGATTGCCGGCAAAGCGGCTTGTCGAAACAATTCACGCGTAACGCGCTTGATTGTATTACGTGTCACAGCACGCGGCGCAAATCGCTTGGCAGCAACGACGCCAAGTCTTGCATGCTGTAATTGGTTAACGCGTATATAGAGTACAAAGTGAGCAGTTCGTTGCACCGGCCGCAAACGAAAAACGGATGAAAATTCATCCGTTTTAACGATGCGCCGATCACGCGCGAAATGTTGCGAACGATCGTCGTGTTGGTCGCGCGCGCTGCTTTTTGTGCTTTTCGTATTGGTCACGCAAGCCGAGCGGGGGACGAAAACGTCTGGCTTAAACAGCCAAACGTTTGCGGCCTTTAGCGCGACGTGCGTTAAGCACAGCGCGACCGCCGCGGGTTGCCATACGGACGCGGAAGCCATGGGTACGCTTGCGGCGAACGACGGAAGGTTGGTAAGTACGTTTCATGTTGGACTCGCTAATCTGCAAATAAATAAATCGGAACTCACGCCTTCGTCTTCTTGGTTTGTTCTAAGTAGTGAGCAGCAAATGCAGCCATCGCGAGGACAACAACACATTGCACCAACATAACGGGCGGTGAACCCTGAATTAGACAGCATTTTCCGCTTGTTTGTCAATTACTTAGCTGCTTTGGCGAAGGCGGCCTTATTGTTTTGATCAGCGAAATAGCCGAGTTGGCAGCGATATTTATTCTGAAATAGCCCAAGCCAATCACATAATTGGCAGCCATTTTCCATTTGGGCTTCACGCAAATCGCGCATTAATCGGATTGGCAAGGACTTGTAATTGCGTTGCGACTTGCCTTCCGGCATCCCTGATTTCAGTGAAATAGTCCGCCTGGCCTGTGGATAACTCAGCCTAGCCGGAGTAGAATAGCAGCACGTGTGGAGTGTCCGGACACGATTACGCTGTCTCAAGGATAACCCGATGCGACCTCACACTCACTACATAAATATTAATGGATAATTTTTGGCAGGCCTGCGCCGCACAGCTGGAGCAGGAGCTGACACCTCAACAATTTAGTGCGTGGATCAAGCCGCTCAGCCTTCTCGATTATGAGGATGGTCGGTTACGAATCGCTGCGCCTAACCGCTTCAAGCTGGATTGGGTCAAGACCCAATTTGCCGCCAGGATTACTGCGCTCGCTTCTCAGCATTGGGAAGAAGCGATCGAAGTCCAATTCGTGCTCGACCCCAGATTGAATGCACCGAAGAAAGCACCCAACGGTGCCGCCGCAGCACCTCAACAAAACGGTTTGGCCCCGATTGATTTGCCAACCGGACTTGCCGAAATGCAGGTCGAGGCAGCGCCCAAGCGCGACCAAAGCCGCATCAATACCACGCTGACATTTGACAGTTTCGTTACCGGTAAAGCCAACCAATTGGCACGCGCCGCCGCGATCCAGGTCGCCAATAATCCCGGCGTTTCCTACAACCCGTTGTTCCTGTATGGCGGTGTCGGACTCGGTAAAACGCACTTGGTGCATGCCATCGGCAACCAGGTGATGGCTGATAATCCAAATGCCAACATCCGCTACATTCACGCAGAGCAGTATGTTCGCGACGTAGTGACTGCTTACCAACGCAAGGGTTTTGACGACTTCAAGCGCTATTACCATTCGCTTGATGTGCTGTTGATTGACGATATTCAATTCTTCGGCGGCAAGAGCCGGACGCAGGAAGAATTCTTCTACGCGTTCGAAGCTTTGATTGCCGCAAAGAAGCAAATTATCATCACCAGCGATACCTATCCGAAAGAAATCACCGGGATGGATGACCGGCTGATTTCACGTTTCGACTCCGGTTTGACGGTCGCCATCGAGCCTCCGGAACTGGAAATGCGGGTCGCGATTCTGCTCAAAAAGGCAATCCAGGAAGGTGTCAGCTTCTCGGACGATGTCGCGTTTTTTGTTGCGAAACACCTCCGTTCCAACGTAAGGGAATTGGAGGGGGCCCTCAGAAAAATCCTAGCCTATTCCCGTTTTCACGGAAAAGACATCACGATCGACGTCGTCAAAGATGCTTTGAAGGATCTTTTATCGGTCCAAAACCGCCAGATTTCGGTTGAAAATATCCAAAAAACCGTTGCCGATTTCTTCAATATCAAGGTCGCGGACATGTATTCCAAGAAACGTCCGGCCAATATTGCACGTCCGCGGCAGATCGCGATGTACCTCGCCAAAGAGTTGACGCAGAAAAGTTTGCCCGAAATCGGCGAGCTTTTTGGCGGCCGTGATCACACGACGGTGCTGCACGCGGTACGTAAAATTGCCGTAGACCGAACCAAAAATCCGGAGGTCAATCACGAGCTTCATGTGCTTGAGCAAACATTAAAAGGATAAAAAATCACTGCCTATTAGCTTGTGGATAACTTTCCAGATTACAAAAAAGTTGCATTGTAAATTCGGAAATAAAAAGGTAGTCATAGAGCCATTTTTTGGTCAAAATTGATGGTATTTAAGAGTGTGTGCAGTAAGGTTTGTAATGGCGTTTGGTTAAGGGTGCCAAATTACTTTTATGGGCCAGTTTTGAAGAGACAGTTTTATTAAGAAGAGAAGTGTTTTAAAAATATCCGTTAACTAATACAAGGATAAAACTATGCAATTGGTTAAAACCACCAGAGATACCCTTCTCCGGCCGCTGCAGATTGTGAGTGGTATTGTCGAGCGTCGGCACACATTGCCGATTCTGGCCAATATCCTCATTCGCAAGGACGGCGAGCGCGTATCTTTTCTATCCACCGATATTGAAGTGCAGATCACAACGCACGCACAAGTCGGTAGCGGCAACGATTCAGCATCGACGACAGTTGCCGCACGCAAGTTGCTCGACATCTTGCGCGCATTGCCGGAGAGCGGTGATGTCTCGCTGACACTCG
Organism: Burkholderiaceae bacterium; assembly: GCA_036560485.1. GTDB lineage: Bacteria > Pseudomonadota > Gammaproteobacteria > Burkholderiales > Burkholderiaceae_D > DATBRC01. The sequence continues at coordinate 83,824 of DATBRC010000057.1, forward strand.
CCAACAAACGCATGACGGTGCAATCAGGCAAATCGCGCTTCGCATTGCAAACCTTGGCTGCGGAAGAATTTCCAACCGTTGCGCAGGCCGATCACTACAACGCCAAAGTGACGTTGCCGCAAAAAACCTTGAAGCACCTGTTTAACATGGTGCACTTCTCGATGGCGCAACAAGACATTCGTTATTACCTGAATGGTTTGTTGTTGGTGGTCGATGGCAAGAACGTGATCGCAGTCGCGACCGATGGTCACCGCCTCGCATTTTGCCAGGTCGAAACGGATCAGAATTTCCCGCGTCAGGAAGTCATCATCCCGCGCAAGACCATTATGGAATTGCAGCGCTTGCTGGAAGAAATCGATCAGCCGGTCCAACTGGAAATCGCCAACAACCAGGTCAAGCTCACCTTCGCCGATATCGAATTGATTTCGAAATTGGTCGAAGGCAAATTCCCTGACTACACCCGTGTGGTGCCGAAGGGTTACAAAAACAATTTCACGCTGAGCCGCGATGCACTGCTGCGCTCATTGCAACGCGCCGCGATCATGACCAGCGACAAGTTCAAAGGCGTGCGTTGCATCGTTGCACCAGGCAGCATGAAGATCAGCTCCACCAATGCTGATCAGGAAGAAGCCGTAGAAGAAATCGAAATCGATTACGGCGGAGACAGTGTCGATATCGGGTTCAACGTCACGTATCTGCTCGACGTGTTGAACAACCTGAAATGCGACAACATTAACATTGCATTAGGCGACGCCAATTCATCGGCATTGATCACGATTCCTGACAATGCCGACTTCAAATATGTCGTCATGCCAATGCGTATTTGATCAGAGTTTTAAGCAGTAATGACAAAGGGGGCAGCGATCATCGCGAGCCCCTTTGCCACATTTAAGAAGTTGTGATTTGTTGAGAATGAGTAAATAGTTGGTGCGTTCGACCCCCACCCTAACCCTCCCCCTGCCCGGAGGAGGGAACAAAACTCCTTCCTCCTTGCAGGGGGAAGGTTGGGATGGGGGTAGTGCGCCCCAATATATACAGCAATAATTTATTTAAAAATCCGTAGCAGCAGCAATCGTTATCAGAGAAGGTAGTCCATGTCCGCAATCCCACAAGAGAAACCAGTTCAGCCGCAAGAAGCATACGGCGCTTCATCGATTCAAATTCTCGAAGGTCTGGAAGCCGTGCGCAAGCGCCCAGGCATGTACATCGGCGACACTTCCGACGGCACCGGTTTGCATCACTGCGTATTCGAAGTGCTGGACAACTCCATCGACGAAGCACTGGCCGGCTACTGCACCGAGATCCATGTCACGATCCACTCCGACAATTCGATCTCGATCACCGACAACGGCCGCGGCATTCCGACCGGCATCAAGTTCGACGACAAGCACGAGCCCAAGCGCAGCGCGGCCGAGATCGCACTGACCGAGTTGCACGCCGGCGGCAAATTCAATCAGAACGCGTACAAGGTATCCGGCGGTCTGCACGGCGTCGGCGTGTCCTGCGTCAACGGCCTGTCCAAATTGCTCAAGCTGACCGTACGCCAAAACGGCAAGACGCATTACCTTGAATTCGTGCGCGGCGTGCCGCAAAACCGTGAAATCGAAATCATCGACGGTGTTGAGTGCTCACCGATGAAAGTCATCGGCGACACCGACAAGCGCGGCACCGACGTGCATTTCTGGGCCGATGAAGAAATTTTCACGCACGTCGAATACCACTACGAGATTTTGTCCAAGCGTATCCGCGAACTGTCCTTCCTCAACAACGGCGTGCACATCAAGCTGACCGACCAGCGCACCGGCAAAGAAGAAGACTTCGCATTCGAAGGCGGCACGCGCGGTTTTGTCGAATACATCAACAAGACCAAGAACGTGCTGCACCCATCCATATTCCAGGCCACCGGCGAGCGCATGTCGGAACAGAACACCAACATCAGCGTCGACGTATCGATGCAATGGAACGACGCATACAACGAGCAAGTGCTCTGCTTCACCAACAACATTCCGCAACGCGACGGCGGCACCCACTTGACCGGCCTGCGCGCCGCGATGACACGCGTCATCAACAAGTACATTGAAGAACACGAGTTCGCCAAAAAAGCCAAAGTCGAAATCAGCGGCGACGACATGCGCGAAGGTCTCACCTGCGTGCTGTCGGTCAAAGTGCCGGAACCAAAATTCAGCTCGCAAACAAAAGATAAACTGGTATCAAGCGAAGTGCGCGGCCCGGTAGAAGAAATCGTCGCCAAGACACTGACCGACTACCTCGCTGAAAAACCAAACGACGCCAAAATCATCTGCGGCAAAATTGTCGAAGCAGCACGTGCGCGTGAAGCCGCCCGCAGAGCACGCGACCTCACGCGTCGCAAGGGCGTGATGGACGGTTTAGGCCTGTCCGCCAAACTGGCCGACTGCCAGGAAAAAGATCCGGCCCTGTGCGAACTGTACGTAGTCGAGGGTGACTCCGCAGGTGGCTCCGCCAAGCAAGGCCGCGACCGCAAGTTCCAGGCGATCCTGCCATTGCGCGGTAAAGTGCTCAACGTCGAAAAAGCCCGCTTCGAAAAAATGCTGTCCAGCGAACAGATCACCACACTGATCGCCACGCTCGGCACCAGCATCGGCCCCGATGAATTCAACGCCGACAAACTGCGCTACCACCGCATCATCATCATGACCGATGCGGACGTCGACGGCGCACACATCCGCACGCTGCTGCTCACGCTGTTCTATCGCCAGATGCCGCAACTGGTCGAGCGCGGCCACATTTACATCGCGCAACCGCCACTCTACAAAGTCAAGGCAGGCCGCGACGAGCGTTACCTGAAAGACGACGTCGAAGAGGCCAGCTACATGATGACCGTCGCGCTGAACGGCGCAGCACTGATCCCAAGCACAGGTGCAGAACCGATCACCGGCGAACCATTGGCAGAACTGGTACGCCAGTTCAACCTCGCCAACGCGATCATGATGCGCCTGACCCGCGTGATCGATCGCGCCGCGCTGACCGCGATCATGACCGGCGTCACACTCGACCTCGACACCGTCGCCAATGCAGAAACATCTGCGCAAGCGCTGGCCGCAGCCATTAACGACCCATCCGTGCGCGTCGTTGTGCGCTCGGATGAATTGTCCGAGAAGCACAGCCTGCATATCGAACGCATCTTCCACGGCAATGCAAAGGTCAGCGTCATCGATGCCGACTTCGTGCAAGGCGCCGACTATCAGGTACTCGCCAATGCAGCAGCGACCTTCAAAGGCTTGCTAGGTGAAGGCGCATTCATCCGCCGCGGTGAAGGAGAAAAAGCGAAAGAATCCGCCGTCAACGATTTCCACCACGCGATGGAATGGCTGCGCGAAGAAGCAGAACGCAACGTCTCCAAGCAGCGCTACAAAGGTCTGGGCGAGATGAATCCGGAACAGTTGTGGGAAACCACGATGGACCCAACCGTGCGTCGCTTGTTGAAAGTGCAGATCGAAGACGCGATTGCAGCGGATCAGATTTTCACGACGTTGATGGGGGATGATGTGGAACCACGTAGAGCGTTTATTGAGACCAATGCGTTGAGGGCGGGAAATATTGATGTTTGATTTGTCGGATGTCACGGATAGTGAAACTCGCGACAAGTAAATGAAAAGATGGTGACACTCAAAATGCAAGAACCCGATCTTCTTGCTAAGGGTGTGTCGTTGCTTGGAACCACTAAGAGCCTACTCTCCTTATTGAAGCAAAATACAGTTCATTTGGTAGTTCAGCTGAAACAGTCCGGAATTATTGCCGGTGAAGCTGGTGACAGTATGGATGGATGCCAAACTAAAGCCCTTTAGCGAACAAGTAGACATGCGTTTTAGGAACGGATCTTCCACCAAATGCGCAACAGCATTTACATCTGAACAAATCGAATGGCTTCGGTTGATGAAAGAAATGAATGGGGAGTTGGTGGCGTGAGTGAACCTGTAAATGAGTCGCTGCCGAATAACTGGCTGCTCGAAAAGCTGAACACAGTTGCGACGTTGGTTCGTGGTGTAACATACAAAAGAGAAGATGCCATATCTAACGCTGCTGACGGTTATGTCCCACTATTGCGGGCGACAAATATTACGGGTAGTTCCCTTACTTTTGATGATTTAGTGTTTGTTCCGCGACGTTGCGTGTCGAGTGAACAATTTTTGATTCCGGGCGATGTGGTTATTGCTTCATCAAGCGGAAGTAAAGAAATTGTTGGTAAAGCAGGACAGTTTATCGGCGGATCATTTAGCGGATCATTTGGCGCCTTTTGCACAGGCATACGGCCAAGCCCAATGATGTTTAGTAGATACCTTGGGTACTATTTTCAAACTCCAAATTATCGTAAGGCCATCTCGGATTTGTCGGCTGGATCCAACATTAACAATATTAAGTCCAGTGAACTATCCGAACATTTAATTCCTATCGCGCCATTTGTCGAGCAGACTCGCATCGTTGAAAAACTTGAAGAATTACTTTCCGACCTTGATGCCGGTGTGACCGAACTCAATATTGCGCGAAAAAAGCTAGGGCAATACCGACAATCGTTGCTGAAAGCGGCTGTTGAAGGCGCGCTCACCTCCGAATGGCGTCAGCAGAACCATCCAACTGAAACCGGCGCGCAACTTCTAGAACGTATTCTCGCCGAACGCCGCACCCGCTGGGAATCAAAACAAATTGCCAAATTTGTCGAACAAGGGAAAAGCCCGCCCAAAGACTGGCAGAAAAAATACCCCGAGCCGGTGCGGCCTGATACTAGCGATTTGCCGGAATTGCCGAAAGGGTGGGTATGGGCGAGTGTCGAGCAACTCGGCCATGTTCAGCTGGGCCGACAGCGATCGCCAAACAAGGTGGGAAAAGCCAACCCAACACCTTACATTCGAGCTGCTAATGTTACTGAAAGCGGTGTCGATTTAAGCGATGTGCTCGAAATGGACTTCTCGGAAGCAGAAAAAGAAATCTTTGCATTAAAGGTTGGAGATGTGCTGCTCACCGAAGCATCGGGAAGCCCAGAGCACGTTGGGCGTCCAGCAATTTGGAATCATGACGATGGCTTGTATTGTTTTCAGAACACTGTCCTGCGCTTCTCACCTGAAGGTATAGGCTCCGAATATGCATTCTATTCTTTCTTGGCAATGCAAAAACTGGGTGTATTTAGCAAACTCTCAGGTGGGGTTGGAATCAATCATTTGAGTGCAGGTAAATTTTCAAAGCTGCCAGTTCCATTGCCGCCAATTGTTGAACAGCTCGCATTAATTGAAGTCATCAAGCAAAAATTTTCATTATGTGATGAGCAGCTGAAATTAAACGCATATTCTCTCAAACAGTCTTCTGTCCAACGCAAAAACATCCTCATAGCTGCCTTCTCTGGGCAACTAGTGCCGCAAGACCCGAATGACGGATCGGCTAGCGTGCTGCTAGAGAATATCTGTGCCGAGCGGGTCGAACGTGAAAAAGAGCCTAAGGTTCGCAAAAGCAAACAACAAAAGGAGATCGTCGCTGTGGTAAGTAAACTGATTGACATACTCGCCGAGGCGGGCGATTGGGTGCCGGCGCAAGAGGCGTTTCGCCGCTGCGGTATAGCCGATGGTGGGCAAACCGATCAGATCGAGGCGCTGTATGCCGAGCTGCGCGCGTTAGACAAGGCAGGCCGTCTAGCAGTTGAGGCGGTAACGGATATTCAAGGTCGCAAGTTGCACGACCGGCTAAAGCTATTGGCGACTTGATCATGCGCCTCGACAAACTCACTCTTGGCAGCGCTAAAGATAGCTCGACGCACCAGTTCAAGAACCTCAAAAACGTCACTATCGACTTCGATCAGGATCACTGGGTGACGGTGGTGATTGGCTGGAACGGCACTGGCAAATCGAACGTGTTAGAGGCACTTGCTATCATTTTTCGCGATCTCATTACTTATTCCTCTCTCTCTACGGAAAAGCGCAAAGAAATTCCACGATTCGCATTTAAACTCGCTTATCGCATGGGCAGTGGTGATGCCACTTTACACATCCACATCGATGCAGATCCTGACCGGGAGAAAGAGCCATTCATCATTTATGTTGCCACTGATGCTCAGGCCAAAGGTTCTGGCACGCTAATTCCGTTCATGGAGGATCAGGCGCCAATCTCAGCCTTGCGGGGTAAGAAGGTGAAACTTAATGTTTTCCTATCCGATGAAAAACTGCACCTACCCCACTATGTGTTCAGTTATTACTCTGGTGAGAGTTCGCGCATGCACGAGGTGTTCCGGCCATATTTGGAGAGCTACGACAGCAAGCTACGCAATGGCGAGGATCCTGGCCTGAAACGGTTGTTCTACGCGATGCCGGTGCACAGCCAATTCGTGTTGCTGGCATTTTTGATTCAGCAGTCCGACGTAGTGCGGTCTTTCCTCGATGACCATCTTGGTCTTGACTCGGATGAGGGCATTGAGTCGGTGCTGTTCGTACTACGCCAACCGCCGTGGAAGTCTAAAGCGCCCGACGGTGATCCCCGATTTTGGAATGCGCGTGGAGTGGTACGTGATTTCCTTTCACGTCTCTATGACATTGCTTTGGCGCCTGTCGATATTAGCCGCCGTGTGTCAACATCAATCTGGAACAAGGAAACTCTACAGTTCAAATATCTGTATGTAAAGGATATTGCCGCCTTGCGGCGCTTGGTTGGTAATCAGACACCGGCACAGTTTTTCCGCGATTTAGAGAGCACTTATGTTTCTGAGTTAATTGAAGAAGTGCGCATTCGTGTACGCTTGAAAAAAAATGATGGTAGCTTGACCTTTCGCGAGCTCAGTGAGGGGGAACAGCAGCTACTTACTGTACTGGGCTTATTACGCTTTACGGCTGAAAACGAAAGTCTATTTTTGCTCGATGAACCTGATACGCATTTGAATCCGCGTTGGAGTGTTGATTACATTTCGTATCTGAAGAAATTCATAACCAGTGGAGTACAGCAGGAAGAAACCAGTCACATTCTTTTGACAACGCACAATCCGCTTGCAATTGCAGAACTAGATCGCGAACAGGTACAAATTTTGCGTTTGACCAAAGATGATGAATACCGACGAATTGTTGCTTGTTATCCCGAGATTGCACCACGGGGCATGGGATATGCGGCTATTGTCACGAGCGACATGTTTGGCATCGCTTCATCGCTTGATCAGCCAACCCAGCTCCTGCTTGAAGCACAACGCGGATTTGCGGGCAAGGAAACGTTGACAAACAACGAGCAGCAAGAATTGGACGACATCAATGTACAGTTGGACAGACTCGGTTTTCGCTTCTTCCATCCGGACGATGAGTACTCTCGCTACCTGCGCCTGAGAAATGCTTTGCTGGTGGAGCGCTTTGAAGTTGAAAATCCACAAAGACTTGCCGAGAAGGTTGTGCAAATGCCACGGGAAGAACGTGAAGCTCTCGCCAAACGTCTGATTGCCGAGCTACTTGCTGACGAGCCAAGCAACAGCGGAGGGGTCCCGTCTTGAGATACGTTGATAGGACAAAATTGGTGATGCCAATGAATTGGCTGCAGCGAGCACAAGCTGCGGCTCAGGAAGTGGCACGAGGCGCAGATCCCAATGATTACTCCGCTGTTTGGCGCGAATTGAAAAATGGTCTGGCTGATCTTCTGCATGACAAATGCTGGTATTGCGAAACACAGGTTGATCGTTCAGATAATGCAGTCGATCACTTTAGGCCTAAAGGCCGCGTGAGCGATGCAGTCAATCCGCACACGGGTTATCGTTGGCTAGCATTTGACTCAACCAATTTTCGTTACTCCTGCACATTTTGCAATAGTCGGCGCAAGGATGTGGACGGAGGGACTGGGGGTGGGAAAGCCGACAGATTCCCACTCGTAAACGAGGCAAATCGTGTTTATATTGCTGGGCCTGTAACGCAAGAGCGACCGAAGCTCTTGGATCCCTGCGAACTGGCTGATTGGCGCCTTTTGGGTTGTCAGCAGGAGAATGGACAACCCTGCTCTGCTAGCGACGAACCCGTTGCCAAGCAGCGAGCTGAAGTATCAATCGAGGTTTACCATCTACACTACGAGCCCACCTGCAAGCGGCGCCATGCCGCTGCCGTTCAGCTGATTTCCGATGTTGGTGAAGGCAAGCGATTATTTGAACTCGCTATCCAAGACCCAGGTCGTGATACGGATTTCAAAACTGTTGCTGCTCGACTGCGGCGTGCCATCGATCGTGATGCTCCTTTTAGTGGTGATATGCATTTCCTAATGCGAGGACAGCGCAGTGAGGATCACCCATGGATACAAGAATTGTTAGAAGCGTGATATGAACACAAGTAACTTAGTCCAGAAGGTCTGGAACTTCTGCCACACTCTGCGCGATGACGGCGTGGGCTATGGCGATTATTTGGAACAGCTGACCTACCTGCTTTTCCTAAAAATGGCGCACGAATATGCACAAGAACCGTATTTACGCGAGACTAAAATTCCTAAAGCCTACAATTGGGCCAGCCTGCGCAAGAAAACCGGTGAGCCGCTGGAGGCGCATTATCTAGCGACGCTCCACAAGCTGGCGCAAGCGCCAGGGATGCTTGGTGCCATTTTCTTCAAAGCACAGAATAAGATTCAAGACCCAGCTAAACTGTCGCGTCTCGTGCAATTGATCAATGCCGAAAATTGGGTCAGCATGGACACAGATACCAAAGGCGATTTGTACGAGGGTCTTCTGCAAAAAAATGCTGAAGACACCAAGAGCGGCGCAGGCCAGTACTTCACTCCGCGAGCTTTAATTCAAGCGATGGTAGCTTGCATGCGCCCGCAACCGCTCAAATCGATTGCCGACCCTGCATGTGGAACCGGCGGCTTTTTTCTAGTTGCGAATGAGTGGCTGAGTGGCACCGGCACCTGGATCAAGCAAAGTGAGGAGTGGCTCGGCTACAAGCCTCAAAAACTCAATGCCAAGCAAAAGGCATTTTTGCGCGATGCAACCTTCTATGGCAACGAGATCGTCCCAAGCACACGTCGCTTGTGCTTGATGAATCTGTTTTTGCACAACATTGGCGAATTGACTGGTGAGCCTTCGGTAGATCGCTCGGATGCACTTATCATCGAATCCAAGCGGAAGGTCGATTATGTGCTAGCCAATCCGCCTTTCGGCAAAAAAAGTAGCATGACCTTTACCAATGAGGAGGGGGAGGAGGACAAGGATGCACTGACCTATGAGCGACAAGATTTTTGGGAGTCAACCTCGAACAAACAGCTTAATTTTTTGCAGCATATTGTCAGCATGTTGAAGATGGATGGTAAAGCTGCTGTGGTGTTGCCAGATAACGTGCTTTTCGAGGGCGGTGCAGGAGAAAAAATTCGGCGTAAGCTGCTGGAAAATTGTGACGTCCACACTGTACTACGTCTACCAACTGGTATTTTCTACGCGCAGGGTGTGAAGGCAAATGTGTTGTTCTTTGATGCGAAACCCAAAAATGGACGGATACACACCAAGGGCGTATGGTTTTACGATCTGCGAACAAATAAACACTTTACGCTGAAGACGCGGACACTGAAGCTCGACGATTTGCGGGATTTCATTACCTGCTATAACCCGGATAATCGTCACAAGCGTGTTGAGTCGGAGCGCTTCAAGTATCTCAGCTATGACGAATTGATGGCACGGGATAAAGCCAACCTCGATATCTTCTGGATGAAGGACGACAGCTTGGAAAATCTGGACAATTTGCCTACGCCCGATGTGCTACAACAGGAAATCATTGAGCACCTTGAGGCTGCACTAGCGTCTTTTAGGGATCTGGCGGTTGGTTTGCAGCGTTAAACCAGTTAATTGTCATTAGGAAGACAATAACGGTTCAGTTTTAAAGGAACTAAAGGGACCAGCATCGATTTGTTTTTATCCATGTAATCGCAAAACTAAACAGAAGTTCTCCTCTTGAACATCCTTGTCATGGTGTTCAAGTTTAATCATTGCGACAGGTTTGTAGGATATGCCGCTGTTTTCTTAAAACATGGACATGTTTTCATTTTGGAATAGCTCATTCCATGCATGAAGCTTCATATTGTGGTTAATATCACAACATAACCCTCTCAAATTTCAAGAAAATCATATAAATCTAAAATTTATAGTAATGTATTTTTAGAAAATACTTAAAATCTAAAAATTAACCCCGTCAAATTTTAAGGCGACCTGATTTCTATGAAAACTTTTGAAGCAGGCAAGTATGTACGTCAAGGCCATTACCAAAGCTTTGAACCGAGCCCGATCAATCGATCATGGGTCGTAGACAGCCCTGAGCTCTTGCATTTATTGGGACAAGCCGATCGTGAAGTCGGCCGTCTGGATATGTATTCGGAGTACATACCTAATATTGATCTGTTCATTCGTATGCATGTGCTGAAGGAGGCAACGCAATCCAGCAAGATCGAGGGCACGCAAACCAACATGGAAGAGGCTTTGCTGGATGCGGAAGATATTGCTCCGGAAAAGCGTGACGATTGGGAAGAGGTACAGAATTATGTGGCTGCGATGAACGCGGCGATCGCGCAATTGCAGGAGCTCCCATTTTCAGCGCGCCTGATTTGTGAAACACACAGGATTTTATTGCAGGGTGTGCGCGGGCGGAACAAGCTTCCCGGCGAATTCCGAAAGAGTCAAAACTGGATCGGCGGGGCGACAATTGCAGATGCGGTATTCGTGCCGCCTGTGCATGCGTCGATTCCGGCGCTCATCGGCGATATGGAGCAATTTGTCCATAATGAAACGGATCATTTTCCGGAGTTGTTAAAGATCGCTCTGGTGCATTATCAGTTCGAGACTATCCATCCATTCCTGGATGGTAATGGCCGTGTCGGGCGTTTATTGATTACCTTGTATTTGGTCAGCAAGGGAATCTTGAAGCAGCCGGTACTTTACTTGTCAGACTTCTTTGAACGCAATCGTACGCTCTACTACGACAACCTGATGCGCATACGCGAGAAGAACGACTTGCAGCAATGGTTCAAATTTTTCTTGGTCGGCGTGGTAGAGACAGCGAAGAGCAGTATCACAACTTTTGACAATATTCTGAAGTTGCAACGTCAGGTTGAGGAGCAGATTCAATCGCTTGGCAGCCGGGCACGGAATGCGCAAAAGCTTTTGAATTATTTATATGAGCACCCAATGGTTTTTGCATCAAAGGCAAGTGAGGTTGTCGGCATTTCCTCGGCATCGGCTTACAAACTCATCGCCGATTTCGAGCGGCTCGGAATTTTGAAAGAAATCACGGGTGGAAAGCATGGAAAGCTGTACTTGTTTGATGCATATATACGATTGTTCAAATAAATACGTATAAGCAGGAGCCACTCATGGAAATGAAACGAATCAACGCCGGAAAACTACGCGCGATCGGATACGACCCGCGCGAGCGTACACTGCGCGTCGAATTCGACGATGGCAGCGCGATCGATTATTCGGGTGTCGGGCAAGAAGTCTGGCGTCGGCTATCGACCTCAGGTTCTGCGTGGAGCTATTACCGCGACAACATTGAAGAAGAATTTTCCGGTCGTCGAGGGCGTGTTGTTGCGCCGTCATCCAAGGGACCCAATCCGCTTGACGATCTTTTCAAAGCCGCTGATGATGACGCAAAGTCTAGCTAACGGAATATATAAAAAAGGGAGGAGGGAAAATGAGTATAAGAGACAAGATTTTTCGAGGGCCTTCGTTGCCATTCATAGTTACGTTCTTGGTCGCCATCCTGCTTGGGACCTTTTTGGGGATCGATGCGGCGGGTGATCGAGTTGCACAGATTTTTCCGAATTTCGAATTTGGGTTTCGATGGAAAATATTCGAACCCATTCAAGCAGGATATTTCTCGATTCTCTGCGGTGCGGCGCTTGTCCTGATCGGTGGTTTGCATTACGTGATGAAGGATACGTTGGTCACGCTAAGACGCGTGTTCGTTGTTTTCCTGATTCTGGCCAGTTTTTGGCTGATGGCCGCAAGTGAGGAGTTCAGCTTTGTCTTCTTCAGGAGTGATCTTTCTCTGGGTAGATACTTCTTTCAAGATGCTGGACTGGGACTTTTATTCGGCGCGGGGATTTTTTTTTGGCATTTCGCTGGCGCTCTATCGACGCGTCAACACCCAATAATCGGTCGGGCAGAATGGACGCAGCATCGATTTATTTGTATCAATTTAATCGCGAGAATAAACACGCAACTGTTCCTTGATCCATGATAACAACTATCAGCATCCTCAATATTGGATTCTCCGTTCTGAGTGCAGTGATCTCGTTGATCGCTTATGTTTTCTTTCTCAAGAACGTTAACAAAAGATGGTATGCCGTGGGTTCTTGTGCCGGGTTGATGATTACCCTCAGTGCCTTGCAGCTCTGGCATCTGGAATATTGTCTCAGAGGTGTTGATGTTTTAGAGTCGCCCGCATATCGATTTTGGTTGTACTTGGCGCCACCGATGTTTTACTTTTTCAGCAGAGCTACCTTGCTGCCGGATGCGCCGGCGCATCCGATACTGTTGCTGAATCTATTACCGTTGTTGCTGAATTTCCTGCCACGCTACGATATAGCCATCCCACTCATTTTCATGTTGGGCATGGGTTATTGTTTTTGGTCGTCCAACTTGATCTTTGGGCTGCGTGAGCAACGCAAGCGATTCAAGATCGAGATGTTTTTCTTCACCTTGTTTTCCATCATTGCGGTATTGGTGTTGATGTTGGGATTGTCGGTTTCCTATATCGACCATGCGTACTTCTATGTGTTCTATACCAATAGCATCGGCATGTCGTTTGTTTTGGTCATTGCTGCATTGATCGCGTTTCCCGACCTGCTTGCAGAACTCGCAGAGGCGGCCAAGCTCAGCTACGCGGCATCGACCCTGAAGGATGTGGATATCCAGACCACCTTGGGTAAACTCGATGAACTGATGAAGGTATCCAAGTTGTACCAGAACGAAAATCTAAGTCTGGCGATGGTTGCGGAAGCGATGGGTCTTACGTCTCACCAATTGTCGGAATTGGTGAACCGGCAGTTTGGCGTGAATTTCTCAAGATATATCCGCGAACAACGGGTCAATGCGGCCAAGGTCATTTTGGTGAGTGAGCCAAAATCGTCAGTACTTTCCATTGGCCTGGAAGCCGGTTTCGGCACGCAATCGAACTTCTATGCGGCGTTCAACGAAATTGCAGGCATGTCGCCCGGCGCCTACAGAAAATCCATGTCCAAATAGACCTTTTTCTTTCCTCTTTACCCTTCCAGTATTCCAGAATGATCATTTTGGAGATCTTTAAGTAATTGGTTTTAAACGAATATTCAATTATTTGTTCAAAACTTATCAATCCGGAAGATCGGACTGCATCCGTTCCCTAAGCTTGCTTCAGTTTTCAGGTTTTACATCTCCGATGGAGCCCGAAAACGAATGATCAACATAAGTGAGGGAGCACATGCAAACCATCAGAACCACCCAAGACGGTGTCAGGATCTATCGTCCGATATTACTGTCGTTCTACGACTTTTTGATTATGAGGGTGCTGACACCCTATGTCTGGCGCTGCCCTGCCGATCATTACACTGAGCTGTATCAGGATTTCATGTCGCGCAATCACGCCGATATCGGTGTCGGTACCGGATATGTACTCGATCAATGTGCGTATGAACCAGGCGAAGTCCGGATCGGGCTGTTCGACCTGCAGCAAAACTGCCTCGACTACACCGCCAAACGCATTGCCCGTTTTCAACCGGAGACGTACCAATGCGATGCGCTGAGGCCGATTCAAGTCAACGCAGGCCGTTTTGATTCCATCGCGCTCGGCGGAATTTTGCACTGTATTCCCGGCGACATGGCAGAAAAAGGCGTGGTTTTTGATTCAATCAAACCGCTGATGCACGCCAGCACGAAAGTATTCGGCTACACGATTTTGAATCAAGGCGTCACAAAAACCATGCTCAGCCGGGTCACCTATTTCATTTTGCAGAAACTCAAAGTGATCAATGGTCTGGATGATTCGGCAAGTCAGCTGACGCAGGAATTAAAAAAACGTTTCAAGTTCATCGAAGTAAAAGTGATCGGATGCGTGGCGATATTTGTTGCGCACACGCCGATACAAACAAGTCAGTAAATTTCAACGCAACAAAACCTGATCAACATCACCAACTGAGGAGAAATCATGAAAGAACAAACCATCAGCAGCGCAGCAACAACCATGAGCATACAAGCCGGCAAAGCCGACGTCTGGAAAAAGGTGGGATTCTATGAACACGTTAACAAGCAACCGACCTGGTTATTAAGGTTAAGCCTGCCGGTTCCGCAAGAAGTCGAAGGACAGCACGGCAAGGTCGGCGATACATGCCGCTGCAAATACAGCGATGGCGGTTATCTGACCAAGCGTATTACGAACATTGTCGATGAGAGCCGCATTGAATTCGAGATCATCGAGCAAAGCATTCGTTATCAGGATACGGTCAAGTTATTGGGTGGCTATATTGAAGTCGAAGAAGTAGATGACAGTCAGAGTATCGTCCACATGGTCACCTATTACGAAAATCACATCAGCCTCGAGGCCATATCGTCGAAGCTGATCAATAAGGTCATCAAGACCATGCATCGATTTGTGATTGAGGATATGCGACTGCAGTTGGAAGGTGGGCTTGCTGAAGCGCCGGCAGCAGTTATGTAAATGAATGCACTGAGGGACGGCCGTGCGGAAACCAGGTTAAGTACAAAGGAAGGAACTGATATGTCGAATTCACCGTTTGAGCCCTCGTCTCCGCACCCTCTGATAGAAGTAGTGAGGTCTCTCTTGTTTCGCGGTTTGGAAGCAGTGGCAATCCTGATCATTACGCTTCTTTTTCTCTTGCTGACCGCGCTGATGGTGCAGGGTTATTACTTGCAAGAGTTTGTTGATGTAAATGATCCTTACATGCAAGCACATCGAAATTTGGATATCTGGCAGCCCATCATGTTCATCCTTGGGAGCGCCAGCTTGATAGCGTTGGATATTGGTTTTTTTGTGGAGTTGATATTGCATCGGCCTTTCGCCAAGAGGGTTTGGAGTTTTTTGTTATATCCACTCTTTGGATCGGGCGTTATTGTCGATATTGTGTTTATCTTGACGGCGCTATGGGGGCCCCATCCGGTTATGCCTGAAACCATTTTAATATTGGGAGCACTTGGCCTGATACCGATTGCTGTTTGTGCCCATTTGGTGAGTTGTCGATACACTTCGAAAAATCCGAATGCAACTTGTGAAGAAACGATTTAATACGCCGATCGATACCGACCCTCTACGCAATCAACAAGGGATTAGTCTTAACATTCCCGCATTTTTGCAAAATATGGGAATGTTAGAACCCGTCACAGATTCACTGCTTTAACACTGAGGTTGATGTCACGCCTTACTTGGCTCCAAACTTCGCGTAGTACTCCACTATCTTAGGCAACTGCGCAATGCGCTTCATATGTGCGTTGAGGGCCGGCGCGACTTTTTCCACCAGGTCGGTCGGCACATGATCCAGGCGTCCAGAGTTGAGCCCACGCACATCAACAAACACTTTGAGATCAGCCACGGTGAGACGATTGTCGGCAAAGTATTCACCGCCGTGCGCCTTCAATTGTTTTTCCAGCCAGCCAAGATACACGGGCATCGAGTCATTCACCAATGCCAAACGTGCTGCTTTCTGTTCGTCGCCAGTCATGCGATAAGTTGGCCCCAATCTGACAGCGGCTTCTTCCACCACGTACATCACTTCATCGCACAGTAGCGCTTGATAAGCGTCTGTCGGATACAAGCCCGCAAGCTTGCCTACATAGCGATTGATCGAATCGCATTGCGTCACTTGCACGCCGTCCACTTGCAGCGTGGGAACCTGGCCAAATGGCGTGGTCTTGCGTATCTCGGCAAACTCGGGGAAGTTGAAGCGATGGTCTTCAAACGCAATGCCGCCAATGTGCATCGCCAGGCGCGCAGGCTCGGCACGGCCGCCGTGGAAATCGAAATAGGTCAGTTTGAGTTTTGGCATGGTGTTGTCCTGTAGTTGGTTGGCGCGGACCGCCCGCGCAGGTGCTCGAGGAGAATTATATATGGGGTAAGCGGCAAATAGGTTTTGGGCCGATTCAAATCAAAACCATCTGGAACAACATGCTTGACCGAGAATCACTTGATTGATTTCGCTGCCGCTGTACGACACAGAGCACGGCACCAAGCACGACACCATGTCAGTTTTTATTGACGTGTAATTAACATGCGCAGCCATATCAGATGTTGCAGCGTTCTGACGAACAAATTATTTTTTTCTTGGTGCCGCCATTGATCAACAGATTCCGCTATCTTTACGCCTTCGCTTTGAAAAATGATTTGGAATAAAACATGTGGTTTAAAAATCTGCGCCTCTGCACTCTCCCGAAAAACTGGAAGCTTTCCGCCGACGAATTGAAGGAAGCACTTGCAACGCAAGCATTTGCCGCGTGCTCCAGCATCGAAATGACATCGACCGGCTGGGCGCCGCCATGCGAAGGTGGCGAGCTGGTGCATTCTGTTGGCCGTCAGATGTTGCTGGCGCTGTGCACGGAAAAGAAGCTGCTGCCAACCTCGGTGATCCGCGAATTTGCCAAGTCGCGCGCGACCGAGATTGAAGAGCAGCAGGGTTATAAACCCGGCCGCAAACAGATGAAGGAAATCAAGGAAGACGTGACAGATGAATTGCTGCCGCGCGCATTTTCGATCAAGCGCAGCACACGCGTGTGGATCGATCCGGTCAACGGCTGGCTCGCGATCGACACGTCCAGCGCGACGCGCGCGCAGGAAGTGATGACCTACCTGATCAAGGCGCTGGCAGACCGCTTCCCCGGCAAGCTGCTGTATTCCAAGACGCCGCCGCAGATTGCGATGACGTGCTGGTTGTCGGAAGACGCGGCGCCCGGCGGCTTCACGATTGACGATCAAATCGAATTATCGTCGAGCGGTGAAGCCAAGGGCAAAGTGAAATATGTGAAGCTGTCGGTGGAGGCTGCGGATATTCAAAAGCACATCACCGGTGGCAAGCATTGCACGCAACTGGCGTTGACATGGAACGACAAGGTGTCGTTCGTGTTGACCGACACCCTGACAATCAAGCGCATTGCACCGCTCGACATCCTGAAAGAATCCAATACGGGTTACACCAGTGATGAAGCGGAAAAATTCGACGCGGACTTTACGTTAATGACCAGCGAGCTGAGTTTATTGATTGCGCATTTGGTGGATGCGCTTGGCGGTATTGCGGATGACAAGTCTGCAGCAGATGCGAATGCGGCGAATGATGCAACGGAAAATGCGAAAATACAAAGGACAGAACGCGCTGCGGCATGATGATGTATACAGGAATACGGGTTTCATCAGGTATTGATTGCACCGAATTATTTTTTAATTTCTTCTTCTGCCGGTGACGAATTTTTTGCAACATCCATTCCCCACTCTAACCAATCATCCCCGAATAATTCGATGGGATGCATTGCGCGTTCAGACCCATTGCCGCACGCAAGCGAATCAGCGGGACAATATTTATCGCAGCCCCAGCAAATCCGCTCAGGGTGTACGGGATGTAAAGCAATCTTTTTTGCCATAATGGCGAATCCACAACGATCAAAATTTTTTACTTAAACGTTGCTGCTGTATGCCGCGCATATCAGCGATCTTTCTTATACGACTCGATCTTATTCTTGCTATCGCTTGATTTCCTTAATCTAGATCAAGTGGGAATTGATGGGTGTGCAGTGTGGACAATCGCGGATGATCAGAAATGTCAAATTGAGAAACAAATAGACAAATGCACAATTGCACGTGATCACATAAAATCCATCACTGTGCATCTTTTCAGGCAGCAGCGACGAACCACACTTTTGCAAAGAATAATCTTATGACAGACGGCTTACCGCAACCCCAGCGCTTTTATGCATTCCTGGCGATCGCCATCGCAATGACGATGGCTGTCCTGGATAGTGCGATTGTGAATGTGGCGTTGCCGACGATCGGCCAGGAGCTTGCCATTACACCGGCAGAAACGGTGTGGATTGTCAACGCGTTTCAATTGGCTGTCACTATCGCATTGCTGCCGCTTGCTGCTCTCGGCGATAGCATCGGCTACAAAAAAATCTATTGGAGCGGTCTGGCGATTTTTACCGCAGCTTCGTTTGCGTGCGCCACTTCTCATTCGCTGTTTGCATTGTCGCTTGCACGCGTTGTGCAAGGCATTGGCGCGGCGGGAATCATGAGTGTGAACATCGCGCTTGTGCGTTACATTTTTCCGAAAGCACAGCTCGGCATCGGCATGGGTTATGCGTCGTTGATCGTGGCAGCATCATCAGCCGCAGGCCCGACTGTGGCATCAGTCATTTTGTCGGTCGCGCATTGGCAATGGCTGTTTCTGGTCAACGTGCCGCTGGGGCTGATCGCGCTTGTTGTGGCGGGCCGCACTTTGCCGGCCACTCCTGCGTCCGGCCATCCGTTTGATCTTGTCAGTGCAGTGCTCAATGCGCTGACATTCGGGCTGTTGATCACCGGCCTCAATTCATTTAGTGATGCGAACAATCATGCCCACGCTGTTGTTTTGCTGGTTGGCGCACTATTCTTTGGCGTCATCTATGTGCGGCGTGAACGGCGCATGGCGATACCGATGCTGCCTTTTGATTTATTGCGATTGCCGGTGTTTGCCCTTTCGATGATGACGTCGATCAGTTCGTTTGCTGCACAGACGATGGCGTATGTTGCGTTGCCGTTTTATTTTCAACACACGCTGGGCCGCTCTGAAGTTGCCACAGGATTTCTGATGACGCCTTGGCCATTGGTGACAGCTTTTGTTGCACCCATTGCCGGACGTTTGTCCGATCGCTTTGCACCGGCACGTCTCTCCAGTGTTGGATTAATCATTCAGGCAATCGGGTTAGGCAGCATTGCATTGATTGGCAGCGCACCATCCAGTTTTGATTTGATCTGGCGGTTGGCATTGTGCGGCTTGGGGTTCGGGCTTTTTCAGTCGCCCAACAATCGCATCATTATCAGCAGCGCGCCGCGTGAACGCAGTGGCGGCGCGAGCGGTTTGCAATCGATGGGACGGCTGCTTGGCCAGTCGATCGGTGCGGCATTTGTCGCGATTGTTTTTGGTTTGGTGCAAGGCAATCAAACTATATGGATCGCCTGGTGCGCTGCATTATTGGCGCTGATGGCCGCATGTGCAAGTGGATTGCGCCGGATGCCGGTGTAAATGCCGAACTTCCATGAAACCTTCTGAAAATTGATCTGACTAACAACATGCAACGTCAATCAATTTTGAACGAGAGGAACATATGGCTATTAACTCGAAGAACAAGTATCCGGCAGACAAGACCGGAACGAAGTACAGCGAGTTCAAAAACACAAAGCGCGTATCACCCGGCAAGGTGCATACGGAAAAGGATGCAAAGCAATCCAGCAGCAGTGCTGATCAGTCTGCGGGCAAGACTGCATAACCGCATTTGCGCGATTGCCCTAAGCAGTGACTGATTAAGCATTGGATGCCGTTACATAATCAACGTCAACAGATCGCGTTACTTTATTTATCTGTAACGTACTGCGGCATAGAATTACTGATAGCCAATCAAGTATTCCAAAAGGTTAGCAATCGTATGCGCGGTGCACAGCAGCTCGCTGTTCACCCTTGTCGCAAATGCCAGGCCTTGGGCCGGGTAAACGTTTGGATACCATACACGGACAGCGTCAGGCCTATACCCGAGTCGCCATAACCGCTCCATGGCAGGCGCGGACTGACGCGGTCGCAGCAGTTCCAGTAGATGCTGCCGGCATTGACTTGCGCGAGGATATTTTTAGCGCGCGCCTGGTCCGGTGTGTACACCCCCGCAGTGAGACCGTAGCGCGTGTCGTTCATCAGCGTGACGGCCTCGGCGTCACCGGACACTTTTTGTATACCGATGATCGGGCCGAAACTTTCTTCGCGCATCAGTTCCATGCGGTGGTTTACATTCGTGAAGACGGTCGGCGCATACCAATTGCCGGGGCCGGGCAGGCGTGATCCGCCGGTCAGCAGGGTGGCGCCTTTGGCTTTGGCATCGGCCACTTGTGCATCGAGCACATCAAGCTGCGGGGCGCGGGTGATGGCGCCGATGTAAGTGTCTTCTTTCATCGGATCACCAATCTTGAAGCTGCACACCGTGTCCATGAAGGCGGCGACAAACGCATCGTGAATTTTCTCGTGCACGTAGATGCGCTCTACCGAGCAACAGCTTTGTCCGGTGTTGTACATGGCGCCGTCGGCTAATGATTCCGCGGCCATTTTCGGATCGGCGTCTTCACACACATAGGTCGGGTCTTTTCCACCCAACTCCAGTTGCAGCTTGATCATGCGCGGGCCCAGCGCTTGCGCAATTTTTGCGCCTGTCGCAAAAGATCCTGTGAAGAATAGCCCATCAATTTTCTGCGCTTGTAACGCAGCGCCCACTTCACCGCCGCCAACCAGCGCGATGAAAATGTCTTTCGGTATGCCGGCATCGTGCAGCAGGCGCGCAATGGAAAGCCCGATAAGCGTCGCGTATTCCGATGGTTTGTAAAGCACCGCATTGCCCGTGAGTAGCGCGGGGATAAATACGTTGCCGCCGACAAACCACGGATAGTTCCAGGCGGAGATGTTGGCCACCACGCCTAATGGCGTATGTTCGATTTGCTCGGTCATGCCGCCTTCCGAAAAAACCGTCTCGGTTGTTAGTTGAGCATCTACTTCCTCAAGAAAAAAATCGATGCGACCAAGCAGGCCGTTGAGTTCGTTGCGCGACATTTTTATCGGCTTGCCGGTTTCACTTGTCATGGTCGCGGCCAGTGCATCCAGTTCGGCAACGATGGCGGCACGGAAGCGCATGATGCATGCTTTGCGTTCGGCCAGCGGAAGTGCCAGCCAGCCGGGTTGCGCTGCGCGTGCCTGTGCATATTTAGCTGCGACAGACGCCGCATCATCTGTTGCCACGTGTGTGATTAGCGCGCCGGTGGCGGGATTGTAGATGGATAATTGGTTCACGTGGAGCTTGCCTTTTTCGTTTTGGCTTTGGCGGATTTGGCAGCTTCCGCCGCATCCAGAAAATCGGTGAGCAGCGGTGTGTCGTCCAGCGTGTCCTGTTCGGCGTGATGGAATTCGGGGTGCCACTGGACTGCAGTGATGTAGCTCGGACCGGTGTGACGAATCGCTTCAATGATGCCATCGTCGGGACAGCGTGCTTCCACCACAAAACCGGGCGCCAGGTCTTTGATGCCCTGATGGTGAATGCTGTTTATTTTCAGGTTACGCTGGTTTGCCAGCAAGGTTTCCAGGCGTGTGTGCGGCACGATCTCCAATGCGTGGAAATTTTGATCGTAGATATCTGCATCGCGATGCGTAGACGCCTCCGGCCGCTGCGTGGGGATGTCTTGCAACAAGGTTCCGCCATACGCCACATTAATTAATTGCATGCCGCGACAGACGCCAAACACCGGCTTGCCGGCGTTGACGAATGCCTTCACCAATGCCTGGTCATACTCGTCGCGATTGCGGTCGCCGGTCCAGCGTGCATGCAGCGGCGTTTCGCCGTAGCTGCCGGGCCACACATCGGCGCCGCCATGCAGCACCAGGCCATCCAGCCACTGCGCATAGTCATCGAAGCCAATCTCGCCACGCGCCGTTTCCCCGACCGGCGACGGAATCATCACCGGCAACGCGCCGCTAGCCATTATCCAGTGCGCCATCGATTGCTCGACAAATTGCAGCGTCTTGGTGGCAAACGACAAGCGCGTCGGATCGGGATAAAAAAAACAGGCGCTGATGCCGATTTTTAAACGCTCTTTTTTCATTTTCATTAAGGCTTACGCAAAATGTGAGAAAAAATAAAATCACCGTCGTTCCCGCGCAGGGTGCGCAGGGGTTTCGATTGGCATGCCAATCGCCTGCGTAACGGTAACCGCCTGCCAGCGGTTATGCGCCCTGCAA
This sequence comes from Burkholderiaceae bacterium, assembly GCA_036560485.1. Classification (GTDB taxonomy): domain Bacteria; phylum Pseudomonadota; class Gammaproteobacteria; order Burkholderiales; family Burkholderiaceae_D; genus DATBRC01. The sequence goes on from DATBRC010000057.1 coordinate 105,775, forward strand.
GGGGGAATCCATAGGGAGGTCGCGCGATTACACTCAATATGGATTCCCGCCTGCGCGGGAACGACGGGTTTATACATTTTGCGAAAGTTGTATTCATCATTACATCGCTGCTTTAAATAGCATTTCAAAATCGGCGGCAGTACAAGGACGCGGATTGGTCTGATGGCAGATGTCCGCGCTGGCGACTTCAATCAGACGCGGCAGATGTTCCGGTTTCACCCCATGCGCTGCCAGTCCACCGCTAATATCGATACTGGCCTTGAGTTGTTTCAGCCACGGCACAAAGGCCGCGCCGCCACCTGCAATTCTGCACACATGAGCCAGCTCGTCGAACTTGTCCGGCGCTGCTTCAAGATTCCACGCCATCACGGTATCGATCATCAATGCATTGGCCAAGCCGTGATGCAAGTCGCACACCGCGCCCAGCGCATGCGCACACGAATGCACGGCACCCAGGTCTTTCTGGAAAGCGATCGCGCCCATCATCGATGCCATCATCATATCGGAGCGCGCTTGCAAATTGCCCGGCTGTTGCACGGCAGTCAGCAATGCCGCTGCGGCGATGCGCGTGCCTTCCAGCGCAATGCCGTCGCACAATGGATGATAGGCGGGCGACAGATAACTTTCGATGTTGTGCGTGAGCGCATCCATGCCGGTCGCGGCAGTCACATGCGCGGGCAAACCGAGCGTCAATTCAGGATCGGCAAACACGATCCTGGCCAGGATTTTCGGACTGAACACGACACGCTTCAAATGCGTGTCATTTTCGCTGACCACGCTTGAGCGGCCGACTTCCGATCCGGTGCCCGAGGTAGTTGGCAACGCGACAAAATACGGCAATGCATGTTCGATCGATCGCACATTGGGATGGTCCCATACGTATTCGAGAATGTCGCCTGCGTGCGTGGCGGCGACGCCCACTACTTTGGCGACGTCCAACGCAGCACCGCCGCCAAAACCGATTACGCAATCGGCGCGATGCGCTTTGAAAGCGGCAGCACCATCCATCACCTGACTGCAAGTGGGATTGCCGAATACGCCGGAGAACACCGCGACCTCCAGCCCGGCAAGATGGGATTTGAATTCAACCATGACGGGCAAGGCAGCGAGCGCCTTGTCGGTGACGATTAGTGGCCGTTTGTAGCCGAGCTCAAGCAAGTGTGCTGCGACTAGTTTGCGTGCGCCTGCGCCGAATTTGATCGAGGTGGGGAATGAGAAGGAGTGGATCATGATGTCCGTGGAAAAAACAAATTAGGGGGAACTCCGGTTAAAGCATATATGCACAATATGACGGGAAAATAAAATCACCGTCGTTCCCGCGAAAGCGGGAATCCATAGTGAGGTCACCCGATCAAGCGCAGCATGGATTCCCTCTTTCGCGGGAACGACGAAGCTATGCATTTTGAGTAAGGTCACCTCAGATAATCTCAAAATACCGCTTCATTTCCCAATCCGTCACGCCATCCAGCCACTGCCGCCATTCCCAATCACGCGTCGCAGCAAAATGCTCGACAAAACCATCGCCCAGCCAGTCGCGCGCAATTGCCGATTGTTCGAAAATACGCGTAGTCTCGATCAAGGTGCGCGGCGCACGCGGAATGTTTTCAGCGCCGACATTGGTGCCGGTGATCGGCGGCGCGGTCAGCTTGAGTCCTTTCTCCACGCCATCCAGTCCGGCCGCAATCACGGCAGCCATCGCGACATACGGATTGACGTCGGCGCCGGGACAGCGCGTTTCAAGCCGCGTCGCTTTGGGACTGCCGGCAATCACCCGAAAACTCGCGGTGCGGTTATCCATGCCCCAGGTCGGTTTGACCGGCGCCCAATAGCCATCCACCAGGCGCTTATAGCTATTGATGGTGGGCCAGATCATCGGCGCGAATTCCATCATGCACGCCACCTGTCCCGCCAGATAACTCTCAAACAGCTTGCTCATTTTGCGCGGATGTTTGGCGTCATAAAACAAGTTGGTCTTGCCGTCGGAAAGACTTTGATGAATGTGTCCGCTGCAACCCGGCAGTTGTTGATTGGGTTTGGCCATGAAGCTGGGCATGATGCCGAAACGCGCGCCGATTTCCTTGGCGCCGGTCTTGAAAAGAATCGACCGATCGGCTTGCTCCAGCGCTTCGCTGAACCCGATCGCCGCTTCGTAAACACCCGGGCCGGTTTCGGTGTGCAAGCCTTCAATCGGTATGCCGAATGCCAGCATCTGATCCATGATCGCGTTGAAAAATTCACGGTTCTGATTGATGCGCAGCAGCGAATAACCAAACATGCCGGGCGTCAGTTGCGTTGGTTCGACGCCTTTTTTTGCAGCCCAGCTTTGCGGTGTTTCGAGGAAGTTGAACCACTCGAACTCCATCCCCGTCATGACTTTGAAACCCATTTTTTCGGCACGCTTGAGCACGCGCTTGAGAGCCTGACGCGGGCACTGCGCATGCGCAGTGCCATCGGCATACACAAACTCACCCAGGAAAAAAGGCACATCATCATCCCACGGTACACGGCGCGCGGTGTTCAGGTCGAGCCGCGCCAGCGCATCAGGAAATCCATGTTGCCACCCGGTCGCGGTGGTATTGTCGTAGGTCCTGTCCATCATGTCCCAGCCCAGCACCACATCGCAAAAACCGAAGCCGCCTTTCGGGTAAGGCTCCGCAGCGCCGAGGAACTTGTCAATGTGCAGGTACTTCCCACGCAGGATGCCATCGATATCGCTGACGGCGACCTTCACTTTTTTGGCGCCAGAACGCTTGATGTCCTGGATCGCGGGATGTTCGCCGGTGACGCCTTTTTTCGAAGTGGCCATAAGTTCTCAATAGGTTCTAATTGCAATGGATGATGCGATCGATGACGCTATTAATTTCAAACTATTAATCTCAAACCGAACGGCACTGCAGTGACAACATATTCGAATATAAAGCGGCTTCCGCATCGTGATCCATAACAATGAAGAAGTTATGATGAATATTACGCCAGGTCGGTGGCTTGGGCTAATGCTTTATTAGCCTAATAGGGATCGAAGAATGTTGGATTGATAAATCATTAACCCAGCCACGAACTTGGCCGGATCAATTTACTGCGCCACAACGCTTTGCCCCATCAATGGCAGCCCCGGAAGCATGATGTTGGCGCTTCGTTGCTTCAACATTTCTTTAAAAGCCGGCTGCCGTTCCAGCAATTCATCCACCGACCCGACATCCTGAATCTCGCCGTTTGCGATCAACACGACTTTGTTGAAGTGCTGTAGCAAGTCCATCCGGTGAATCGACGCCACGATGCAAGCATCGGGTAATGCCGCTGTAATGCGCGCCAATACGATTTGCTCGGTGACCGGATCCAGCGCACTGGTGGGTTCATCCAGAAACACCAGCGAATTATCGCGTGCTGCAAGCAAGCCGCGCGCAAGGCACAGCCGCTGGCGCTGGCCGCCCGACAGATTGCAGCCGCGCTCCGACAACGGTGTATCCAATCCCAATGCCATCTCAGTCATCACGGCGTCGAACGCACTGACCTGAATCGCCTGGCTAATTTCGCTATCGCTATGCTCACCCGACAGTGAGATATTGTCGCGTATCGATGCTTCAAACACATCGGATTCTTGCGCGATGAAGGTGGCGATGCTGCCGAGATGCAGCGTCGTCGCAGCATGCGCGCCATCGATTTCGATGCGCTGCGCATTCGGGTGGTACTGTCCGGCCAACACACGCATCAGCGTGCTCTTCCCCGCGCCGCTCGGACCGACCAGTGCGATGCGATCCGCGCGATGCAGCGTGAGGTCGATCTTCTTCAAGCCCGATCCGCTCTTGCTATTTGGATCAGTGGCAGCGTGCTCGTAACACAAGCCACGCACATCGATGCGCTGCCAATCATTAGAAATCGGCGCGCCGCAATCGGCTTGATCGACAGCGTTCCAGATCGATTCTGCACTTGCCAGATCGGTGCGGGTGCGCGCCACGGTCTGGAACTTGTCTGCCAGCGCGAGCACGACCGTCCTCGCCTGCTGCGCATATTGATGCACAAAGAAGATGCCGCCGATCAGAATCGCCCCATCGCGTTTGCTCGTCCACACCGCTGCGCCGACCAGTCCCCACGTGAGCGCGACGCTCGCCAGATCGGCGATGCACCACTTGACCTCGACCAGCGTGATGCTCTTGCGCGCCGGCTCGAAGACCTTGCCGAGCTTTTCCACCACCAGACGCCTGGAACTGTCCTGCATGCGGAACGACATGATGGTGGAGATATTGCCCAGAAAATCCAGCAACTTCGATTGGTATTTGCGCTCGGCCGCGTTCTCTTCTTTTGCCAAACGCATCAAGATCAGGTCGAAGCGCGTCATGATCGTGCCGACTACGCTATAGCCGAACAGCGCAATCAAACCCAGCGTCGGTGAGAAGAACGTAATCGCCGCCGCTGCGCCGGCAAAGTGGACAATCGATTTGATATAGCTGAACTGGTTTTGTGTAAAGCTGTACAACGCAATCGATGCCTGCGACAGACACTGTTGCACTTCGCCGGAATGATGGCGGTCGTGCCATGCCAACGGCAGCCGCATCAACTTCGCATACAGCGCATCGGTAAAGTTCTTGCGCACCAGCAGCGCGATCCTGCGCTCGCTCACTCGCGCGGGGCCATGCAAGGACCATGCGATCACTGCAGCACCCAGAATTGCGACGCCGTACCAGCCGGCGGTCGATAGCGCCTGCGGACCATTTTTTTGCAACGCATTCAACGCTTGCGAACCCAGCCATGGCGACAGCAGTTCCATCAATGCCGCACCGACCAGCATCAGCCATGTCAGACCGAGCTTGACCCGTGCACCTGATGCATAGCGCCACATGTTGAAATAGAGGCCACGCGGTTTGCGTGCGGAGGGTGTGCCTTCCTCACTGCGATTGCGTTCGCGCTTGCTGCGCACGGACGCTAAAAACTTCCAAAACATATTCAAACAACAATCAGTGAGAAGTGATCAATGGGTGCGCCGATTTACTGCGAGTGAGAAGTGAAAAAGCGCGTTGACTAAAAGCCTTTCAACGAAGCAAATATTATCAGCGAGAATGCCGCTGATGAAAGCAATTTATGCAAATGTTGAAGCTTTATGGCGTGCAGGATTTACAGCGAGGCAAATGCGTGAATAAAGAACATCATCATGCGGTCAATACGCTTAATTGTTCATGCATTTTTGCTATCCGGATCTAAGCAGGTCGTCAAAAATATTTTGACATATCGCTTGTCCTCTCACCGTCGTTCCCGCGAAGGCGGGAATCCATAGGCCGGTTGAGAAAGCACACTCACTATGGATTCCCGCTTTCGCGGGAACGACGAGGATTTGAGAGTTATATATGAGAATTCAGTGTTGATGTTAAATATTATCAAAAGACTTTTGGCTACCTGCTTAGCAATTCGGAATTCGGTAAGCATGCATCATTTTTATCAAACGATAAATTCCGTGAAATTGTTCACAGATTTCTAAGTTGCTTCTCGCCTACACTCCAATCACAGTCAATCAAGGAGGAGAAGAAAATGAAAACAAATGACAACTTTGAAGTGACCTTCCTGGGCAGCGGTTCGGCCTTTTATGTCGGTGCGCACCTCGGCGAAAACTGGCAAAGCAACGTGCTGATCCAATCACCATCCGGTCGCAGACTCTTGATCGATTGCGGCACCGATATCCGGTTTTCATTAAAAGAACAAGGCTTGACTGCTGCAGACATCGACGACGTTTTCATTTCGCATTTACATGCAGATCATATCGGCGGACTTGAATGGCTCGCTTTCAGTACGAAGTTTTCTCCTCTCAAGCGCAAGCCGAATATCTGGGTGCACCAATCGATGATCAAGGACTTGTGGTCGCATAGTTTGAAAGGCGGGTTGGGCAGCCTGGAAGGAGAAGATGCAAGCATCCATTCGTATTTCGATGTTCATTCCATTCGCGAAAATAAAGGGTTCATATGGGAAGGCGTCTATTTCCAATTGGTGCAAGTCATGCACATCATGGATGGATACAAGATTTTGCCGTCTTATGGTTTGTTATTTACGCTTGGATCGACACGCATCTTCTTTACTGCAGATACACAATATGCGCCTTCGCAAATCAGTCAGTTTTATCGAAGCGCCGATTTGATTTTGCACGACTGCGAGACTTCGCCTTACCAGTCCGGCGTGCACGCCCATTTCGAACAGCTGCTCACCTTGCCGGATGCAATAAAAAAGAAAATGTGGTTGTACCACTATCAACCAGGCGTGAAAAAAGATTCATGCGGCGAGGGATTCGCAGGATGGATAGAAAAGGGCAAGACATTCACGTTCCCCGTTTCACATCCTGTCACTAAAGTAGCTGCATAGCAGTCAAACCGTTACAATCGCCCTTATGGTCTCACTCGACATTCTTCGGCAGATCCCCTGCTTCCAACATTTGGAAACCGATCAGCTCAACTCCATCGCGCGATCGGGAGAATTGCGCCGTCTGGAGAAAGACGCTTTCTTGTTCAGAACGGGCGATCGTGCAGAGGCTTTGTACATTTTAATTTCCGGATGCCTTGCCGTTTCCAGAGAAGACGCAAAAGGAAAGCGATTGCAGCTTGCCATCATTGAACCCGGCACTTTCCTGGGAGAGATGGGGTTGAGTCAAGGGTCACCTCGATCCGCCGATGTCTCCGCCACCACAGAATCGGTGCTGCTTTTCATCCATCGCGGCCAATTCGATCGCCTGATCCGTGAACAACCCGCATTCGCACTGAGCCTGTTGGCCGATTTGTCTAAAAAACTTCAAGAAGCAAATCAAAGGCTCGAAAACCGCGTAGCCATGTCGGTCAAGGAGCGATTGTTAAGTGTACTCAATGGTATGGCCCAATCCGGTAGCATCGCACCCGCACCGAAAGTAACGCAGCTTGCCGCGCAAATTGACGCGACCAGGGAAATGACCAGCAAGGCGCTCAGTATGCTGATACGTGAAAAAAAGGTGGAAAAGGAATCATCCAAGGTGTGGCGAATATTTTGACGTCGTGCCATGCGAGTGAAGTCGCGATGAATGGTGTTCTGTACAAACAGTTATTCTGAGTCTGAGAATTTTGTAGCATAATCGCTATCTGGTTTGTCTTTTCTCCTGGTGCAGCAGGAAACATCAATGGATATCCACACCGAAAACCTCACTATCCTGTTCGTCGACATCGCCGGATTCACCGCGACGACCAATCGCCAATCGCGCGCGGAAAACGCCGCGCTGCTGCACACCTTCGACCGCACGCTGCTGCCGCATATCAAACGCTACAAAGGTCGCGTCGTAAAAAGCATCGGCGATGCTTTACTGTTGACGTTCCGCTCCCCGACGGACGCCATGTTATGCGCAATGGCAATGCAAGATGCGATGCATGAAACGAATCTGCGCGCACCCGACGGCGAAAAAATTCACATCCGCGTTGCCGCCAATTTGGGCGAAGTACGCGTCACTCCAAAAGATATCTTCGGCGAACCGGTCAACGTCGCATCCCGCATCGAAGGCATCGCACCCGCTGACGAAATTTATTTGAGCGAAGCCGTATTCATGGCCATGAATAAAGCCGAGGTGCCCGCGCAGGAAGTGGGATTCAAGGAATTGGCAGGCATACCGCAAGCGATACGCATCTACAGCATCCCGCGTTTTGCCACGCATCGTCTTGTCCCGCAGAGCGCAGTGCCGGAACAAGGCGGTGAGCTGTTGTATCCATATGGCGGCATGCATCAACGCGCATCGCACGGCAATCAGGGAAGCAATAAATTTGCGTTAGCGTTTAGCGGCTTGAATAAAAAAATTGCAGCCTGCATCGCAGCGATCGTCGCCATTGTCATTGGCGCCGTATGGGCAGTGCAAGGGCGGCAACCACAACCAACAACAGCGCCGAAAATCAACGGTGAAGTAGCGACGATTGCTACCGTTACGGCCAGCACGTTAAGCACCGCTGCGCCGGCCTCGCCTGCACCGGCTGCTGTCAAAGAAAAAACCAAACCCGAAATCGCAAAGACGGAAACGATCAAACCCGTAGCCCAAAAAAGAGAGCAATCAACCAACGGACAATGGACAGTGAGCAGTGCAAAAAATGCGCTACGTTCCGACCGTATCAGCAAAGCAGAGTACAAATCGATCTCGCGAAAACTAGAGGCAGACTATAAGCGCAAAGTCACAGCTCTGAAGAATCAATATAAAGGAAATCATATTTCAAGAGCGGAGTATGACCGAGAGGTAAAAGCGGCGAAGCGGGATTATCTGGGCAATTAATCTTTTCAATGTCTGCTATCCGTCAAGCATGTGTCTTTCAGCCACATCTTTTGTGCGGTAACGTACAGAAGAGTCATGCATAACCAATCATGTTAGAGCCTCGTGGCGTGCAAGAGCGATTTTTCCTGCATGCCAATTCTTCAATCGGTGTTCTATCGGGGTTTTCATCATGATCAAAAGAATTTTCTCACTATTGCTGGTGTCGTCGTTTTTGGCTGGTGCTGTTGCGTCTCTGACAGCTTGCAACACAGTTGAAGGTGCCGGTAAAGATATGCAATCAGGCGGCAAGGCAATCTCAAATGAGGCAGAAAAGAATAAATAAGTCTGATGCATTTACCCGGCGGTAGCGGCGGCATGGTGATGCCCGACCTCATCCTCTAGAGATTGCCGCCGCTTTGGCAAAGTCGATTGTCTCTGACTGCACGAACTGCATGAACGCGCAATCGTGATGCGATGTATTCAGGATTCCAATTTCGCATCCAGCGTAATAATGGCGTTCAGCAGCTTCGATACGGGACAACCTGTTTTGGCTGCATTCACAGCGGCATCAAAAACTCTCTGATCCACCCCTGGTATTTTGGCGACCAGATCCAGATGGACCGTCGTGATCGAAAAGCCGTCAGCCACTTTTTCCAACGTGACTGCTGCACTGGTCTTGAGACTTTCCGCAGTGACGCCGGCTTCACCCAATTGTGCAGACAGTGCCATGGTAAAGCAGCCGGCATGCGCTGCTGCAATCAATTCTTCCGGATTGGTTCCTGGTTGGTCTCCGAAACGCATGTTGAAACTATATGGCGTGTTGTTGAGAATGCCGCTCTGGGTAGAGATATTTCCTTTGCCGCTTTTAAGATCGCCGCTCCATACTGCTGATGCTGTACGTTTCATGATGATGTTTCCTCAAGGATAAATAATTCAGTAAGTGTATCTGAAGAATACAGTGCGGGCTTCGCGCGTGTTGAAATCGTCATGAATGCTGATGGCAGCCCCTTTGCTGCACGCGCGAGTGCCCGCACAACGTGTAGCCTGCGCCGGATCTGTTCGTGCGTCTTTGCGATGGCGCATATGGACGGGGAAAATGGCGGAACGGTTTGCTGAAATAAATCCGGGGCAAATGGCGGGACAAACGACAGTACTAGCGACAGTACAAGTACAACATTTTGCACGGTCAGAAGATTGCGGTAATTTTTCACATGAATGAGGAGGATTGGGTAACAGAGCTGCGGCCGCATATTCCGTAAGATTGTTCGCTATCGACAATCAAAGGGAAATGCAATGAATCAGAACAAGAGCAAAAGCAAAAGATATACAAGGCAGCATGTTATTGCCGAGCGCCTCGCCGAGATTTTTCTTGTCAGCATTCTGGTTTTTTGGGCGATTGTTTTGGTATCGCAATAGCACAAAAAATCGGCATCGTTCACTACGGTCATCAATAGTAGTACTGAAAAAGCAAAGCAGAGTATCGAACTGAGCTCTGCTCTTTTCAAGCTGTTTTACAAAATCGCAAAACCTCTTCCTCCTGTCGTAACAGCAAGCGTCGCAATCCGGATTGCAAGCGCGTATTAATTTCACTGTGCACATGTTGTGGTGTTGATTTTCCTCACACTATCTGACGAATGACAGCTTTACTTCACTTCGATCTTTGCTGCGGCACTTTCAGTTGTATTTTCCTCTCTAAGTCGTGGACTCATTGTTAATCTTTTCTGAAGACATTCAATTGACGTCGACTTAATTTAAAAGGAGAAACAAATGAACTTTATTATTTGGATTGTAGTTGGCGGTATTATTGGTTGGCTCGCTAGTCTTGTGATGAAAACAGATGCACAGCAAGGACTCATTCTGAATGTCATCGTGGGGATTGTCGGCGCTTTGCTGGGAGGTTGGCTGCTTGCTCCGTTGTTTGGTACGGGGACTATCAATCAGAATGACTTCAGTTTGCCTGCGCTGCTGGTATCGTTTTTAGGCGCTATCATTTTGCTGCTGATTGTTAATCTGCTGCGCAGGGGTGCGGCACGATAGCTGTGAGTTGTCCGTGATAAAAAAGGCGAGTGCTACTACATAAGCACTCGCCTTTTCTTTTGGGTGAAATAATTTTAAAAATTATTTCGCCAGACCTTCGGCCGCCAGTGCTGCTTTTACTGCCGGCCGCTCGGTGATGCGTCTACGGTATGCCTGCAGCGATGGCCACCTCGCGAGGTCGATACCGACATGGCCGCTCCAGCCGCTGACCACAAATAAATAAGCATCGGCAACCGTAAAACCCCACGGCATCAGATAATCGTGTTTGGCCAGACGTGTTTCGAGAAAGTCGAAGCGCTTGCCGATCAATTCCTTGTATATCGTTTTTCCTTCCGCCGGGAAGTTCGGCTTGAACAATGGCGAGAAGCTCTTGTGCAATTCCGATGTGACAAAGTTCAGCATCGATTGCAACTGGTAGCGCTCCAGCGTGCCATTGGCGGGTGCGAGTTTGGTTGCAGGCTTCTTGTCTGCAAGGTACTGATCGATTGCCGGACCTTCAGTCAATACCAGGCCGGGTTCAATTTCCAGTGCTGGGACATAACCAAGCGGGTTAATGGCCAGATAGTCGGCGCCGCTTTCCGTTTTCTTGCTGCCGAGATCAACCTTTTCAAGCGTGAAGTCAAAGCCTGCTTCGCGTAACACAATATGTGGTGCCTGCGAGCACGCGCCGGGGGAGTAATAGAGTTTCATCGGTCTTCCTTTCAAAATTAATATGGTTATCTTCTTTTTGCTTTGCAAGGACTGGCATACCTACAAGTCGACTAAAGGGAAGCTCAAGCCGGCGAGCCTGTTAAGCTCCTCCCCTTTCAAGGGGGAAGCTGGGTGGGGGATGGGTCATTGCCACGCTTTTAACCCATCCCCCCTTGCAGGGCGCACACGGGTTTCCAAACCCGCGCTGTTCCACTGGCAGGCGGCATGCCGCCCGAAACCCCAGCTACACCCCTCCCCCTTCCCTTGAAAGGGAGGGAATACTATCGCTGCATCGGCCTATGTATAGATGGTCCGCCAATGATTTCTTCTTTATCAAAGCGCCAAATGCAACGATAATGTAACTCTGTACAAATGCAATGAAAATAGGCATTTATGAAACAAGACTATGCAAAAACGCAATCGCGCTTGAGCCTGACAGATCTTGAGTTATTGTTGGCGCTGGTGCGCGGCGGCACGCTGGCCGGCGCAGCCGAACGCTTGCGGCTCGACACTTCAACCGTGTTCCGTTCGATTAAGCGTCTTGAGCAGAATTTGAACGAACGCCTGTTCGAACGCAGCAAGCAAGGCTACATGCCGACCGAACTGGCGCAGGAATTGGCGGCTTATGCGGAACGTATCGACACGCATCTGAACGAGGCGCGCGAGAAGATGTCGCATCACTGCACCGAGCCGTCGGGTGTGGTGCGCATCACCACGACCGATACGATCCTGCAGGGATTAGTGCTGCCGGTATTGAACCGCTTTTCTGCCGCTTATCCGAAGATCGATCTGGAATTGCTTGCCTCCAATGCACTCGCCAACCTCAGTCAGCGCGATGCCGACGTTGCAATCCGCGCGACCAAAAAGCCGCCTGAAAATCTGGTTGGATTGAGGCTCGGCGTCGTGGAGAATGCGGTGTACATTCACCGCTCGTTGCTGCCGCGAGGCCGTCGCAAGATTAATCTCGTCGAGATGGATTGGATCACCCTCGATGACACGCTGACCAACCACCCGTCATACAAATGGTGGCGGCAGCATTACCCGAAAGCGGCATCACGCTTCCGCTGCAACAGCGTGATGTCGGTTGCCGGTGCAATCATCAATGGCTTGGGTGTCGGTGTGGCGCCGCGATTCATGATGGACGGTCATCCCGATGTCGTCATCGTCGACGGACTGCCGGACGAATTGAAAAATGATTTATGGATACTGGCGCATCCGGATATCCGGCATCTGCAACGTGTGAAATTGTTGTTTGATTTCTTGAAGGAGAATGTGCGGCTTTAATGAGACGAAATCAAAAATAAAAGTGATGCCGATCTTCCAGACCTTTTACAATTCGGCCGTCAAGCAGTTCGCGAAACAATATTCGCGATGGTGAATTGATTGGTACATGGAGGATAAAATTACTAAATTCCCCGTAATGCTGTTAACCGCGTTCGCGCTATTGCCGATGGCAGCGCATGCAGACTCGGCGTCATTCGCACCGCTCAGCAGTATTGAAATAAAACGGCAGATAGCGGTTGAAGCAACGCTCTATCTCGATTATCTGCAAACAGTAGATATCAAAAATCATTCCGGCATGTTCGAGAAGAATATCATCTTAGGATTGCATCCCAAGGATAACCGCGTCACAGCGTATTTCTTATTGGCTGGCGCAGGTCATTATGCAGTGACACGCGCATTGCCGACCGAATATCGGGCGCCGTGGCAATACACGTGGATTGCACTTGAGGCTGCAACGATTATTCACAATAAAAAGATAGGCTTGCACTTTAATTTTTAAGCACCCTTGGCACTTATCTTTTGTGACCGGTTCAAACAGGCTGACATGTAGCCATGGTTAATCTCTAGTGGGAATAATCCAGTCATTATGCAGCTTTCTTGAACGGATTCCTTTCGGGCGCATCTTCATGCTCGATGCCTTTGAGTAACCCTTTGATCAGTTTATTTAATACAGGTTGCCGATGACGCAGCAGGATGCCAAAAGCTTGCGGCTTGGCGCCCAACCCGGCTTTCGGTTCAAGTGCTGTGCGGCCATAAGACACACGTTTGCATCCCAGGGAAATCGCATCGGCGATGCCTGCATGCAGCAGTCGCAGATAAATCGGCAGATCGGCTGCTGCGCCTCGGTCAAATCCGATGTGATAGGCGATCGCCGTCTCTCCGTCTGCGATGGTAATCAAAAAGCCGAGAATATTTCCATTTCCTTTAATGACACTACATCTGAATCCAGCGCCGGCTATTTTGCAAAGAGTAGAAAAATAATCAGGACGCAGCTGAAACGGCCTGAAACTGGCATTCGCCTGTACTGCTTTGTACAGCGCAAAAAAATGTTCCTGGACCGGCGCCAGATCGGTTAACTGTTCCAATGTGCATCCAGCTTCATCCAATGGTTTAAAAATCGCATTTTTAATACTCGAACGATATTTCGCTGCAAGGCTCGCTAGATAATCGTCATAATTCTTCCACTCGTCACGTAATGTCAGCACCATGTTGGGCTCTGTCTCGACATAACGATAGCTTAGATGAAGCAAATGATTGGCTTGCCTGGTGAATGGATCGTGCAGATCCTTAATCATGATGAAGTGGGTTTTGCCCAGAAGTTTTTCTGCCTGGCGAACCCGATACAACACTTCGGCGATTCCATGCCAAGCCAGTTTTTCATCGACTTCTGTATTGATGGCGACGCCATGTTGGCCATAGGTAAGCAGATTTCCACAAGTCAGAACGCGTTGCATCGTTTTGTCGGCGATTTTGGCAAGTGGCGCTTTCCATTTTTTAGTATTCTCAACTGATTTTTCGGGACGAGTCTGTGCAAGGGTTAATTCAGCAATCTGCATGTAGACCGCTGCAACCAATTCACGACCACCATCATGGTTATCAAAAATGAGTGCATAGCGTGGCGTGAGATTGGCCGGTAATACGCTTTCAAGCCCGGCCAGATAGTCATAAGACAGAAAAAACCGGCATGTGCAGTGGCCATTTTCCACGCCGGAGAATCAAGCATGGTGATCGAATCTGCAATGACGTAACTAAGGTGTGCAGGGCCGCGCAGTTGCTTGCGCACTTTGGCTTTATCGCTTAACGATGCTTTGAGTGTACGGACTTTTTCAGTGATTTTCATCTTGATGATCTCCTGCCCTCATATCGCCAAATTTTTTCATTGCATCGCTATTTCTGTTTGCGGAATGTAGTCAGCTCACGCTTGAACCACACCGCACTTTCAACTGGCGCAGCGTTATCGCATTTCACCAGATAAGGCTTGCCGCTCATGCTGCTTTCTGTTGCAGCTCTTTCGATGAAATCCTCCGATGTGGAAATCAAATTTTTATCCAACAGGTATTGGTATTTTTTCTGGAGGTGAGTCACCGCTTCATTTGGCGAATACCACGATCCGTTACGATTGAACTGACATCCGGATTTCTCTAAGAAGGAAAGCAAATGAGTGATTTCAGCCTTGGAGGCAGCAGACGGGTTGGCGGATGCAAACGTTGTGCAGAAGAGGAGAAGTAAACCAGATACGAAATTTCGCATATTGCAGCACCTGTCAAAGTGGTTTTATTTGCCGCTTATCATGACATAAAAATCAGAAATTGCCGACGATGGATCAGTAATACCGCTCAATGGCTTTCATCGAGAGCGAATAGATATGATGAATCTGCTCATCGGTATAACGATGCATGCTGCCGACAGGACAACTGATGCGCGCCAGGCAAGTGGCTTTGCAGCTTGATCCGGCTTGTTTGCGATAGCCGATGCATTTATCAAGATCGAGTTGCCCGCCTTCCAGCGCGCCTGCCGGGCAATTGGCAATGCAGCTCTTGTGGAGACAAGTTTCGCAGGGGTGCGCGCTTTTATTCGGCGTGCTTGGTTCAAAGTTGGTATTCGCCAGCACCACCGCACGATACGCAAACCACGTGCCCCACTCCTGGTCGATGCCTATCTTCAACGGCGACGCATGGTGCCATCCCGCCAATTGACCGAGCTGCTGCAGACCAATCGGGTGTTCGCTCGGATAGATGATTTCGTACGCATTTTGTATGTGACATCCTGCAAGCCATCGCTTCACTGTCCGGATCGAGAAGTCATCGATCGGATGTTCTGATGTGATGCCGGCTGCCTTGACCGATTCCCAAAGTTTTTTGCCTGCATGACCGATCAGGATCAGTTGACGATAAGCATTGCCGGAAGTGCAGCATGCGCCGATGGATGCGGCCACGTCCGCCGGAAGGTCGCCGATATTGAAAACGGCTTGTCGATTCAGGCCTGCATTATTGAGCAGGATATTGTCGAATATTTGATATTTTTCCATGGACGTTAGCCAATTACTCTTCTTTCTTCTGATCCTCGTAGGCTGAGAGACTGACGCCCGCATGCAAAAGAAACTCCTTCAGGTGTTTGATGAGTTCTCTGGTGCATACATTGCTGTGGTGCGGATGATGGATAAAGTCCGTGATGCCATTCAGCGTTACTTTAAAGCGCGCGCCATGCGATGGCTCAATGTCTGCGCCCAGATGTTTGAGCAGGGATTCCACTTCGCGCCAGTGAATGTTGGCGCTGAATTGATCCTGCAAAATGGTGCGCAACAGGTTAGCGTGTTTGTTGCTCATGGGGATCTAGGCTCCGTAATGATTTAGGATAGCTTGCCAGTGAAATGTTTGAAGACCTCAATCCATTACTGATGCAGACACGGGATGAGGTTACAGATAATAAAAACCTGCAAGCATTTCACTCAATGCATTCTCAATTTGCTTGATCACATCATCCCAATGCCGCCTCGTGTCAGCCGATATTGAGCATATTCGCGTGTCAAAATAATTGTAGATGTTAATCATTGTTACTGCACCATCTTTATGCATATGACAATGATGCGCACTATTTTGATGTCTCATATGCCTCGCTGTGACGCGCGTTCTTTCCGGTTATTCTCTTTTTCGCTCTTTCAAGCATGGTGCATTTCTTGCTCAATATTCTTTGGCGGTTTGCCACATCAGGAACAATGAGAAAGTCGATTATGGCCAGGCTGAAGAGAAATTCGCATGCTATTGAACCTTTGCAAAAGGACGATTTCGTTGCTTATTTTGAATTTTGTCTATCGGAAGGCGATTCCGATCTGATCGTTGCAGCACTCGGCGATATCGCGCGCGCGCATGGCATGTCGCTGGTTGCAAAAGAGTCCGGTCTATCGGAAGAATATCTTTGCCAGATATTGTCAGATGAAGGCAATCCAAAATTTTCCACGATCGCCAAGGTAGTCAAAGCACTTGGATTGACGTTGTACGCAGGCAGTCCGATGCGGGGTGGCTCACATTCTTTGGGCCAGGATGTACACCAAAGCGGCGTCATCAATATTCGGGAGCCACGCCAGATATTGTCGCAACGGCTCGCGATTAACGATGCGATTAACAAGTCAGGCCGGCAGCGCATGCTTTCTCAGCAACTGGCCAAATGCTATTTGCAAATCGGCCAATCGATCGACGCCAAGCGGTCAAAGCAAATTCTCGAAGCAGCACTGGCGCTGTTTGAGCAACAGTTGGTCGAGTTAAAAGTGTTCGCGCCAACGCAGGATATCAAGGCGGTGCTAACCAATCTGGAGCAAGCCTGGGTCAGTTATAAAGAGGTGTTGGTCGATGCAACGCCGAATCAACGTGATGCAAAACTGGTGTTGACCATTAACGAAGATATTCTGGTGATGGCGCAGGAGTCGACCGACCAGCTCGAAAAATATTCGAGAACGGTTGCCGGCAAAGTCGTCAATCTCGCCGGCCGTCAGCGCATGTTATCGCAACGGATGGCAAAATTTTACCAAGCGCTCAATTGGGGTGTCGCAACACCTGACACGATGCTCAGGCTGAATGCGGCACGCAAGGAGTTTATCGATTCACTGGCTGTGCTGGCAGGCTTCCAGCACAACACGCCGGATATCAGGAACGAGCTTGAAGTCGGCAAACAGCAATGGACGATTTTTGATAAAGCGCTCAATAGCAATTTCAGCAGCATGGGCAAAAAATCGCTGGTCGCATCCAACGTGGCGACACTTAGCGAGCGGCTGCTTGAAGTAATGGATCGGGTTACTTTCCTCTACACCAAACTCGCTTAGCTTTTTAGGCTAAGAACTGGCTCTAAATTCGCACAGAGTTCTCCACTACCTGTGACCAAGAAGTCACATCGTCTGGATCACGCAAATAAGGCAGCGTATAGTCATAAGCTTTGGCTGCCATCAATTACAAATGAATGTATCGGGATATTATTTTTATAACAACCGATACGATTTCAAACGGTAGCCAAAACCTTATTTCCTTTTGTTTTCCCTTAGGTTGCGCCGGGAGTGTGACAATTTATGAACTTGCCTGCGCAATGTCGCGTATCGATTCCGGGAACGGGAATGGAAGAGCCGAACGCTTTTGAATTTGCGCTCGGCAGCGGCATGCGTTTCGGGATTCTGGGCGCGACTTTCGCACAGGTGGCGATACTGCTGGAACAATTGCCGTCAGCGCCGGCGACCGCTTATGTACAGTCTAAAGGCGGACTGATCAGTAATTTGCGCATCGGTGAAAATGTCATCCTGGCGGCGACTTATCATTCCGGTTTGCTGCCTGAACGATTCGAGACGAAAATCGTGTCGATCTTGTCCGAGCTTGGCTATAACATGGCTGCCGCCCGCGCGTTGATTGCAAAACTGCCGGCCGATTTGTCACTCTTTGAGCGGAGACTGGTAAGCTTCATGCGTGCGGCCATTTTGGAGCCTGCCGTGATCGTGTACGATTCCCTGTGGGCAGACCTGTCAGCGCGCGAGTTTGAGCAGGTGGTCGGATTTGATACAATCTTCCGCAGACATTGCCAGACGTCCGTATCGATTTATCTGCATAGCGGCACCAGCTTTCCGTTTGATGCCACGTTCAACCAAACCTTTGTTTTGTAGGCGCCGGTCCAGATGAGTATTTTTGCCGATTACGACGAACGATTTGTCGGCCTCCAAAAGAAGGTTGCCCGCTTCCTCGGTGCGGCAGTCGTTGCAACGGCTATTGTGGTAATCGTCATCGTCGTCAAACAGGATATCTTTGCCAGCACCACCACGCTGTATTTTTCCAGCAGTGATGGGTCGGATCTGTTTGAAGGCATGGCGGTCAAGATGCGCGGCTTTAATGTCGGCAAGGTGAGCAAAGTCACGATGGAGCAGGATGCCACCATCAAGGTCAAGCTGGAAGTGAAGAATGAATACATGCACTTCATACGCACCGGCTCTGTTTTTCATTTGACCGGGAAAAATCTTTTTGAAGATGCGGTGATCAACGTCAAACTTGCGCCGATGAGCAGCCCGCCGATCGAACCCAAATCAACATTGTCGCTGGTGCGCGAGCCCGGCATCAGTGAAATGGGCAGCAAGCTGGTGCAACAAATTGAACCGGTGCTGGTGGAAGCACGGCAGGCAGTTGCATCGATCAACGATCCGAAAGGCGACGTGCATCGCCTGCTTGACAATGCCAATGGCGCAGTGAACCGGATCGGCGAGGCCGGCGCACAGTTTGCCAAGGCAGGTGCGCAATTCACCAAGACAAGCGATCAGTTCCATGAGTTGGCGCTGCAAAGCCAGGCGCTGGTGGCGGAAGACAAGGAAAAGGCAGGCAAGCTGCTGGATGGCGGCAACGCGGCCATCGCACAGATCAATGGCACCCTGCCCGCATTGCTGAAGCAAATCGAAGCGTCTCTGCAGAATGTCGAAGCGGCGACCATTGACCTCAAGCGCGTGACGAACGAATCTGCGGTAACGGTTCCTCCCATGCTCAAGGATGGAAAGGACATCATCGGCGCGGCGAAAAGCAGCTGGCCGATCAGTAACATGATGGACCAGCCGGAAGAAAAAACACTCACGCCTGACAGCTATGTGCCGAAAAAATAAATCAGCTCGCACAGCGTTTGCCCGCATCGGTGTTGCGGGATTGCTGGGCGCAACGCTATTGTTAAGCGGTTGCGGTTCGCCGCCAAAACAACAAAACGCGCGTATCCAGCAAGCGATCCAATCCAATCAGCAGGGCGAAGCCGCTTTTTATCGCGGAGATTATTCGCGCGCGCTGATTTATTTTGAAGAGGCCTTGCGGATCGACCAGGCGATTGAAAATATCGGCGGCGTTGGCGCCAACCGGCTCAATCTTGCAAGGACGTATATTGCGATGGACGATGCTGCACAGGCGCGCCGTCATCTCGATGCGTTGCTGAAAAATCCGCTGGTGACCTATCCTGCCGATCAATTGGCGCAAGCGGCAGCGCTTGCGTCCACGCTTTATCTTGCCGGCGGCGATGTGAAAGCGGCGCTTGAGCTTGTTGAAAAAGGCCAGGCATGGTGTGCAGGCAGCTGCGGCGCATTGCCGTCATTGCTGTTGTTGCGTGCGCAGATTGCCTTGCGCTCGGGACGGCCGGATGAAGCGATCGAGCATGCATCCAACGTGTTGCGTCGCCTCGATGGCAATCAGAAGATGGAAGAAAAAGCCAATGCATTGCGCGTGATCGGTGAAGCGCTGCTGGACAAAAAAAATCCGGCAGAATCGATTGCGCGTTTTGAACAAGCGCTTGCACTGGATCGCGAAGCCGGCGTACCGCAAAAAATCAGCCTCGATCTGATGTATCTGGGACAAGCCAGCAACCTGGTGAATAAGCATGCAGATGCCAACGCCTATTTCCGTCGCGCTGCGGCAGTGCGCACAGCAGCCGGCGACAAGAGCGGTGCCGAGATCGCAGTACGCAACATCGAGCCGAAAGAATGATCGCCACTTCCGCATCGGCCGCACTACACAAAACAAAAAACATCTTCGCACATGGATTTGATGTGCTGGCCAGCTATTTTTCACTGGCGGTCTATGCAATCCTGCACATACGCACACTGAAGATTCATCCGGTACGCAACGTGCTGTATCGGCAAATTTATTTTACCGGTTGGGAATCGCATCGGCCCGTCGCGCTGCTTGCGCTGATGTGCGGTGCGCTGGTTACGACGCAAACGATCCGGTTTGCAGGTGGCGACAGTGTGCTGGTTGTGCGCGCGATGGCATGGCTGTTTGTGCGCGAGTTGGGACCATTGCTGGCTGCGATGATCATCATTGGCCGCAGCTGTCCGGCGATTGCATCCGAGCTTGCGTTGATGAAGGTGCGCGGCGAGTTGGATTCGTTGCGGCACATGGGTATCTCGCCGCTCGATTATCTGCTCATTCCACGCATACTCGGCGTTAGTTTGGCATTGGCGGTGCTGACCTTGCTGTTTGAGCTGGTGGCGACTATCGGCGGACTTGGCTTCAGTGCGATGTTCCAGAACGTTTCATTCCTTAATCAGATAGGCCGCTTTGTGCTGGTCGTCAATCCGTTTGAATTTCTCGCGTCAGGCGTGAAGGGATTCATGTTCGGCATGGTGATTTCAGCGATCTCCTGCTTTCACGGCATGAGCGTCGGCACCTCCGTGACCGAAGTGCCGCAAGCGGTGATCAAAGCCGTCACACGCAGCATGGTGGCAGTGTTCATATGCGATCTTTTGTTATCTGCGCCGCGCTATATTTCGTAAATTTGATAGCGTCTTATCTCATTACAATTACGCAGCAGAGACGCTTTCCAACCCGCTATAGCAACAAGTCGGTTGTCCATCCTGGAATATCATCAGCTCGCCGGGTTTCATCTTTGTCCAGCGCTCGTTATCCGTCAGCGGTTCGGTCGCGATGATTGCTACGCGATCTTTCGCGGTGGTGAGTTCGCTGAAGTCGACCGTGATATCGTCGTCCACCAAATGTGCCGCACCGAACGGCGCTTGCCTGACGATGTAGTGCAGATTGGTCGAGCAATGCGCAGCCAGGAATTTTCCATTCGACAGGATGAAATTGGCGATGCCGCGCGCAGCAAGATCTTTGGCCAGGTCGACCAAGGTTTCATACAATTCGGTTTCATGTGGCTGTTCTGCAAACCGGTCGGAGAGTTGTTCGAGTATCCAGCAGAACGTCAATTCGCTATCGGTATCGCCGACCGGCAGGAAACGCGTGCCGTGCAATGCGGGCAGTTTTTTGATTTCGCCATTGTGCGCAAAAATCCAGTATTGTCCCCACAGCTCGCGCATGAATGGATGCGTGTTGGCCAGCGTCACCGCGCCGACCGTTGCCTTGCGGATGTGTGCGATGACGTTGGTCGATTTGATCGGATAGTTGCGCACCAGCGCGGCAATCGGTGACACAGTAGATGCTTGATAATCGAGAAACAGGCGGCATCCTTCCTGTTCAAAAAAAGCAATGCCCCAACCATCGGCATGATGATCGGTCGCGCCGCCTCTTTTATGAAAACCTTCGAACGAAAAGCAAATGTCGGTTGGCACATTGCAATTCATTCCCATTAATTGACACATGTTGCTTCCTCAAAAAACTGATTGCATCGTTACATCGTTATTGAAGTCGGTGACAAGCTCATTGAGGTCGGATGTCACACATAAAACAAGTATAGCGAGCAAATATGTATATGGGGACAAACTGGTGGAATCCTAAGTATTTCCACGTATGTCACCTAACGCACAGACTGCGCTCGCGATCCTGTGTTCTGATTAGGTGCATCAATAACTATCAGGAGACCGCGATGTATATCGATATCGGCACCATTACATTATTCCTATTATTGTTTTAGTTCTTCTTTTCAGATAATCAAGGTTAATTGCCTGAAGCAATTTCAAGTTCGCTTCAGCAAATGTGCTAAAAGGAATTCACCATGTCATTTCTGATTTATATAATCGGCCTCGCGATTTTGATCGGCGGTGTCGCGTGGGCTTTGATCACGGCCGGCGTACCGCAGTTGTATGTGATAATTGCATCCGTGATTTTGTTTGGCTTCGGTATCGTCAGTGGCGTGGCGCGCACCAGAAATAAAGATCCGAGTTGATGTATCGGCGCAAATTAATTTGCCCTAAATAATGAAGGGCAGCTCGATGCCGCCCTCAATATTTTTTGATGTTGCTGCTAATGCCGGTGTGCGTTATACGATAGGCAATGGCCATCCGAATAAGCTGTGCACCGTTTTGTAGGTGCGATCGAATTGTTCAAATGCGGGCGGCAGCGGCTTTTCGGCATTTCTTTCCAGCATATCCATATCGCCCGCTTGGTACTTTGATGTGGGTTGCGCTTGCGGCTTGGTTTCACTGTGAACCAAATGCAGCCTCGTTTCGTTCTTATTTGACGATTTGCCCGAGCCTGTTTTTTTGCCTTTTACCGTTTTCATTCAAGTCCCCCTGTTGACATGAGCTTGATAAAATAATGCTCTTAGGAAATATTTATGTCAACGAAAAGATTTCCTTGTGGAAATTTTGGCCTTTATCAAAATAGCAGGATCCGATGAAACAAGCATCAGAATCTTATCTAATTACCATTTTTATTGGGCAAAAGCGGGTGGTAAGGACGAAAAAAAGCCCGCCGAAGCGGGCAAGTGTCTGCTGGAGAGCAAAGACAATTTGAATCTAATTGCAGGTGCCGATCACGTAATATCCAAGCCTGGTCTGGATCAGATTGGTCGCGTCATAGACATCGCCCATGCCCATATATTGGCCTGAACCGCGCGCGTAATCGAAACCCCACCACATATCGGCACGGCCTTCCAGCCATTGCGTGTAGTTATCGCGCAAGTACGGATCGCAAAGCGGCGGCGTCGCGGCGGTCGTTTTGCTGACCGTTGCCGAGACCGGACTTTCCACATTCGCGCTGCTGACTGCAGTAACGTAATAATAATATGTGCTGGTTGGCGACAAACCGGAATCGGCATAGCTGGGCGAAGTCACCAGCGTCGCATTCACTTTGGTAAAGCCGCAACCAGAACAGCTATTGCGATACACGTTGTAACCTGCAGCGCCGCCAACCGGATTCCAGTACAACGCGACACGTGAAGCAGAGCTGTCGGCTGCAACGAGGTTGCTTGGCGCGCCAAATGAGCCGCCAGGTGTAGAACTCCAGCCATTGTAGTTGGCAGCCAGTTTTGTCAGCATCGCCTTGATCATGGCTATTTGCTTGCCGCCTTTTTGCGCGTAATTGCTGCCGTTATAACCCCACCAGTCAAAGCAGGCATTCGGATTAAGCGGCGCCAACGACGATGAAGTAGCTTGCGGATAAAGAACAATCATGTTGTTCGTATCGGCCCATTGGTTGTAACCTGCATTGGCGTAAAAGGCATTGCCGACAGCCGCTGCATTTTGCTGGCAGCCATGCAATGCGATATGCACCCTGCATGGTTGTTGAGCAGCACAGGATGCCGGAACGTATGCATATCCAGTGGCAGCCATGCTGATATCGGCCGGATAAGCGTAGAACGCCGATTGATTGAATTGCACAATCGTCCCGCTCAACGTGCCAGTGTTTTTAGGATTGAGTGCGCCGTAAATATGTTCCAGCAACAAGCCCGCTGCATCGTAGCCGCAATTGTTCACGTATTTGCCACCGCTGGCAGTGCAGGTCGTGCCATAGCTGGACGTGACCATTGCATGTCCGGCGTTGAGATTGTTTTTGTAATAGATATTGCCGGCATCGGTGTAGTGTTTATAGAAGGTGTACAGCGCATCTTCCACTGTCGCTTTGATCACGCCGTCGTTATAACCATGAAACATCCAGATCTTTTGTTTGGCAATGTTGACTGTCGGATCGATATAGCCGTAACTCGCCCAGCTATTTGTCGTGCTGATCAAGTTCGTCGTAGTTGGTGAGCCGATCATACAGGTGCTTAAAGCTGTATTCATATCATTTTGCGCGCAATCGTAAGGACCGCCAGAGATGACGCCGACACCTTTAATGATTGATGAATAGGCGATGCCGAATTGCACTGCCATATTAGCGCCCGCAGAAATGCCGGATACCGAAGTCTGGTCGAGCTTGACGTTATATGCGCCGAGCGTAACGGCATTCGCTTGGGCTGATGCGAGTGCCAACGGCAGCAAACATAAACCTGTGCGGATGTAGGTGAATAATTTTGAAAATTGGGAATGCTGATGCATGGTGTCGCCTCCGGTGTATTTCATCTAGGTGGAAAAATTCCACTTTTTAATTGGCATTGATGCGTTGACGCATTCTGTTTGTCTGGAAAAATCTTCCATTAACGCAATATATTTACTTCGCCGATTAGCCAGCATTTGGCTTTCAGGTGTGCGACTGTAAAATGAAAGATGAAGAAGTGCCACTCACCATATGGAGAGTGACACGCGGGATTCGGTTCAATCAACAGAACTGAGCAAGCCCTGCTGTTTATCAATTGCGCCGCTATTAGCGCTGGTAAAAAACGAACAAACACATGAGCAAAATCGGACGTAACGATCCATGCCCTTGCGGCAGCGGGAAAAAATATAAAGCATGTTGCGGCGTAACGGGTTCAGTATCGATGCAACAATCTATTCATGCGCCCGTCCCAGGCATGATGGCGCAGGCGCTGCATTTATGCCAGATTGGTATGTTGCGCGAGGCGGAAGTGTTGTATCGCGATGTGCTGACGATGCATCCGACGAATGCCGATGCGCTCAACAATCTCGGCTTGATTGCAGTACAGAGCGGCCGCCTTGAAGAAGCGCATGACGACTTTCAACGTGCGATCAAGGTGAATCCAAACCAGGCACTGTTCCATCTCAATCTCGGCAACGTGCTGCAAGATTTGCGGCGCATTGACGATGCACGACGCGCGTTCAGGCGTTGCATCGAACTGAAGCCGGATTTGCACGAGGCGTACAACAATCTGGCCATACTGTTGCACAAGGAAGGCCATTTGCTTGAAGCAGTCGCGTTGTTGAAAACGGCGCTGAAGCACAAGCCCGATTTTCCGGAAGCACTCAATAATCTCGGCACCCTGTACAAGGATTTAGGCGAGCTGGATGAAGCCGCAGCCTGTTTTCGTCGTGCAGTGCAATTGAAACCGGATTACGATGCAGCGCATAGCAATCTGTTGTTTGCACTTAACTATGCACCTGGTTTGAGCCTCGATGATGTATATCGGGAGCATCTGCAATTCGGCCGGCACTTTGCCGCGCAGCCAAGACCGAACAAAGTGCCGCTTGCTGCACGCAAACTCAAGATCGGTTATGTATCCGGCGATTTTCGTCAGCACACCGTCGCGTATTTTATCGAACCGGTACTGGCGCATCATGATCGCGATCGTTTTGAAATCATCTGCTATTGCAATAATGCCGCTGATGAGGTGACAGCGCGTCTGCAGCGCTACGTCGATGGCTGGCGCGATATCCAATTCATGAACGCCCAACAGGCTGCGCAGAAAATCCGTGCCGATGGCATCGATATTCTGATCGATCTCGCTGGACATACTGCACATAATCGGCTGGATGTATTTGCGCTGCGTCCAGCAGCGTTGCAATTATCCTGGCTTGGTTACTTCAACACGACGGGTTTGCAGTCGATAGATTATCTGGTGTCTGATCCGGTGTCATCGCCGCCTGATGACTTGCAACGCTTTAGCGAAACGATGTTGCGGCTTCCACATGTGCGGCTGTGCTATCAAGCGCCCGACTATGCGCCTGAGCCCTCTGCACTACCGGCACTGCATAACGGCACGATTACATTTGGCAGTTTCAACTTGCTGACCAAATTGAACGATGAAGTGATTGCGCTATGGTCACAGATCTTGATGCGGATTCCACACAGTCGTTTGCTGCTGAAGAGCCGCAGTTTTGACGAATCGGCGATGCAGACACGCTTTATCGAAAAATTCAATCGTCATGGCATCGCGCGCGAACGCTTGATCTTGCGCACCCATTCGCCGCACGCCGATATGCTGGCCGAATATGCGGACATGGATATCGCGCTTGACCCGTTCCCATTCAATGGCGGACTGACGACATGCGAAGCGTTGTGGCAAGGCGTGCCGGTATTGGCGTTGCGTGGCGAAGCATTGATCGGACGGCAATCGGCTAGTTTTTTGGCGGCGCTGGGGATGGATGATTGGATTGCGGAGTCGAAGCAGGACTATATTGATAGGGCAATCGAGCATGCATCGAATTTTGCGGTATTGGCGAAAGTGCGTGCAGCGTTGCGTGAAAAAATGCGTTGCTCGCCGATTTGTGATGCACGTGGATTTACGCGGGATCTTGAGACCCTGCTCATGTCTGTATATTAATTCCATATTAGAAGCATTACGGCATGGCTTGCATCAAGCTACAATGAAGATACTGGAATTGTTGCGAGTCCCTTCTCATGTCAGAAATAGTTAACCCATGCTTGAATTGCGGTGCCTGCTGCGCCACTTTCCGAGTATCTTTTTATTGGGCTGAGTCGACTGCAACGGGCCTGCCGGACCGGCTCACTGAAAAAATAAATTCTTTCTATAGTTGCATGGCAGGCACCAATCAACCGTCGCCACGTTGTCATGCGCTTGAAGGCGCTATCGGCGAACGCGTTGCGTGCACTGTTTACGACCAACGGACATCGCCTTGTCGTGAATTGCAAGCGGGAGATGAAAAATGCAACAAAGCCCGAGCCAAGCATGGCTTGCCGCCGTTAAAATAGTGTTCAATATCATTTCAAAATAGTTACTGCGGTTCTCCAGATATCCGTGGCATCAGGTTTTTGGTATTTACACTAACGTTCTTCGGAGCTTTCCTTGTTTATCGATTTCCTTCAAAATAATTCGCCGGCACATTGGCATATGGATTTGATCGTTACCATTATTGTGGCGATCGTGTTGCAGTTGCTTCTCGTTCGTGCATTGCCGGATGGCCGGCAACTGTTGCGCAGCAATTTGATGCTGGCTGCATTGTGCGTCGTGTTTAGTATCGGCGCCAACCTGCTTCCTTCGGTTGGTCTGATTCATGCAGCAGGTATGATGGATGAGGCATCCATAGTCGGATGGGGCTTGATCTTCATTCGCTTGTGCAGCTTGTCGATATTCCGGTTACTGTTCCCGCTTATCCACATCAAGACGCCACGCATCTTGCAGGATATTGTTTTTGTGTTGGCTTGCGTCGGATGGGGATTGGTCAGACTGCGTATGGGTGGTTTGGATCTGAGTGGCGTGGTCACGACTTCGGCGGTCATCACCGGAATCATCGCCTTTTCGTTGCAAGAGACGCTGGGTAATATTCTTGGCGGATTGGCGCTGCAATTGGATAACTCTGTGCGTATCGGCGACTGGATTCACGTTGACGATGTGCGCGGCAAAGTAGTGGAGGTGCATTGGCGTCATACGGCTGTGCGCACCAACAATGGCGAGATCGTCGTCATTCCAAATAGTTTTTTGATGAAATCCAAGGTAGATGTCTATAGCACGCCGGATATGCCGCAATGGCGGCGTTGGGTGCGCTTCAGCACCGGCTATTCGGTGCCGCCGCAACATGTGATCGGTGCGATAGAAAAATCTCTGCGCGATGCGCGGATTGAACATGTTGCGACGGATCCGGCGCCCAACTGTATCGTTACCGATTATCGTGACGCAGCGACGCATTACGCCGTGCGTTATTGGTTGAACGATCCACAATCGGATGATCATGTCGATTCAGTCGTTCGCTTACATATCTACGCTTGTCTGCAGAGGCAGGGCCATGACTTTGCATTGGCACGCCCTTGTCTGGATGTGAGCTTGACCACACATTCCGAGCGCCGCCATAACGCGCAGCTCGAAGAAAAAACGGCACAGCGCATGAAAATCCTTTCCGGTGTGTCGTTGTTCGCTGTGCTGAATCAAGAAGAACTGATGCAGATCGCATCGTCATTGCGTGAAGCGATTTTCACGAAGAACGATGTGATGACCAAGCAAGGCGCAATTGCAAACTGGTTGTATCTATTGACTAGCGGCGAGGCGGATGTCTGGTACGAGCCGGAAGGACAGGAGCGCCGGCATTTGGCCACGTTGAAGCCCGGCATGGTGTTCGGCGAAATGGGCATGATGACAGGTGAGCCACGCCGTGCGACTGTGATTGCACGCACAGATGCAGAATGCTATCGCATCGACAAGGAAAGCTTTGAAAATATCCTGCTCGCCAGACCGGAACTCGCGGCAGAATTTGCATTGATTCTTGCGCAACGCAATCAGAAGCTGTCCACGATCCATGACGGAAATATCAAACCGGATCAAGTGCAACAGACGAAAATGCTTGCCAGTATTCGACAGTTTTTTAAGTTGTCGGCTTGAACTGAAAAATTCTTTTACCGATTTTTACTGGTTCACAGACTCGCTCACAGACTCGCGTATTGCCGCGTAGCGAGCCAGGTATAGACATCTTCACGAATCAGCACATCTCTTACGACGTCTTGCACGTATCGATAGCCTTGGTATAAATAATCGGCGCCAGGCATACAACCTCGATCGCGTGCACCGTGAATTTCAAACGGTGCAGTGGCAGGCAGTGGACAATCTTGCAGTAGATGTAACTGAGTGCATTGCACTGTTGATTGTTCGGATTTCATTTTGGCTCCTAAAAAAAGACAAATGAAAAGGTCTGCATGCACAAGATAACGGTGTCTGTCGAATAAGAAAATGCACAACCGACAACAATAAAATAAATAAATAAATGGTCTTTCAAAATATTGATGCAGCAGAATTTGTCACATGAACGTGAGCGTTGCCGTAACGATTTGGATAGTCGTTTAATTTCATCGGCTTATTGGCGGAACTGCAGTTAGTACATCATTTTGTGGACTGCTAATTAAATGATGGACTGAAACTTTTTGCACCAATGATGTTCGTAAATTATTTATTTGTGATGAGTTCAATAAACAACAAAACGGGAATTAAATAACGTAAATAAATCAATTTTAAAAACTTGAGCAAATGAAGTTGCGCCGTTTCTTCTCACGAAGAAAAAAGATTTTTTACAATATAAAATCGTCGGTCTTCAGGACGATATTTTTTCGATAGACGCGGGTATGCGATACGTGCCGTCGACTACTTCAGTAAATGTTCGCTCTTCACGCAAGATGAATTTTTTCGTTTGCGCCAGATTGAAGTTCAAGCAGCCGTCCGGATCGGTTTTCAGCTTGCTGCGGTATGTTTCGTAAGAAGCCAGGCTGTCAAATGTGATGAGTCCCCATGCGATATTATTGGTGCCCTCATGCGGCAGAAAATAACCGACAAGCGCGCCGCCGCATCTTGGAATGATGCGGCCCCAATTCTCGGCGTATTCCTTGAATGCGGCGCGCTGGAATGGGTCAATCTCGTAACGTATGAAACAGGTAATGGCCATGATTTCTCCTAACAAAATAATTTTGCTATCGTGCTTCGTGAAGCATTAGATTCGTGCAGCGATGACTTCAATTTCTACCAAAATGCCGGGTCTCACTAGTGCAGGAACGATCAATAGCATTGATGCCGGACGCGCATCCATCAGGTAGCTGCTGCGAATGCGCGCATATTCTGCGATATCAGATTCATGCAGCAGGTACTGCGTAACTTTCACGACATCTGCGATGCCCATGCCCGCGCGATCAAGCAATGCAATGATGTGCTGCCACGCGAGTTCAGCCTGTGCGGCAATGCCATCGGGCAGCGTGCCATCAACGGCAAGGCCTGGGGTGCCGGCAGTGATCAACCATCGCGCGCCGGGCGGCACTTCAACCGCATCGCTGTATGTGCCGATCTGTGCGGCGACGCCGATGTTGTGTTGTAGGTTCATTTATTCTTCCTTTCATCGCATCGGTTCACGGAGCCGAAATAAATCCCCGTGATCTGGACAGTATTGTCTGCGAGATGTAACGTATATGTTTCACGCAAGGATGAAATATGGATGACGAACCGAATATCGCGCAGGTCGCTACGCTATTGGCAGATCCTGCTCGCGCCAAGATACTATGGACTTTGATCGACGGCACGACACGTCCGGCCGGGGAGCTGGCATTCGCTGCCAATATTTCAGCGCAATCGGCAAGCGCACATCTGACCAAGCTGGTTGATGGCGGTTTGCTGGCAACAGAGGCGTTGGGGAGACATCGTTACTATCGGATTGCAAATTCTGAAGTGGCACACATGATTGAGAGCATGGCATCTTTCAGCGTCGCAGTGCGGCCACGCACACCGCGCAGTCCGGCATTGGTGCAAAAAATGCCCAGCCATTTTTTGCATGCGCGCACTTGCTACGATCATTTGGCCGGTGAAACGGCGGTCAAGATTTTGGACGGCATGCTGAAAGCCGGATGGTTAATCAGCGAAGGGCAAGATTTCATCGTCACGCGGGTGGGTGAAAAAAAACTGGCGGGCCTTGGTATCGATTTGGAAGAAGCACGCACAGGACGACGTGTATTCGCGCGCGCGTGCGTCGATCTGACTCAACGCCGATATCATTTGGGCGGGACCTTGGGCGCTGCGTTGCTGGCTCTCTATGTAAAACAGGGATGGATCCAACGAATGCCACGTTCGCGTGTCGTTAGCATTACACCCAAAGGGCAGCAGGCATTCAAAAAATTATATTGAAAGCCATTCTGTCGATCGCTTAAAAATCGAACGCCGTTATTTATTTCAATCTGTTTGTTCAAAGCAGTGCTACGTTGCCAGCCAATTGTGCGTGCCGCACCAATTTGGTACGGACTTGAGCTGTTGAGGTGATTTGGCTGCATAGTCCTTGTTGGTGTGCATTGGCCTGATTGTTGCTAAAAGAAGGTAATCATTTTTAACGTTCACTCCCGCTGGAGTTGACTTCTTAGGCACTAATCATCAGGAGTTTCATATGAACAGACGAAAATTTCTTATAGTCGGCGCTGCTGCTGCCGGCAGCTTGCTCAGCATGGGAAATCCTTTTGCTCAAGTCATCAATATCAACGACGCGATTAACAAATCGGGACGTCAGCGGATGTTGTCGCAACGGCTCGCAAAATGTTATTTCCAGATTGGTCAATCGATTGACACCGAACATTCAAAGGCGATTCTCGATTCATCATTGGCCCTTTTTGATCGGCAATTAGTCGAGTTAAAAGCGTTCGCACCAACGCAGGATAACAAGGCAGTGTTAGGAAATCTCGAGAAAGCATGGATCAGTTACAAGGACGTATTGGTTGGTAGAGCGCCGAATAAACAGGATGCGAAATCGATCCTGGCCATCAATGAAGATGTGCTGGCAATGGCGCAAGCATCGACAGTTCAACTAGAAAAATTTTCCGGCACCACAACCGGAAAACTAGTCAACATAGCGGGACGGCAAAGGATGTTATCGCAGCGTATGGCGAAATTTTATCAAGCGGAAAATTGGGGTGTTGCGTCGCCTGATACGATGGATAAATTGCTTGCGGCTCGAAAAGAATTTGTGGATGCGCTTAATCTATTGGCGACCTCTCCGAATAACACGCAGGATATCCGGGATGAGATAGAACTCGGCAAAACGCAATGGATCTTTTTTGACAATGCGTTAAGCAATAGCGTCAACAAGACCGGCAATAAAAAAGTATTGGCAACCAATGTCGCGACGACCAGCGAACGCATCCTTGAAGTGATGGATAAGGTAACGGGGTTGTATGCCAAGCTGGCGTGACATCGGATTGCCGCACTAGAGGGCAATCACCAGGAGCTTGGCAGCGGACGTTTGATCTCAATACGGTGACGCGATATGGCGAGGTAGCCGCCCGCTGTCAGGTCTTTCAGAATTTTGCCTACCATTTCGCGTGAACAGCCGATGCGGCTGGCCAGTTCTTGTTGCGTCAAGGGTTCGGTAATGACATTCCCTTCTTCGCTATTTTCTGCCAGCTGAAGAAGTAGCTGTACCAGTCGTCCATATACATCGAGCAAAGCGAGACTCTTCAAGTTTTGCGTGACGACACGCGCGCGGCGGATCAGTTTGCCGATCAGCGAGAAAACGAAATCGGGATGTTCGCGCAAAAAAGCACGGAAATCAGCCATGCGTACAACGGCAAGTGAGGTCGGTTCCAGCGCCATGACAGAGGCAGATCGCGATCCGGGTTCCAGCGCCATTTCGCCGAAATATTCACCGGGCTTTAGCGTCCCGATGCTGACTTCATTGCCTTCGGTATCGGCAAGATAAACTTTCACCAGCCCGGAAATAAGGAAATAAACGCTGTCGGTTTCATCACCCTCACTGATGATGATTGCATGGCGTGGGTATGATCGGATCGCGGCGCGTTCCATCAAATCTTCGGCATCCTGCTGCGGCAGATCCGGTATGACCAAGGTTGATTTCACGATGTATTTTCGAACCGATGTGGAAAGAAATATTCAGTGTAAATAAATTGCCGGCTGAATCAAACATCAGCCGAGATGTGCGGCGCAGAAAAAATTCTCAGCCTAGACGGCAAATGCGGCGTTGCTTGTTTGAGGCAAAATGCTGCTGTCATTGGCGGGTTGACGCGGTGTGGCACGACGGTCGCCGCTATCACGTCTATCGAACATGATCAGCCCTTCTTCGGTTTGATATGGCAGTTCAGCCGTTGTTGCGACACGACGGTCAGCCATTTGCCGAGGCATATAAAGACCGATTGCCAGATTACTTTGGTTCATTGCAAACACCCCTTTCAAGAAGTTTCAATTCTAAAATTTTCAACTTATGGGAATGTTACAGCGTGAATCAATTCATTTCTGTTAGGCAAACCACTCGAATCATGTGAAATATTACCAATGCTTCGTTGCTCATTGGAATTGTGCTGCCGATTGCATGGGAAAATCAATCGAGTGTTGTTGATTGTACGCATTTTTTAATGGATTTTGATCGTGTACACTGCCAATGCATTTTTCGACGACATCAATTCATTCAGGAAAACCAATGAGCGCATTTTCAAACGATATTGAAAAATTTAACGGGATCTACAAATTGCCGGTAAGCACTATTCCGACGCTTGAAGTGGGAGTGCCGGCTGCAGAGCGTTTGAGGGCGTTCAAAAGTATTTTGGGAGAAGAGCTCAATGAGATCGATGAGATTATTCATGCCGCAGAAAAGCAGGCGCCTTCGATTGAAGTGTTGACGATGCTGGCCGATTTGCTGGGCGATATCCAGGTGTATTGCGCTTCCGAAATGGCGAAGTTCGGTTTGCCATTGGATGAAGTGCTCGCGATTATCATGCAATCCAATTTTTCCAAACTGGGCGCTGATGGCAAGCCGATTTACGATGAGCGCGGCAAGGTACAAAAAGGGCCGAATTACTGGAAGCCTGAGCCTAAGATCCAAGCTTGTCTGCAAGCGAAGATGAAGTAATACGACGATAATACACGGGAGCAGACGGCTATCGATTGAAGCAGTTCTGAAGACGTCTGCACTTCACCCAACTAAAACTTGTCCCAATCCGGCTCCGGACCAAAGTGTGCCAGCAAATGATCGATAAATGCGCGCACCTTTGGTTGCATATAGCGGTTCGGCATGTAGGTCGCGTAGAGTGACATATCGGGAAAGGCCACGCTATCGGGCAGTATTTGCTTCAGCGTTCCGTTTTTCACATGCGGCCCAAGCACATAAGTCGGTGACAAGACGATGCCCGCACCTGCCAATGCGAGCTCCAGCAAGACGCCGGAATTATTCACGCGGCAATTGCCAGCTACTTGCACTTTCACGATCTTGTTTCCTACTTTATACGGCCAGCCGTGACTTAACGATGGATGATCCTGATACACCAGACAGTCATGCTTGAGCAAATCTTGCGGTGTGCGTGGTATGCCATGTTCTTTTAAATAGTCAGGTGATGCGCATGTGACCCAGCGCACAGGTGCGATCTTGCGCGCGACCATCGTCGGCGATGGATGGTCGGTGATGCGAATCGCGAGGTCGTAACCTTCCTCGACGATATCGATCACGCGATCGGTCGCGTTGACTTCTACTTCTACTTGTTCATTCAACTTGAGAAATGTGGTGAGCGCAGGTGCAAGATGCAACGCTGCAAAAACGATCGGGGTGGTGACACGCAGCACGCCGCGCGGCTCAACTTGCAATTGCGTGACCTCGACCTCGGCAGCATCGATCTCTTGCGCGATGCGTGCGCAATGCTCGTAGTAGGCTGCGCCGATTTCAGTCAGACTCATGCGGCGCGTGGTGCGATTGAGCAGGCGGACGCCCAATGCACTTTCCAGGTTGCTGACTTGTTTGCTGACAAGTGATTTTGATGTATCCAGCGCGCGTGCCGCCGCCGAAAAACTCTTTGCTTCCACCACCTTGGCAAAGGTCATCATTTCCGCCAGTCGTTCCATCGCATACTCTCCGATGTATTTTTAAGATTTTGATATTGTTCACATATGAGAACAATATTATTCCATTTTATAGGATTGTAAAAATTCTGGCATAAATCATACTATGCATAACAGCGCCGTGGTTTGACGCCTTAGTTACCTGGTAGAGGGAGAACGTTATGAGTACCAATACACATCATGATAGTCGCATTAATCACACTTCGTCACACGATATTGCATTGAATGCATGCGTAGAGACGGCTCCGGCGGAAGGTTCGGTAGCGTTGCGGCAGGAACAGCATTTGCGCATGCGCGATGCATTGGGCTGGACTATCAAGGCAGTGTCCGGCACGATCTGGATTACGCAGGAATCGGATAGCCGCGACATCGTTTTGAAAGCAGGCGACTCGTTTGTGTTGGATCGTCCAGGCTCGACACTGATCTCTCCATTAGGCGATGCAAAGCTTAGCCTGAAGCGCGACAGCTTGAAACGTTCAGAGAAAACCCGTAGAGCGTTATCGAAATTTTTACCTTCATTTTCGGCGGCGCGCGCCTTATTTGCTTAACAAGAAACGGGTGTTTAAACGCCAATTGAATTGGCGTGTCAAAACATCAATCAAGTAGTTCAGTACAGCGGAGTAGCGATGCATGGCCATCGCTACTCCGCTGCATTTTGCGTGCATAAAAATCACCGCAGAAAAACAACTCCTCTCTAATAAGAATTGCTCAACGTATAGTATTCTTCAACTATGTTGAAGGATTATTCCATGCCCGATGTCGGCAAGCGTTTTCACATCGTCATCACACCAAATGGATGGCATGTGGAGGCTGCCGATGCGATAACCATACTGGATGCGGCTCTTCTGGGCGATATAAAATTGCCGAGTTCATGCAGGAACGGCACGTGCCGCACTTGCATGTGCCGTTTGATCAGCGGACAAGTCAGCTATCGGATTGAATGGCCCGGATTAAGCGCTGATGAAAAAAAAGAGGGCTATGTACTTCCCTGTGTGGCATATCCGGAATCCGATTTGGTCATCGAGGTTCCAGGGGCAGTATCGCTATCGATTGCAAACGATGAGAACCCATATCAAATCGATTGAGTAAAAAGGATAAATGATATGTTGCTGCTGCTGCGTCTGCTGCGAAAAATAATAGGGTGGATCGATTTTATTTTGTTCACGACTTTCATGTACGCGCTGTCATGGCTGCCATGGCGTGGCACGCATCCGGTAGCGCGCATGTTTAACGCATGGAGCCGCGCATTTGTCAGGGCGCTCGATATCGAATTGCGGCTTCACCAAAAAAATCTTCAGCATTTGCCGAAGCGGTTCATCTTGATCGCGAACCATCCGGCGGCATTCGAGGATATCGGCATTCCGGCGGTATTTGACGTGGTGTCATTGGCCAAGCTGCAAGTGCGGGATTGGTTTGTGGTGGGTCGAATCAGCAGGGCGGCCGGCACCTTGTTCGTAGATCGCGATGATCCCGCTTCACGTCATGAAGCAATCAAGATAATGGTAGATGCGGTGAACGCAGGGCAAAATATTGCACTTTATCCAGAGGGAGGCTGTAAAGGCCGGCGCTTGTTTACGCAATTCAAATCGGGGGCATTTGAAGTGTCGATACAAACCGGTGTTCCCATCGTGCCGGTCTTTCTGCATTATGAAGCACAGGACGATTTTGAATGGCAACCGCCTTACACGTTGCCGCAAAAAATCTGGCATATGATGACAACGGTGAACAACCGGGCTAATTATTACGTGTACGACGCGATAGATCCCAAGGACTTTAAGGACAGGCACGCAATGAGAGACGCGGCATACGCAATGTATGTACGCTGGAATGCGGAGTATTTAGAGTGAACAGTCCGGAACCATGCATCACAAGCGCCTGGTGGCAATTGTGATGGGCGGTTAGTTGGCTAATAGTGCAGCAGTCAGCGAGTTCACTTCATTTGCCGATTCTTCGAGAATGTCGTTCAGCGATCCCTCGCCAATGACAAAGTCAATTGTCGAGGCGGATTCCTTGGATGTTGCGCCACCACGGAAATCGAGTGGCGATGGCACGGGCGCCAAATCATTGGCCAGCAACAGTATGTCGCCCAGTGTTTCGGGCGGCAGTGCACGATAGCCGAACCACACCGATTCCACGGCTTCTGTTACCGCTTCGGGCACGTTCAGTTTCTTCAATACGCCGCGCCCAATGACTTTCTCTCCGTATTCGACCCACTCTTCAAGATCGCCATCGAGCAAGCCGGGAAATTCTTCAGCGCGCGAGAGCAAATAGAAACCCGCAATTTCGTGCACCAGTCCCGCAAACATCGCGGTCTCAGGGTCGAGATTGCTGATGCGGCGTGCAAGCACTTGCGCGAGCGCAGCAACGTGCGCGGTGTGCTCCCATAGTTGCGTTGCTTTTGCTCGTAAAGCCGGATCGTTCAATTTGCTGCCAAATTGGCGCACGACGACCGATGCGGCCAGGGATTGCAGCGTGCGAAAACCGACGCGTGTGACCGCATTACGGACATTGGTAATTTCATTTCCGGAGCGATTGTAAGCAACCGAGTTCGCAATTGCCACAGTGCGTGCCGACAGTAGCGGCTCTGTCTGAACCAGCTTGGCCGCCGCTTCAACATGACAATCAGGATCATTCAATGCTTGCTGAATTTTGAGCGAAGCATTCACGTTGGTAGGGAAAGCGAGCTCGCCCTTGCCTGCTTGTGCTGCAATGATTTTGAAGGCTTCTAGTCTGTCCATGAGGAAAATTATACTCCGCCCTTGCACAATTGCTAGTTGGGTTCGCCGTATAAAACAACAGTATTGTTCATATCGTTATTCTGTTATTAAGTCGTCATTGATTTAATTTTCAATGAACGTGATACAGAATTGATGCACATTTATTTTCACACGCATATTAGACCGGCCGATTTATCGAAAATAGGCGCAGGAATATTTGTCGATTACGCATAGTGCGAAAAGCAAAAACAAGCTCTGGCGGATATTATGATTGCGACAATCCGTTTCTATTCAGCCGGTTTCGCGGTTTGTTGTTTGGCTAATTTGATGACGGCATTTCGAATCGTCATCAGCACAGTCACTGCATTAAATGGTTTGACGATAAAACCATGCACACCGCGTTGCAGCGCACTTTGCACGCGATCGGAGTCCATTTTGGCGGCCACCATAAAAACCAGGGCTTTGGGAAACAGGTCACGCAGGGATTCCAGCATATTCATGCCATTGTTTTCTGCATCTCCAGTATCCACGCACAGGATCTGCGGCTGCAACTTCACCATACTGGCGATGCCGGCCGTACTGGTATTGGTGTCGCCGATCACTTCATAACCACCGGTAGTCAACACACTAGTCAAGAGATTGCGAGAGATGGCATTGCCATCGATGATGACGACCTTCAGCATCGTTCTTAATCCTTATCGGTCTTGAATATTGGATAAACTTTATTCATTGTGCCTGATCATGCGAATCTTGGTAACTGCGTGCTGCGACATCCTGATTCCTTGATGTTAAAGCCATCGATTCAATAACGATATATTTTTTATATCTTAAAGTGCAAAAAAGACATGCATGAGAAACAACTCGTTTGAATAATAGGCGGAATTGGCAGGATTCGAATGGAAATTCCAATCTGGAATGCAAGTATGCGCGGTCGGTAATGATAGTATGTGCAGAGCCAAAACATTGATCTATACTGCAATAACGGTTGGCAGGTTTGACTTCAAAATAAGAAAAATTCTTAAAGAGACTACGTCCTGCGATGGACGATAGCTTTCAATAAAGAGGAGGCGGTATGCCCTTTGTCAAAAGTGAGGATTCCCAACAAAATATCGGGAGCAAGCTCGACACGTGGCGTCATTTAATGAACGATGCGTTCGGTCCGATTGAGGTCCATCCAAGTCCCGAAGGGAAATTCAGCGGCTCCGTCAGAACAGCCAAACGCGCTGATTTGCAGTTTAACGAATTGAGTTACAGCGGTCAGATTCTGGAGCGCACAGCGCGCAATGCCGACAGGCTCGGGCAGGAATACTATACGTTCGGCCGGCCCACTTCCGGTCCGCTCTACATCAAGAAGAAAAATATTGAATACGTTCTGGAACCGGGCTGCATTTATCTGACCGACCAAAGCGTGCCCTACATGGCGCAAGCGAGAGACATACCCTATCAAAGTATCAGCATCTCGATCCCGCGTAGTGCGCTGGCGCTGCGCGAGCCGAACCTCTCTCCGTTCTATACCCTGCAACTTGGCGATGAGAATCCGCGCGCGCAATTATTGTCGAGTTATATGGATCAATTGATGGCCGGGTTGTTTCACTGGTCTGATGTTGAAGTGTCGGGTTTGGCAAACAAGTTGCTGGACATGATAGTGATGCTGATGGTGCATGAGGAAAAAAGCCTGACATCGGCGACGGAAAAAAACGTGCGGCAGACTCAGCACGAATGTGCGATGACTTATATTCGGTCGCATTGTCACAATCCCGCGTTGACTGCTGCGCAGGTTGCCGCATCGTGCGGACTTTCCGTCAGTTATATCGAGTCGCTTTTTAAAAGCACGCAGCTTTCAATTGAAGAATCGATTCATAACGAGCGATTGACGAAGGGCCATGAGCTCTTGTCGTCCGCAGCATATCGAGGGAAATCCGTGTCGCAGCTGGCTTACCAGGCAGGTTTCAATCACGCGGGTCATTTCAGCCGCTTGTTCAAGGAGCGCTTCGGCATTTCACCGATTGATTTCAGAAAGCAGGCTGCCAGCACCTGGAACTTGCGCGCATCAGCAAAAAATTAAAATAGGGTGCAGGCGGCAATTTCTGAAAAGATGATTGCACAGCCGCTCTGCATGTCACAAGTTGATACCGCCAATCGATAGACGCCATCAGGCGTTTCATTGCCGGTTCGTGAATTGATTGTCCGATTCACGCTATCATTCAATCCCGTTCCTTCTCCCTTTTAATCATGACGCTACTCCGCTGCTCATGGGCCAACCCGGCCAATCCGCGCTATCTTGCCTATCACGACCATGAATGGGGCGTGCCCTGTCACGACGAAACGCGTCTGTTCGAAATGCTCAATCTCGAAGGTGCGCAAGCAGGGCTGAGTTGGGAAACCATTTTGAATAAACGCGACAACTATCGCGAATTGTTCGATCAGTGGGATGCCGCAAAAATTGCGCGCTACGACCAAACCAAAGTGGCGGCGCTGCTGGCAAATCCCGGTATCGTCCGCAATCGTTTGAAAGTAGCCGCCACCATCACCAATGCACAAGCCTATTTGCGCTTGTGCGATGAGGTCGGTGGGCTCACGCCATTTTTATGGAGTTATGTGGGCGGCACACCGATTCAAAATGCGTGGAATGGCGTGGAGAGATTGCCGGCCAAGACCGAACTGTCCGATTGCATATCGAAGGATCTGGCAGGGCGCGGTTTCAAATTCGTCGGCTCGACGATTATTTACGCCTACATGCAAGCGATCGGCATGGTTAACGACCATAGCGTGTCATGCTTTTGTCATGCGCCGCTGGCAGGCAAGGCTTGAGGTCGTAAGTTATTTACTTTTTCTGCGCTTCGGCGCCAGCATCGTGCGACGGCAACTGCTGGTTCCGCAGCGGCACTCATACGCACGCTTGATCGATGCCGTGTAGCGTTCCTCAACGACTAGTCCATAGTCGTAATTCAGCTCCTCACCGCATTCAATATCACGTAGTGCATGAATGAAGATGTGGCCATCCTCTTCCCGTGCTTCGCAATTCGGTTCGCAAGCATGGTTAATCCAGCGCGCATCGTTGCCGCCATCGATGACTTTCCCGTTTTCCAGACTAAAGTAAAAAGTATGGGTGGGATTGTCAGGGCTGGGGTTGTAGCGCTTTACAGCCTGTTTTGCACTGATGATTTCACCGGTATATTCAATGATGAACGCGCCGGCAGGGATCTTTCGCATGGCGAATACACCCTTGCCGTGGATTCTTGAATCACGCACCGTGAAGTAAGGTGTCGTATCCAGATCGGTTGCTGCGAGCGCTGCTGAGGCGCTCATGTTCGGCTGATGTCCTGCTGATGATAAATGCATCGTAAAACCTACTTTAAGTCTATTTGCACAGAGATCAGCATTCTACTGAAAATTTGATAAGTGCGCGTACCTTACTCAGAGGCGCAAGGTATTATTTACATCTTATTTGAGCCGTAACACGATTTCATCAGGAGGTAATATGCCTAAGATAGTTAAATATGTCGCCATTGCAATCGGTGTATCGATCGCGTTATTGCTGATCGTTATCGGGATCGTGGCAGCGACTTTCAATCCCAATGACTATAAGCCGCTGATCATCAAATTGGTGCAGGAAAAAAAGGAGCGCACCTTATCGATCCCCGGCGACATCAAGCTCACGTTTTTCCCCAAGATCGGTGCCGACCTCGGCAAGATCAGTCTATCTGAACACAAAAGCAGTGCCGAGTTTGCTTCAATCAACAGCGCCAAGGTTTCGCTGGCGTTGTGGCCATTGCTATCCAAGAATTTGGTGGTTGACCGTATTGTGATCGATGGTCTCAGCGCCAACCTGAAGCGCTTCAAGGATGGCACTACCAACATCGACGATCTCCTTTCAAAGGATCAATCCAGCGGTGGCGAACAAATCAAGTTCGCTATCGATAGTGTGCATGTCAGCAATGCCAGGGTAGTGTTCGACGGCCAGCAACAGAATCGCAAAGTGGAGCTTGCGAACGTCAATATTGATACCGACGAGGTCGCCAATAATGTGCCGAGCAAGCTTTCACTTTCTGCCGATATTAAAAACAACCAGCCGAACGTCGCGGTCAAGGTCATAGTCAAGACCGGCTTCACTTTCGATATGGATCAGAAGCATTACGTACTGAAAGGTCTGGATGCAGCGGTCAATGGTGCGTTACTGGACTATACCGACGTAGCGCTCAAGGCTGCCGGCGATGTCGATTTAAAAATGGCAAGCGAGCAGTTTGCATTGGATGGCATCGCACTATCAGCCAGTGCCAGACATGCCGGCCAGATCATTGATGCAAAGTTCGACGTGCCGAAATTGGCTGTCACGAACAGCAAAGTGTCAGGTGCGAAAATAAGTGGCCAGGCCAAGCTTACTGAAGGAGCGAAAATTATTACGGCAGAATTTTCGGCGCCGTCATTTGATGGCACGCCGCAGGCATTCAAGGTATCTGATTTAACGCTCAATGCCGGCATCAAGGATGCCACGATGGACATGAAGGCAAAGGTAACTGGAATGATTGCAGGCGATCTTGATAAGCAAACCGTTGCGGCAACTCTCAAAGGCAATCTGGATGAAAGCGCATTTGATGCGAAGCTGGGCGTCGTCAAGTTTTCACCATTGGCGCTGACGTTTGATGTCGGAATCGACAAGCTGGACGTCGATCGCTATCAGAGCAAATCAACTGCAGCTGCAACACCGCAGAAAGCCGAGCCTGAAAAGCCGCTGGATCTGTCCTCTTTAAAAACATTGAACGCAAAAGGCAGCCTGAAAGTTGGTGCATTGAAGGTTGAAAATATTAAAGCATCGAATGTACGGATTGATATCAACGCAGCCGACGGCAAGGTCGAGGTGAATCCGCTGGCCGCCAATTTGTATGGCGGCAGCGTAGCAGGCTCGATGACCTTGACTGCGACAAGCACACCGCATTTGGCGATGCGTCAGAAGTTGACGAGCATCAGCGTCGGCCCGTTGTTGAAAGATGCGATCGATAAGGAGCCAATCGATGGAAAAGGCGATGTGCAGATCGATGTGACGACGCAAGGTGCAATGGTCAGCCAGATGAAGAAAGTGCTGGCTGGTACTGCGCAACTGGAATTGCGCGATGGTGCAATACACGGCATTAATCTCGCGCAAATGATACGCGATGCCAAGGCAAAACTGAGTGCGGTCAACGGAGGGACGCAGCAGACGGGCACGAGTTCCGCCGGCGAAAAAACCGACTTTAGCGAATTGAAAGCCAGCTTCCGTATCGCCAATGGCATCGCGCACAATGATGACTTGAGTGCGAAGTCCCCATTGATTCGTGTAGGCGGCGCGGGCGACATCGATATTGCAAATGAGCGATTGGATTATCTGGTAAAGGCCACGGTGGTCAGCACATTGCAAGGGCAAGGCGGTCCGGAGTTGCAGGCATTGAAAGGCGTGACGATACCGGTGAAGTTGACGGGACCATTTACGGCTATCGGCTGGAAGATCGATTTCGACAGCATGGTCAACGATCTCGCAAAGCAAAAACTCGACACCAAGAAAGAGCAAATTAAAGAAGAAGCCAAGACCAAGGTGGAACAACAATTGAAGGAAGGCTTGAAAGGTTTGTTTGGAAAATAAACAAGTCACCGATCAACTTGTTGCGTGCTGGCGTAACGCTGAACGGTTTGTCGTTCTCGATGCTTGCCGTGATGCCGGATCAAATTTTTTATCTGCGTGGACAGCATGGCGCGCGGATCCGGCACGACCTTCGCAATTGCATTATCTGGCAATTGTCGGAAGTACATCGCCGTTTATAACAGCGTTGCAATCAGGCTCGCATTCTTCCGAGTCGGCTTCGCTGATTGAGGAATTGCGCGGGGTTTTGCCGCCATTGGTTTCTGGATTTCATCGTTTATTGCTTGACGATGAACGTATCGTATTGACTTTGATGGTCGGCGATATCGATGCGTGTATGCCGCAGATCAATGCCAGTGTTAATGCATTTTTTCTTGATGCAACGCTTACAGTCAATATCGCCAAGAGGTTAAGCAAATTGGCTGCACAAGATGCCGCGCTGGTTTGCGGAAACATATCGAACGATACGCAACAGATATTGCGGCAAGCGGGGTTTGACTTCATATCTGAGAGCAGCCATGCTGATGTACGAGCAATACACGCACGATTCGCACCACACTGGCGTCAGCCATTGAGTGCTGAAAAGCGAGAGCGTAAAGCCATCGTCATCGGTGCCGGTTTGGCCGGTAGTGCCGCCTGTGAACGACTCGCCGTGCGCGGCTGGCAACTTGCATTGATTGAGCGCCATGCACAACCGGCACAGGAAGCGTCCGGCAATCTGGCTGGCATTTTCATGCCGCTATTGTCGAAAGATGACAATCCGACTGCACGGCTGACGCGTGCCGCTTATTTTTTTGCGCATCAGTTGTGGCAACGTATCGGCGGCATCGGCAATGCATTTTCCGGTGAAGCCTGCGGCGTGCTGCAGCTGGCACGTGATGCGGCGCATGCACAGGTGCAGCAGCAGATGATGCAGCGGTGGCAGTATCCGGCCGAATTCGTGCAGTGGTTGCAAGCTGATGAGGCCGCAAGATTGTTAGGCCATGCGGTGCCGAATGGCGGCTGTTTTTTTGCGCAAGGCGGCTGGGCAAATCCTGCAGGCGTGTGCCGTGCTTTATTAAATGCTTGCGCTGACAAACTCGAAACGCATTTTTCGCAAAGCGTGCTTGCGCTTGAACGCATCGATGATCAATGGCAGGTATACGATGCAAACGGCAATCTGATTGCGCAAGCACCTATCGTTATCCTGGCAAATGGTGCGGATGCGTTAAGCTTCTCGCAAGCGCGCCTGTTGCCATTGGCTTCAGTGCGAGGGCAGGTCACCAATGTTGCCGCTGCTGCGTTGCCCGATTTGCCGGTTGTGGTTTGTCGGGAGGGTTATCTCACACGGACGTCACAAGGCATGTGCAGTATCGGCGCATCGTATGATCAGGATGATGACCCGCTGCCACAGCGCAGCAGCGATGTAGAAAATTGCGCGAGGTTAAACCAGATGCTGCCGGGTATTTTGCTTGACCTGGATCATGTGACGTATCAAAGCCGCGTGGCATTTCGTTGCGTATCAACCGATCGCTTGCCGCTGGTCGGCGCATTGCCGGATATGGCGGCGGCATTTCGCGGTGATCGCTTGCGGGATGTGCCGCGCTTGCCTGGGCTATATGGTTTGCTCGGTTATGCGTCGCGCGGTTTGATCTGGTCATCGTTTGCGGCTGAACTGTTGGCTGCGCAATTGGAAGGCGAGCCGTTGCCATTGGAAAGCGATTTGGCCGATGCGCTTGATCCAGCGCGTTTTTTATTGAAAATGCATCGTAAAAATATCGCGCCGGATACTAAATAAAAATATCCCGCTCATCACATCAAACGCCAATCATCGCCGTCAGCATACTGATGGATCCACCTTCTATTCCATCAACGACGATCGAAATGGATTCACCTTCTTGTTTGGTGCCAATGATATATAGCAATGGCAAGAAATGTTCTGACGTCGGAATAGAAAGCTTGGCATCCGGCCCCTCTTGCTGATAGTTCACAATTTGCTCAAGTTCGCCACGCAACAAGTGACCACGCACTTTGTCATTGAAACGTGTAGCCCAATCAAAGGCGGCCGCATCACCCCAAATCATGCTGCGCAAATTGTGCACGACATTGCCGCTGCCAATGACAAGAATGCCTTCTTCGCGCAAGGCTGCCAACTTGCGCCCCACATCAAAATGAAAACCGGCCGGTTGTGTCACATCAATACTCAGCTGAATGACCGGCACATCCGCGTTGGGATAAGTGTGACGCAGCACA
Organism: Burkholderiaceae bacterium; assembly: GCA_036560485.1. GTDB lineage: Bacteria > Pseudomonadota > Gammaproteobacteria > Burkholderiales > Burkholderiaceae_D > DATBRC01. The sequence goes on from DATBRC010000057.1 coordinate 150,392, forward strand.
GCCCAGGTGCCGTGATCCAAGCCCCATGCATGGTCCAAATGCACATCGATCGGTGCCAGCAGATCGCGCACACGCTGTGCCAGAGCCGGATCGCCTGGCGCCGGATATTGCATATCAAACAGCGCTTGCGGAAAACCGCCAAAATCGTGAATGGTTTTAGGCATCGCCATCACGGTCACGGCTGTGCCGCGTGTGGTCCAATGCGCAGAAATGGCCAGAATCGCCTTGGGCCGCGGCAATGATGCGCCCAATTGCCGCCATGCCTTGGTGTAGGCGTTCTCTTCGATTGCGTACATCGGATTGCCATGGCCAAAAAATATGGCAGGCATGCGGTTACGTGGCTCGGCGCTCATTTTGGATTCCTTGCTGGAGTCTGATATCGGATATTAGTTTATATATGGGGCTGATGTGAATTCTATCCAGTCAAATTTTTAATCACTTTGGGTTACAAATGATGCGTTACTGCATGATATTATCAAGTTGATTCCATCCAATACAGATAAAAAATCCTGGGGGAGACACTGTGATCGTGCTGATTACTTGGGTTGATTGTCCGAAGCTTAGGCTAAGGCGCATTCAATGAAACGACCATTTCATATTCTTATCGTTGGAGGGGGCAAGGCGCGCAGCAAGGAGTTAATGGCCGCTTGCGCAAAGGCCGGGCATGATTGGCGGTTTGATTTCTGTGCTTCCGCCAAAGATGCTGCAACCCAATTTGATTTGTCTCCGGTGCAAGGGATTATTTTGCATGGCGAGCATCACGACATATCGGTGCTGGCGTGCCTTCGTTCCATCCGCGAACAAAAAGATCGCGTGATACCCGTGCTGCTGATCGCGCAGCCTGATGATGAATCCATTCTGCTCAGTGCATTTCGCATTGGTATTCAAGCACATTTGATTCAAGATGCGGCGGGACGATATCTGTCTCTATTGCCGCCATTACTGGACAAGATCATGCATGAGGCCGAGGAGCGCCATGCAATCAGTGAATTAATCCAGGAAAGTGAAGCGCGTTTCCAGGAGACTTTTGACCATGCGCCAATCGGCATGGCACTGGTCTCATTGGAAGGCAAGTGGCTGAAAATCAATCAGGCATTGTGCGACATTGTCGGCTACACGGAGCATGAGTTACTGTCGTTGTCGTTTAAAGATCTGACACACACGGAAGATTTTCAGATCGACCAAACCTTTGTGCAACTAGTGCTCACCGATCAAATTAAAAAATATCAAATGGAGACGCGCTACACTCACAAGCAAGGACACGTCGTCCCTATCATGTTGAATGCGTCGCTGGTGCGTCATGCCGACGGCAGTCCGCGTTATTTCATTTTGAGGATTGAAGACCTGACGCAACGCAAGAAAATGGAGGACACGCTTTTTGCTGAAAAGGATTTTGCGCAAACTGCCTTGCAATCGATTGGCGATGCAGTTATCACTACCGATGCAAATGGCAATGTCAATTACCTGAATCCAAACGCCGAACATTTGACTGGTTGGGCCGGCAAAGATGCATTGGGCCAGCCACTTGGTAAAATTTTTGTCGTCATTCATGAAGCTACACGTGAAGCAGCCGAGAGCCCGATACCGCATGTTTTGGCAGGAGGCAAGACATTGCATTTTCCTGAAAGTGTGATCCTCGTTGCGAAACATGGCGGGGAATACTGTGTCGATTGTTCGGCGGCGCCGATACGCGTAAAAGACGGCACAGTCAGCGGCGTGGTGTTGGTATTTCATGATGTGACTGAGGCGCGTGCGCAAACGCATAAAATCAGCTATCAAGCCAGTCATGATGCATTGACCGGTTTGTGGAACCGTTCCGAGTTTGAATCGATGGCAACGCGATTATTGCATTCGGCCAAAGTCATGCAGATGCATCATGCGCTAATGTATCTGGATCTGGATCAATTCAAGGTCGTCAACGATACCTGCGGCCATTTGGCCGGCGATCAACTGTTGTGCCAGCTATCGAATCTTTTATTAAGCCATACACGCAAGTCCGATATGCTGGCGCGTCTCGGCGGAGATGAGTTCGGCATCCTGCTGGATAGCTGTCCTCCGGAAAGAGCGAAAGAGATTGCGCAGCATATCGTCGATCTCGTCAAAGCATTTCGTTTTGAATGGGAAGGAAAATTGTTTAGCGTTGGTGTGAGTATCGGCTTGATTTTCATTACGGATCAAACCAGGGATCTTCAGTCGCTTTTAAGCGGAGCGGACACTGCGTGCTACATCGCCAAAGATAAAGGCAGAAATCGTGTCCAGGCTTTCGAGCCGCAGGATGAAGAAGTGCAGGACCGGCATGTACAGATGGATTGGGTCACGCGCATCAATAAGGCGATTGAGCAAAATCAGTTCGTATTTTATTTTCAGAAAATAATGTCGATCGACGAGAGTATGGCGCCGATCAATTATGAAATCCTGTTGCGTTACAAGGATGAAAATGGACGCTTGTTGTTGCCGCTTGCTTTTATTCCGGCCGCAGGGCGATATGGTCTGTTGCCGGCAATTGATCGTTGGGTAATCAGTACTTTATTGAGGCAACCGCCGGCTGCGTTGTTGGACGAGATTTCTGATACGCCTGGAAAAGCGTTCATCGCGATTAACTTGTCGAGCGCCACCATCAATGAGCCGGGGTTTCAGGAATTTGTTGTGCGCGAGCTGGAAACAAGCAGGATATCGGCCAGACAAATTTGTTTTGAAATTCTGGAAACGGCGGCGATCACCAATTTGCATCGTGTCATTGAATTCATTTTTACAATGAAATCACGCGGATGTTTATTTTCATTGGATGATTTTGGCAGTGGCTTGAGTTCTTTCGGTTATTTAAAATCGTTACCGGTCGACTATGTGAAAATCGATAGCGCTTTTGTAAAAGGTATCGTCAAAGACAAAGTCGACAATGCAATGGTGGAATCGATTCAGCGCATCAGCAAAGTGATGGGAATTAAAACCATCGCGAAAGGTGTTGAAAGCGCAGAGGTCTTGCAGCAGCTGCGAGTGATTGGTATTAACCATGCACAGGGGTTTGGACTTCATACACCCGAGTTACTTTAAGGACGCTTAATAATACGGCTAATGTTTATTTAGTAAACAGAATTTTTAAATGTCTTTATTTTGATGCTGTTGGCGTCGTGAGTTCGCGGAATCGTTTGAGCGTTTCATCAAATTTGAGGTTGATTTGCGCAATTTGCTCTTCATGATCTTTTATCGACCGCTGACTATCCTGAATCGCCGTTTGTGCGATATCTATTTTGTGGGTCAATGTGCTTGGCGGCTTGGTATTCTTCAGTTTGTATGACGTCATTTCATCGTTGGCGGCAGCCAATTGTTTTTCTGTGTCTGCGACGCTGATGTTTTCTCGTTTTACCTGTTCTTGTTCTTGATCAAGCAGGCGTTTGCGTGCGGCGTTGATTTCAAATTCGTTGCTGTAGCGCGTTAGCATTGCTCTATCTTGTCTTCTTTGTTCGGCTGCGGCTGCGGCTTCCGCTTTTTGTTTTTCATCCTCGATTTGTTTTTGTTTTTTCTGCTCTGCCGTCAAAGGCGCAGGGATGGTACGTTTGAGTTGGCCGTCTTTGCCAAATTCACGGACAGCGCCGGTACATTCCTGTATCGGACGATCGGAGGTGATGGTTTTGCCGGCCGCATCCTTGCACATATATATTTGTGCATGTGCCGAGCCGATTAACAAAAGTAAAGGTAATCCAAGCAGCGCTATTTTAGTATTTTTCATTACGCCCTCAAAAGTATCGAATTATGATGCCACCCCATAGCGAGACCGATATGCTGCAATTGCTTCTTTATACTGGTTTAATTGCGAATTGGCACCGAGACCGGAAATATATTCCAACAAATCTGTCAAATTGCCAATTGAAATAACCGGCATGTTGTAGGTTTGCCCCACTTCCTGTACTGCAGAGTACGCAGACAATGCATCGTCTTTGCCGGAACGCTCCATCCGGTCTAACGCAATCAATACCGCACAAGGCGTGGCGCCTGCAGCACGGATGATATCGACCGATTCGCGTACCGACGTCCCGGCAGAGATGACATCATCGACAATCACAACACGCCCCTGCAATTTGGCGCCGACTATCGTCCCGCCTTCGCCATGGTCTTTCGCCTCTTTGCGATTAAACGCAAACGGCACGTTTCGTCCCTTGGCGGCCAATGCCACCGCAGTAGCTGAAGCCAGCGTAATTCCCTTGTATGCCGGTCCAAACAACATGTCGAATTCGACGCTGGAATCCAGCAAGGTCTGTGCATAAAAATCTGCTAACCGCCCTAATGTCGCTCCATCATTGAACGAACCGGCATTAAAAAAATAGGGCGAATTGCGACCTGCTTTAGTCACAAATTCGCCAAATCGGAGAACTCCCGAGGAGACAGCAAATTCAATAAACTGTTGACGTAATTTGTTCAAAATAGCCTCAATGCTTGTTGGTATGACAAAATTTGTCGTGATTTAAGCGCCAACCTGCATTTTAAATCGATATTACGCCCTTCATATCAAGATAATGCAAAGCACATGCCTGGCGCTTAAAAAAAGCGACTTATCCACGAAAAGCACGAAACTCATTGAGGAGACTTGCATCAAGATTGCCGCACCCGTTTGCGCATGGTTTTATTTCGTGTCTTTCGTGCTTTTCGTGGACAAAATGTTTTTTAGGTTATTACGAATGCGTTATGCTCAACGCTTTCCAAAACAGCACTATTCTTACAAATCGATTCCCATGCCAAAAATCATTTCAGCCAATTTGAACGGTATTCGTTCCGCAGCCAAAAAAGGTTTTTTCGAATGGATGGCCAAACAGAATGCGGATTTTGTTTGTGTCCAGGAGCTCAAAGCGCAAGCGCCCGATATGGTGCCCGAATTTCTGGCGCCGGACGGTTATGAGGGTCACTTCCACTACGCAGAGAAAAAAGGTTATTCAGGTGTCGGTTTGTACAGCAAGACAAAGCCGGATGCGGTGCGGATTGGATTCGGTAATCCGGAATTTGATGCCGAAGGCCGCTATGTGGAATGCAATTTTGGTAACTTGACCGTGATTTCCGTTTATTGCCCATCCGGTTCCTCGAGCGAAGAAAGGCAGCTGGCTAAATTTCGTTTCATGGAAGTGTTCATGCCACATTTGGCAGCACTTAAAGCCAGCGGCCGTGAGGTCGTCATTTGCGGCGACTGGAATATCGCGCACAAGGAAATCGACTTGAAGAACTGGAAGAGCAATCAAAAGAATTCCGGCTTTCTGCCGGAAGAGCGTGCATGGTTGTCACGGGTGTTTGATGAAATCGGCTTGGTCGATGCTTTCCGATTAGTGGATACAAGAGTAGAGCAATACACCTGGTGGAGCAATCGCGGTCAAGCGTGGGCAAAGAATGTAGGTTGGCGGATTGATTACCATATTGCGACTGCCGGAATTGCCGGCAAGGCGCATACCGTTTCAATTTATAAAGATGAACGGTTTTCTGATCACGCACCGCTGACGATTGAGTATGCCGATCTGGATTAACGTGTGCTCTCGACGGGTGAGTGTTACTCACTCATCGAAAAAAACAGCATGTATATTTCTCATCAGATTGATGACGCCAGATTAATCAATATTAATACCACGTATGGAAACGCGACCGTTGGGCGTGACATGCTCAGCGCGTATTCCTTGATCAGCCCGCCTGTCCCTGCGCGACTAGCCAGCCATTCCGAATACAGCTGATATGCGGCACGTTCAGTCGGTGTATCTTGTTTGATCAATTGTTCGATACGCAGAATTCGCTCAACCAGACGCGACTGAAATGTTCTGAAAATTCCTTCCTGTATCCATAGAACGCCAATCAGCATGCTGATCACGATTGCGTGAGGCACAAGGGATAATCCAACTACGCAAAGAACAACACCTGCCAGCTTGACAAGCAATCCGCCTTTTTCATATTGCTCAATATTGTTTTGCAGTGTATTCCATTCCTGCGCGAGATCAGGACTCATAGAGGTGTGCATCAATTTTCTTTCGATGTGGCGCGTTGATATGTATTGATGTGAAATTTTTTTAATTATTTCTCATTCCAAGATGCGATCTTCGGCAGGAATTGCTGCCAATGCGCATGCCGTTTCAATTTACAAGGATTGAAACGGCAACAGCAACAGCAATCTTCTATCCGCTTGCTCGTGCGGCGCACACTTGCATGCGCCACAGCAATGCAAGAAGTACGAGCGCCGGGATTGCCGTGAGGCCGGTTGCGACGAACGCGGTAGCGTACGCGCCGAGCAATCCGTGCGTAGGCGTGAGCGCATCGACCGCTACACCGGAAAAGCCCTTGAGAAATTTCCCCAGCAACGCATACGTGGACGATAGCATTGCGTATTGCGTGGCCGTATAACCCAAGCTTGTCAGGCTCGACATGTAGGTGACCAGCGCGACGCCAGCGTATGCTTGCGCGAAGCTGTCGAGAGCCATCACGGTGGCAAACAAGGACGGCTCCGGATGCATACTGAGCAGTGCGAAGGCAGCTGTCCCGATGCCTTCGAACACAATCCCCACGATCAGCGTCGGCATCATGCCGAGCCGCACGGCGCTCAAGCCGCCGGCCGCAATGCCAGCGAACGTCGCAACCAGACCGAATGTACCGCGCACAAACGCAACCGTATCCTTGGTCAGTCCAAGGTCGTGATAGTACGGGTTGTACATGGGCCCCATCACGAAATCGGGCAAGCGGTACAGCGCGACCATCAGCAGCATCACAAGGCCCGCGGCCTTATGCTTGGCGAAGAAGTCGACGAAGGGGCCGATCGCCGCGTCCACCAACCCGCGTAGCGTCCACAGCGGCGGCTTGCTTTCCAGGGCGACGTCGGCACGGACCGGCTCGAACGCGAAGAACGTCGCCGCCACGCCGATGGTCATCAGCACTGCCATCGCGACATACGACAGCGGCCATCCGATACGCGCGGCCATCGCGATCACGAGCGCGTCGGTCACCAGCATCGCAATACGGTAGCCCAGCTGCGCGGCCGACGTCATCAGGCCGACTTCATCCGAATCGCTGGCGGCTTCGATGCGCCAGGCATCGATCGTGATGTCCTGCGTCGCCGACGCAAACGCGGTGAGCAATGCAAACGCACCGATCGCGGCGAGGCCGCCGCTGGTGCCGACCATCGCCATGCCGACGAGCCCGATTGCCACCAGCAGCTGGCACAGCATCATCCAGCCGCGGCGGCGCCCGAGTCGTCCGAACAGCGGCAGATCGAGTCGATCCACCAGCGGGGACCAGTAGACCTTGAACGCGTAGGCGAAGCCGACCCAGGAGATGAAGCCGATGGCGAGCAGGCTGGTGCCCGCGTCGCGCAGCCAGTAGCCAAAGGTATTGGCGGTAAGCAGGAAAGGTAGGCCTGACGAGAAGCCGAGCGCAAGCATCACCGCAACTTTTGGCTGCCGCAATTCTTGCAGCACTTGGAGCGCGGAGCGCTTGCGGCGGGCGGGGGTGGTGGTTTCGGACATGGTTTGCAGATTATAGTTTGGCCGGCGTGCGCGCCGGCCGCAGCACCGAGGTAATCGCAACCACCATCAGCATGCGCCTGTTCAGGTGGTTACGTGACGAAAGCATCATTTCTTCCGAAGTCGGAACACTGCCAGGCTGCCGCGCCAGTTCGGCAAAAACGAAACCGGCTGGCCGTCGTCCAACGCCACGCATTCGAGTACTTCGAGTCCCACTTCATTGGCAAGTTCCTCGAAATCCTTGATCGTTGCACAGCGCAGGTTCGGCGTGTCATACCATTCGTAAGGCAGGCTTTTGGAGACCGGCATGCGGCCTCTTAATAATGCGATACGATGCGGCCAGTACGCAAAGTTCGGAAATGACACGATTGCTTCGCGCCCGACGCGTGCAACGTCGCGCAATACGCCCTCGACATTCATCATCATTTGCAAAGCTGACAAGCACAGCACGGTATCAAACGCATTGTCGGCAAAAATCGCCAAGCCTGCTTCCATATCTTGCTGAATCACCGATACGCGACGATCGATGCAAGCGGGGATTTTGTCATCATCAATTTCGATGCCGTATCCGGTGCAGCGCTTATCGGATTGCAAATAGTCGAGCATCACGCCATCGCCGCAACCGAGGTCCAGTACATGCGACTGTGGTTGCACCCAATGCGCAATAAAGGCCAGATCCGGACGCAGCACGCTGAGTTCATGGAAATTCATTTGCTCTCCTCAGCGGCAAGCTCTTTCCATACGCTGTCATAGTATGTTTTCACGACATTCAAATAACGCGGATCGTCCAGCAAAAACGCATCGTGCCCATGCGGCGCATCGATTTCGGCATAAGCGACCTGGCGTTTATTATTGACCAGCGCCTGCACAATCTCGTGACTGCGCGCCGGCGCGAAACGCCAATCGGTTGTGAAGGACACAAGCAGAAATTTCGCTTGCGTTTTGCTCAACGCTTGCGTCAAGTTGCCATTATATTGCTGTGCCGGATCGAAATAATCGAGTGCCTTGGTAATCAACAGATAAGTATTGGCATCGAAGTATTCGGAAAATTTATCGCCCTGATAACGCAAATACGATTCGATTTCGAAATCGATGCCGAAATCGAATTGGTACTTGCCATTGCGCAGACCACGCCCGAATTTTTCTGCCATGTCGTCATCCGACAAATAGGTGATATGGCCGATCATGCGCGCGACGCGCAAGCCTCTTTTCGGCACAACGTTGTGCGCGTAATAATCGCCGCCATGAAAATCAGGATCGGTCAGAATCGCCTGGCGTGCGACATCGTTGAATGCGATGTTTTGCGCAGACAGCTTTGGCGCTGCTGCGACCACCACGCAATGACGGATCCGTTCCGGATACATCAGACTCCATGCCAATGCCTGCATGCCACCCAATGAACCGCCCATCACCGCCGCGAATTGGCGAATGCCGAGTGCATCGGCCAGACGCGCTTGCGCATGCACCCAGTCTTCGACCGTCACAACCGGGAAGCCGGCCCCATACGGCTTGCCAGTGGCAGGATTGGTATGCATCGGCCCGGTCGAACCAAAGCAGGAGCCGAGATTATTGACGCCGATAACAAAAAACTTGTTGGTGTCGACCGGTTTGCCAGGGCCGACCATGTTGTCCCACCAGCCGACGTTTTTTGCGTCGTCAGGACCGTGATAAGTGCCGGCGACATGATGCGATGCATTCAACGCATGGCACACCAATACCGCATTCGAATGATTGGCGTTCAAGGTCCCGTATGTTTCGTACACTAATGTGTACTCGGCAATCGACGCACCGCTTTGCAGCTGCAGTGGCGTAGAGAATTGCATCGATTGGGGTGAGACGATTCCGAGGGTGGACATGTTAACTAATCAATCGTGATGAGGTGGTATGCCACCTGCTCTTTTCAAATTTCAAATAAAAAGCCCGAAAGCATATTGCTGATCGGGCTAGGTAAGGAGCTTGAACTTTATCAGGTCCAAGCACGCTTTAGCCGTATTTATGATTCTGACATTGCCAGAATCATGCGCCCGCAAGCTGATAATCAAATCGGCGCAATGACGTAAGAATAACCAAGTCTCACAATATCGTCAAACGACCATTACATCTGGCTGATCTACCGCGATAGGTGTTTAGACCATTTGCAATTGGCGCATGGCTTCGGAAATTGCCGCTGGTTCTACAGCACGCAGCACTTTTCTGGCATGCGGGACGATCCGGCTCAAGTCGCTGTTTAGAATTTCTTGTTTGACCGACAGGATCTGGCTTGGATGCATTGAAAAGCTGCGCAACCCCATACCCAGCAACAGGCGTGTCAATTTGGCATCGCCTGCCATCTCGCCGCAAACGGCGACCGGGATTTTCGCTTTGGCACCGATTGAAATCACGCTGGATAACAAATACAAAATCGCCGGATGCAGCGGGTTGTACAGATGCGCGACTTCGTGGTCGACACGATCAATCGCTAGTGTGTATTGGATCAAATCGTTGGTGCCGATCGATAAGAAATCCATGCGCTTGACGAACATTGGCAGTGTCAATGCAGCCGCAGGAATTTCGATCATTGCGCCAACTGGGATTGCAGGGTCAAACTTTTTGCCGGCTTCGCGCAGTTGCGCTTTGGCTTGTTCAATCATCGCCAAGGTCTGATCAATCTCGAACGTGTGCGCCAACATTGGAATCAATAATTTCACCGGACCGAATGCAGAAGCGCGCAGAATCGCGCGCAATTGCATCAGGAAAATTTGCGGCTCAGCCAGGCAATAGCGAATCGCGCGCAAACCTAACGCGGGATTCAGTGCGGTTTGCTCGGCCATATCCAACGGTTTATCAGCGCCGATATCCAGCGTGCGGATCGTGACCGGACGGCCCTTCATCGCAACCACTGCCTGGCGATACGACTCGAATTGTTCATCCTCAGTAGGCAGTTTGTTGAGATAGCCTGAGCGCCCCATGAACAGGAATTCGGAGCGGAACAGCCCGACGCCGTAAGCGCCTGCTTCCATCGCTGCAGCGCAGTCGTCGGGCAATTCGATATTGGCAAGCAGAGAAATTTCGACGCCATCGCGTGTGATGGCGGGTGTTTTTTTCAGCTTGCTGAGTTTTTTCCGCTCGCGCAGTTGACGTGCCTGCTGTTCGCGATATTGATCGAGCACCATCGGCGTCGGATCGACAATCACGACACCAGCATCGCCATCGATAATCAGCCAGTCATCTTGCGCGATCAGCGCGGAGGCATTGAACATGCCCACTGCAGCAGGGATATCGAGACTGCGTGCAACGATCGAAGTATGCGAGTTTTGTCCACCGACATCAGTGACAAATCCGGCGAACGCGCGATTTCTGAACTGCATCATGTCGGCAGGCGAAATATCGTGCGCGACCACGATCATGTTGGCGCCGCTTTCGCTTGGCACAGGCATTTTCGACAATTCGGTCGCTGTGCCGGTCAACACTTTCAGAACGCGCTCACCAACCTGTTGAATATCGGCTTTGCGTTCCCGCAGATAGGCGTCGCCAATTTCATCGAACTGTGCAGACAATTCGTCGATTTGCGTGACCAGCGCCCACTCCGCGTTGTAGTGACGCGTGCGGATAATATCGAGCGGCATTTCGGAAATCATTGGATCCGACAGGATCAACGCGTGCACATCAATGAAGGCGCCTAGTTCGGTCGGTGAATCCTGCGGCAAATCGTTCCACAGCGTTTGCAATTCCTTGTGCACGGTTGCAATAGCATCTTTCAAGCGCTGTACTTCTGCCTCGATATCTTCTGCCGGCAGCAGATAATGTTTGACGTCCAGTGCTGCAGGCGCGAGCAGATGCGCGCGGCCAATCGCAATGCCGCGTGAAACTGCAATCCCATGTAACGTAAAAGATGCCACTTATTCGCCTTCGCCGAATTTATTATTGATGAGTTCTACCAAAGCGTCAAAGCACTCCTTTTCATCTACACCATCTGCCTCAAGAACGACCTTCGATCCTTTGCCTGCTGCCAGCATCATCACACCCATGATCGATTTTGCATTGACGCGGCGTTTGTTGCGGGTCATCCAGACATCACTTTTAAATTTGGCGGCAAGCTGGGTCAATTTGGCCGATGCCCTTGCATGCAATCCTAGTTTATTAATTATTTCGATTTCTTGTTCAATCATTTTTATCGTTTTCGATTTTTTAGTTAGGAGAAAGACGAACGCGATTGTCGACACGTACGACGCCGCTTTGTCCGCCGGCAAGCGCCATTTCCACGACAACATCCAGAGTGTCGTTGCGATAGGTGATTGCTCGCAACAGCATCGGTAAACTAATGCCGGCGATCACTTCAACGTGACCTGGGTCATTCAGTTGAATGGTGCAATTGGAAGGCGTGCCACCCATCACGTCGGTAATGACCAACACACCGGAACCGTCATCCAATTTCTCAATGGCAGCTTTCGCGACGCGTTTGACTTCTACCGGATCCTGATCAGCTTGCACATCGATTGCTTCGAGATTAGCCGGGCGTCCACGAAATACATGGCTGGCGGCCTCGATGAAGGCCTGCCCTAACGGTGCATGAGTTAAGAGAAGAATGCCAACCATAATGTGTGTTAAACGGGAAAGCTATTTATGAAATTATCCACCAACATCAACGTAACGCGCTTGAGAATTGAATCGTACCAACGCGATCGTCACATTGCTTTTTCCAGTGCGTCAATGAACATGCCCGCCACATTGAATCCTGTTTGCTGAGTTATTTCCTGGAAACAAGTCGGACTCGTTACATTGACTTCGGTTAAATAATCGCCGATGACGTCCAATCCTACCAGTAACAACCCGCGCGTTGAAAGAATTGGCGCAAGGGTATTGGCAATCTCATAGTCGCGCGCCGACAGTGCTTGCGCGACGCCGGTGCCGCCCGCTGCCAAATTGCCGCGCACTTCACCGGCTTGCGGAATGCGCGCGAGGCAATACGGCACGACTTCACCACCGATCAGCAGAATGCGTTTGTCACCCATCACGATTTCAGGAATGAAGCGCTGCGCCATGACCGTATGCTTGCCGTTATGCGTGAGTGTTTCGATGATCGAGCCGAGATTCATGCCATCTTCCTTGACGCGGAAAATGCCTGTGCCACCCATGCCATCAAGCGGCTTCAGAATGATGTCTTTGTGCTGCATATGAAATGCACGCAAGCGCGCATCGTCGCTCGTCACCAGCGTCGGCGCAGTAAATTGTGCAAATTGCGCGATCGCGAGTTTCTCGTTGTGATTACGGATTGCCTGCGGCCGGTTGAACACGCGCGCGCCCTGCTGTTCCGCCATCTCCAGCAAGTAAGTCGAATAGACGTACTCCATGTCGAACGGTGGATCCTTGCGTTTGACGATCGCGTCGAATTCGGTCAACGCATGTGCAACCGGCGGATCGGCGCGATACCAGTCAATCAAATCGCCCGTCAATGTAATGCGCGACACGTCGGCCACAATCGCGCCATCCGAATAGGCCATGTCCTTTTGCTCGAATGCATAGATGGCATGGCCGCGTTTGGCCGCTTCCACCATCATCGCAAAGGTGGAGTCCTTATACGTCTTGAAGCCGGTGAGCGGATCGGCAAGGAAGGCGATTCTCATTGACGTTCCTAATAGATTTCAGGATTGGGATCGGTCTTTTCAAGTTCCAGCGATGCAGCCAGCAAAGCCAGACGCGCAACTACGCCATACATATAAAAACGATTCGGTGCGGTTGTGCCGGGTTTAGCTTTTAAATCAGGCAGCGCATGTTGCTGCGCAAATGCGAGCGGCACAAAATGTGCGCCCGGTGCATTCAGATTCTCATCGATGCCGCGCTCTGCATGCACACGATAGAAGCCACCTACTACGTAACGATCCATCATATATACGACCGGTTCGGCCACCGCGTCATTGATGCGTTCGAATGTCGGCACGCCTTCTTGAATGATCACATCATTGACTTCGAGCCCTTCTTTGCCGACCGACATTTTATTGCGTTGCTTGCGGTTCAGGTCTTTTACTTCGCTGGCATCTTTCACCGTCATGATGCCCATGCCATAGGTGCCGGCATCAGCCTTGACGATCACGAAAGGGGTTTCCTTGATGCTGTATTCCTTGTACTTCTTGCGGATCTTGGTCAGCAGCATATCGACATTGGCAGCTAAACATTCTTCGCCGGTGCGTTCCTGAAAATTGATTTGGCCGCATTTGCCGAAATACGGATTGAGCATCCATGGATCGACATCGATCAACTTGGCAAATTTTTTGGCGACGTCGTCATATGATGCAAAGTGATTGCTTTTGCGGCGCACAGCCCAGCCGGCATGCAATGGCGGCAGCAAGTTTTGTTCGTGGATGTTTTCCAGAATCTGCGGCAGGCCGGAAGATAAATCGTTATTCAACAGGATGGTACAAGGATCAAAATTCTTCAGGCCGACACGGCGGCCATTCTGCGAGCGCACCAACGGCTCTAGCGTTAGTACAGTGCCGTCCGGTAGTTCGATCGGTGTTGGTTCCTTCACGTCTTCCGACAATGAACCTAGACGTACATTCAATCCCGTTTGCCGGAAAATCTGTGTCAGCCGCGCGACGTTTTGCAAATAGAACGTATTGCGCGTGTGATTTTCCGGAATCAGTAACAGATTCTTGGCGTCAGGGCAGTACTTCTCGATGGCTGCCATGGCGGCTTGGATTGCCAAAGGCAGCATTTCCGGCGACAGGTTATTAAATCCGCCCGGATACAGATTGGTGTCGACCGGCGCCAGTTTGAAACCGGCGTTACGCAAATCGACCGAGCAGTAAAACGGCGGTGTGTGTTCTTGCCACTCAAGACGAAACCAGCGCTCGATTGCCGGCGTTGCCTTCAGAATTTTCTTTTCAAGATCGAGAAGCGGGCCGTTCAGGGCCGTAACCAGATGGGGAACCATGATTGCTTTACACCTTTACGGATAACATTGAGGGTGATTCTAACGGGAATCGCCATTTCGCGTCTGTTCCAAAGCGCAAGGAAACAGGAGAAACAGTGGTATTTACATCAGGGCAATCCGTGGATTTTAAACCCCAGAATGAAAAAAAGCGCCCCGGGGAGAGGCGCTTTTAAAACCCACGGGAGTGGGTGGAGACAAAAATCTAGAGATTAAGGATGGTAAGCCGATTCGCCGTGGCTGGAGATGTCCAGACCTTCGCGCTCTTCTTCTTCCGTTACACGCAGACCAATTACCAGATCGACCAGTTTGTATGCAATGAAAGCAACAACACCAGACCATACCAGCGTGGTGAGGACACCTTGCAACTGGATCCATACCTGACCGGAGATAGAGTAGTCAGGCGAAATCTTGTTTGCAACGTAGTCATAGACGCCTTGGCCGCCGAGTGACGGCGCAGCAAACACACCGGTCAACAACGCGCCCAACATACCGCCAACGCCGTGTACGCCGAATACGTCAAGCGAATCGTCAGCGCCCAACAGACGCTTCAGGCCATTCACACCCCACAGGCAGACAACACCTGCGATCAAGCCGAGTGCCAATGCGCCCATTGGGCCAATGAAACCGCAAGCTGGTGTAATAGCAACCAGGCCGGCTACAGCACCGGATGCAGCGCCCAACATCGATGGTTTGCCTTTCGACATCCACTCGGCAAACATCCAGGACAGCGACGCAGCAGCAGTTGCAAGCAAGGTATTAACGAAAGCCAATGCTGCGGTGTCGCCAGCTTCGAGTGCTGAACCTGCATTGAAACCGAACCAGCCCACCCACAACAGCGAAGCGCCGATCATGGTCATCGTCAACGAGTGTGGCGCCATCGATTCTTTACCGTAGCCGACACGTTTGCCGATCACATATGCACCAACCAGACCTGCGATAGCGGAGTTGATGTGAACAACGGTACCACCAGCGAAGTCGAGCGCGCCTTTTTGCCATAACCAGCCGCCTTTTGCTGTTTCAGAAGCCAAGGTTGCTGCATCCTTGATGCCATCTGGACCAGGCCAGAACCAGACCATGTGAGCGATCGGCAGGTACGAGAACGTGAACCACAGAACGATGAATGCCAACAAAGCAGAGAACTTGATGCGTTCTGCAAACGAACCGACGATCAGGCCGCAAGTGATTGCCGCAAACGTGGCCTGGAACACGACGAATACGAATTCAGGAATGACGACGCCTTTGCTGAATGTGGCAGCGGTTGCAAAAGTTGCCTTCGCTGGGTCCCAAATGCCTTTCAACATGACGCGATCAAACGAACCGATGAAATTGCCGCCTTCGGTGAACGCCAGCGAGTAGCCATACAAGCACCACAACACAATAATCAATGCGAATACCACGAAGACTTGCATCAGCACCGACAACATGTTTTTGGTGCGGACCAAGCCGCCGTAAAACAATGCCAAACCAGGGATCGTCATCAAGATCACGAGTGCAGTGGAGATCATCATCCATGCGGTGTCACCTTTGTTTGGCGTTGGTGCGGCTGCTGCGGGTGCAGCAGCAGGAGCTGAAGCGTCCGGTGCTGCTGCCGCGGCTGCAGCAGGTGCTGTCGGAGCAGAAGCAGCAGGCGCAGCTGCTGCAGGAGCGGAAGCGGCAGCGGCAGGTGCCGATGCTTTGGCTGCATCATCAGCGAAAGCCGATGGTGCAAATCCAATCGCGAGTAGCAGCGAACCAGCTGCCAGGAAGCGTGCAAAATGTTTTTTCATTGTTGTTCCCCTTATAGTGCTTCTTTGCCGGTTTCACCGGTACGGATACGCACGACTTGCTGCAAGTCGTAGACGAAAATTTTTCCGTCGCCGATTTTGCCTGTGCGGGCAGCAGTTTCGATCGCTTCGATAGCGCGCTCGACAATGTCGTCATCCACTGCTGCTTCAATTTTGGTTTTTGGTAAAAAATCGACCACATACTCGGCGCCACGATACAACTCCGTGTGACCTTTTTGACGGCCGAAGCCTTTGACTTCGGTCACCGTGATGCCTTGCACGCCAATGGCGGACAACGCTTCACGGACTTCATCCAGTTTGAATGGTTTGATGATTGCGGTAATCAGTTTCATGCTGATCTCCAATTAGAAAGTTTTTACAGCTGTGAGTACAACGCCGTTTTTGCCAAGGTTTTTAAAGCTTGGTGATGAATATGCAGGTATGTTGCCTGCATAGGGGTTATGGTCTTTAGCATTAGTCCCGACCGCTGCTAAACTGAATGTAATGCCTGCAAGTTGATCAACCGTCTTGGAAACGCCGATTTTCCAATCAGTGTAGCTATACAAGCTATTGGAAACGCCAGCTGAAGCTTCTCCGGACCCGGCAACTTTTTGATGGCCAACATGGAGGTTCAGGGTGAAGCCTGCGCCCACATCAGGGTTCCAACCCAAATCAAGGTAACCACTGTTTTTACTATCCACATTACCAAACAAGGTAGTCAAAGAGTCTGAATACTTGATGTAAGCAGTGCCGTATCCGATTTGTCCGTACAGTTCGAATGTATTGGCATTGGTATTGGGAGGAACTGAGTTGTAATTGTTGCCTGGATAATAATAATACAGGCCCCCTACGTCGTAATTAAAGCCGCCGCCAATATCGCCGCGCTTACCACCGTACAGGTCCCATTCGACTGGGCCTTTGCCGCCTGTATTGCCACCCACGAGCAAACCATCTTTAATCCACTTGATCGTGGACAGCCATGTACCTGCATATAAGCCAGTTGGGTTATTTGTGTAATCAACACCGCCTTGAAGTGCAGGTTGGAAGCGGGATTGCGAAATGCCGCGATAACGGTAATCGCTAGCGATACCAATGTTATAAGCCACTACGTTATCAGGCGTCGGAGCAGCAGCGGGCGCTGCATCTTCTGCATAGGCACCACTGCCTGTAAAGGCAGCCGTTACTGCTGCTACAAGAATCAATTTCTTCATGGCGGTTCCTTGGGTTGATAATTGAAAATTTAAAAACTGGTAAATCAAGCAACTAATAAGCTACATTGCTACTTAGCAGATCCCGTGCCAACCTATTTTGACGCAGATGCGTTATCATTTTTGCAAAGTTATTCTGTTTTGGGTGGTGCTGAAGCTCATGACAAACATGTATTGCACCGGATATGGGCGCACCAAATTTGAACGCACCAAAATGGTGTTGCATAAATTATTTTGAAAGGATGACCATGGATACCCCTAATTTTTTTAATGATTTGCAATCTAAAATCAACCAGGTTTTGGAAAATTCGCCAGCTAAAGATATTGAGAAAAACGTGAAGGCCATGCTCAATCAAGGCTTTTCCAAGCTGGATTTGGTCACACGTGAAGAGTTTGATGTGCAAACGCAGGTGCTTGCCAAAACCCGCGCCAAGCTGGAAGCATTGGAAGCGCGCGTTGCCGAACTAGAATCGCAACTAAGAAGTAAGTGAGCCTAGCCGTCCTGAAAAGCCGGGCGCTGGCCGGCATGCATGCACCAGAAGTGACCGTTGAAGTGCATTTGGCGAATGGTTTGCCATCTTTCACGATTGTCGGCTTGCCTGAAACTGAGGTGAAAGAATCAAAGGATCGGGTACGTGCGGCACTTCAAAATGCTTGTTTTGAGTTTCCGGCGCGTCGTATTACCGTGAATCTGGCGCCAGCCGACTTGCCCAAAGAGTCAGGCCGGTTCGATTTGCCGATCGCGCTTGGCATTTTGGCTGCGTCAGGCCAGATACCTGCGGACCAGCTTGATGACTATGAATTTGCCGGTGAATTGTCATTGTCCGGCGAATTGCGGCCTATCCGCGGTGCATTAGCGATGACTTATGCGATGCATTGCTCTGCAGATGTCTCCAATAAACAACGCGCATTTATTTTGCCGCGCGCAAATGCAGACGAGGCTTCGCTCGTGAAAGATGCCAGCATATTTCCAGCTGATTCATTACTGCAGGTGTGCGCGCATTTTGCTGCGGTTAGTGGCGACGCGCGATTGGCGAGGCACATAGCTCCTGCAATGACGTTAGCGCCTGATTACCCCGACTTTGCAGAGGTCAAAGGGCAAATTCAAGCAAAACGCGCATTGGAAGTGGCCGCCGCCGGAGGGCATAGTGTCTTGATGGTCGGCCCGCCCGGAACAGGCAAATCGATGTTGGCAGCACGGTTTTCCGGAATCTTGCCACCGATGACGGACGCAGAAGCGCTGGAATCGGCTGCAGTGCAATCACTCACAGGCGGCTTTTCAGCGAAACGTTGGAAGGTGCGTCCCTATCGTGCGCCCCACCATACTGCATCGGGAGTCGCCTTGGTTGGCGGAGGCGGCACGCCACGTCCGGGCGAAATTTCGCTGGCACATCAAGGGGTATTGTTTTTAGACGAGTTGCCCGAATTCGATCGCAAGGTATTGGAAGTGTTGCGCGAGCCGTTGGAGTCTGGGCAGATCACGATCTCACGCGCTGCGCGCCAAGCAGATTTTCCCGCACGTTTTCAATTGATTGCTGCGATGAACCCATGCCCCTGCGGTTATCTTGGCCACCCTGCCAATAAATGCCGTTGTACACCGGATATCGTCGCACGTTATCAGGACAAAATATCCGGCCCATTATTG
Source organism: Burkholderiaceae bacterium (assembly GCA_036560485.1). Lineage (GTDB taxonomy): Bacteria > Pseudomonadota > Gammaproteobacteria > Burkholderiales > Burkholderiaceae_D > DATBRC01. Next base: position 169,396 of record DATBRC010000057.1, read on the forward strand.
GATCGCATTGACATGCAAATCCAGGTTGGCGCATTGCCGCATGACGATTTATTGAAGCAGGCTGATGGTGAAACTTCCGGCAAGATAGTTTCAAGGGTAACGCAGGCATCTCGGTTGCAATATGAACGTCAAGGCAAAAACAACAACACACTATCCACGACTGAAATCGACTTGCATTGCAAACCAGACGAGGCTGGAGAACAATTGCTGCGCACTGCCATGACGCGTTTGAATTGGTCGGCACGTGCTTATCATCGGGTCTTAAAAGTAGCGCGTACGATTGCTGATTTGGCAGGCGCTAATGTCATTACTCAGCCGCATGTGGCTGAAGCGATTCAATATCGGCGTGCGTTGCGCGAGCATTAAGATCTTTCTCAATGATTGAGCAATATCGTAGCGACGGCCATACACACAATAATTATGCAGCCACAGGTTATCTATTATGTTGAAATTTAGCTGGACTTCATTTTGTACATTGCTTGTATTTCTTTTGGCGCTTTCTGCATGTACACCCAAATATGATTGGCGTGAGGTGCATGGCTCGGATGTACCTTTCTCTGTCATGCTTCCCGCAAAACCAGTGTCCTTTTCACGCTTGATCAACCTCGATGGTCAGCAAGTCATGATGACGATGACTGCGGCAGAAGTGGATGGAGTGACGTATGCAGTTGGTACGGTCACGCTGCCGGATATCGAAAAAGCACACATTGCTTTAAGCAGCATGAAAAGTGGACTCGTGAAAAATATAGCAGGCACCATCAAACTTGAAAAATCATCGGAAGATAAAACCGGAGGCATTGCATCGATTGAGATTGACGCAATCGGTTCATCACCAAGGGGTAACAATGTGCAATCCATGCGGCTGATTGCGCAATTCGTTGCGAAAGATAAACACGTCTATCAGGTAGCCATGATCGGACCTGAGAAAGCAATGACGCGCGATGCGATTGATACATTTTTCACTTCATTTAAGCCGAGATGAAATGCATGTGAATGAAGCGTTTGGTTTGTGCGACGCATCATTGGTACGTCTGAGCGTTTCGTAACACAAATTGTAAAAATAAAAGAACGAAATTACATAAGACCAATTGTTGGTTAATGATGCTTTGTAACCAATAAAAATTGCCGCGTGGAGATATTTCATTGCATACTAAGAAAAAATAAACAGCAAGAGACAACATCCCAATGGCAGGCATGTTCCGTTAAGCAAACGGTATCGCTATCGTTTTCTTGCATCATGCCGAACTCATTACTCCATGAAAGCCCTGATGGGTAAAAAGGAAGTGGAGGGCATTTGATTCACTCGACGACAAAGGCAAGAGTAAAACTGAGTACGATGCAAGCCGTACTCTTGCTGGCTTTGTGTTATGTCATCAGTGGCAAATTGGCGTTGATGCTGGCATTACCCCCAGGTTATGCAACAGCAATTTTCCCTCCGGCAGGAATTGCCGTTGCTTCAATCATGATTGGTGGCACGTCGCTATTGTCTGGTGTATTGCTGGGCGCATTTATTCTCAATGTTATTCAGGGGTTCAGCGTAGGTGCCAGTCAGCCTTTGGTTGTATTGGAGGTAGCAGCAATTATTGCCTTGGCATCGGCACTTCAGGCTTGGGTGGGCAGTAGCATGTTGCATCGTCGAGTCAAACCCGGATTGGATTCGGGTCGTGACGTGGTGCAATTTCTTCTGCTGACGCCCGTTATGTGTCTGATTAGTGCCAGCATCGCTATACCCGGTATCTATCTGCTTCACGTCATGACAAGTGAAACCTTGCTCGCCAATTGGATAACCTGGTGGGTGGGCGATACGATTGGCGTCGTATTAACTGCGCCATTGGTATGGATCTGCATTGGAAATCCACGATCGTTGTGGTGGAGGCGACGTTGGCTTCTGGTTGTCCCGCTCACGCTCAGTAGCGTCGTATTTCTTGTTCTCTATATTAAGGCCAATACCTGGGAACAAGAACAGCAAAGGCAAACATTTCGGATAAAGTCGCAGCAGGTAGGCGATGCGTTGCAATATCAGTTCGAAGAACATGAGCGTTTGCTACAAGCATTAGCAAGTGTGCTGAATCAGAAGAGTGCAATGACAGGGACAGAGTTTCGTAATATGGCGCGCGGTTATCTCGATCAACGCCCGGAATTAAAATCCATGAGCTGGGCGCCGCGTGTTACAGCCGGCGAGCGTAACGAATTTGAAAATTGGGCTCAAGGCACAATCACCAAAGATTTCGTGATTAAACAATTGGATGCGAATGCAAAGTGGCATCCGGCCACAGTTCACCCTCAGTATTATCCTCTTACCTATGTAGAGCCAATGGCAGGCAATGAGCCTATGCTCGGCTACGATAAATTATCGGATCCTATTGCAAGTGCTGGATTATTGACGGCAATTCAAAGCAGCAAACCCACGGCCAGCAAAGTGGTTGCTCTTGTAATGCCTGCAGGTGGCAAGCAGGGAATCTTATTATCGCAAGTAATCAAATTGAATCTTGCCGGGAAATCGGATCCCTCGATTGGCATTCTGACCATGGTCATACAGGTTGAGCCTTACTTAAAACGCGTTATGGCAAGTGCGGACTTTCCTTATTTATTGGTGCGTCTGGAAGATGTCACAAACAATGCCGCGCCAGAAATCATCGCTGACCATATTAAGCGGGAATATCAGAGCGGAGATTATCAAAAGACCTTAAAGTTTGGCGGCCGGCAATACCAACTCACACTCGCTCCTACAGAAGATTATCTGGCAAGCCACAAAGGCTGGCAAAGCTGGACTGCACTTGTCTGCGGATTTTTATTGATCGGTTTGCTCAGCGCATTTTTATTGTTGATGAGCGGCCAGCGTGCGCAAATCGAAAGTGTGGTTGCAGATCGGACCAGAAAACTGCATGATCGAGAGGCGCGGCTAAACGCCATTCTGAACAATGCGGCAGATGCCATTGTAACGATTGATCGCGAAGGTAAAGTAATATCGGTCAATGGTATCGCAGGAGAATTGTTTGGCTATATGGATCAAGCAATGCAAGGGGTTCTGTTTGATGACTTGATAAAAATTGCAAGCGGCGAAACCGGGACAGGTCTGCTTGAACGCTTGAGTAAGCGGACACAATTCAATACGGAATTAACCGGCCGCAAAATCGACGGGAGCCAATTCCCGCTGACTATTTCCGTCAGCTTGGTCGAGGAATCCGAGGAAGCTTTCTTTGTCTGCGTGTTAAGAGACCTGACAGATCAGTATCGCTCGCGAGAACAGATATATCAGTTGGCGCACCATGATTCCTTGACAGGTTTGGCCAACCGCTTCACGCTGAATCAGCGGTTAGATCATTTGTTGGCGCTATCGCGTAGAGGTCAAGCTTCGGTTGCCATCATGTTTATCGATCTTGATCACTTCAAGAAGATCAATGATTCGATGGGACATCAAATCGGCGATCAATTGTTGATGGAAGCAGCCGATCGCCTGAAAAAATTATTAAGCATCGATGATATTGTTGCGCGCCCGGGAGGCGACGAGTTTGTCGTTGTTTTGGCGCGCCATGCTTCAATCGATACCGTAACGGCCTTGGCAGAGCGCATTATCGTGGTATTGACCGAAACATATCAGCTTGAAGATCATAAACTGCATTCCGGCGCGAGTATCGGTATCAGCTTGTTTCCTTCGGATGGGACCGAGGCCGATACATTGTTGCGCAATGCCGATGCGGCCATGTACGTTGCGAAAGGTCGTGGCCGCGGCAATTATCAATTCTTTTCTTCCGAATTAAATGCGGCGGCGCATGAGCGCTTGCAAATCGAAAATCAGATCTGGCCCGGCTTGGAGCGCAACGAGTTTGAACTCTTCCTGCAACCGCAAATGCATCTTGCTTCGCGTCGGATTATCGGTGCCGAAGCATTGATTCGCTGGCGCCATCCGGAATTAGGCATGATTCCACCCGATCGTTTCATTCCCATTGCGGAAGAATCGGGTTTGATCATACCGCTGGGCGAATGGGTGCTGGAACGTGCGATGCATATCCTGGCCGGATGGCAGCGCGGACAATTTGCAGATTTGCGGCTGGCGATCAATTTGTCGGCTCGCCAATGCCACTCAGGGACGTTAATCAATAGCGTCGACCATTGGCAGAAGGAGACGGGCGCCGATTTGCATGGCCTTGAAATAGAAATTACCGAAACAGCGGCGATGCAAGATCCGGAGCAAACACGTGTTCTGCTGCGAGAAATGCGGGCACGCGGCATTAAAGTGGCGATTGACGATTTTGGTACTGGGTATTCTTCGTTAAGCTATTTAAAAATCTTTGCGATCGATCGCATCAAGATTGATCGTAGTTTCGTGAAAGATATTGAGAGCGACCAGAATGATGCATTGATTGCTTCGGCAACAATTGCATTGGCGCACAACCTTGGATTGGAAGTCATTGCCGAAGGTGTGGAAACAGAAGCGCAATGTGCTTTTCTGAATCATGAATTGTGTGATGAAGGTCAAGGATATTTATTCGGACGGCCAATGACGGTAGCTGATTTTGATGCGCTGCTTAAGGTGGATCAAACTAATCGTCTTTCACTCAAAGTTGCCGCAAGTGCCTGAGATACTATGCGCGTAAAATAGCTCCAGGATTCATTTCAATGCAAGGAGCATCATGCTGGTCACATTCAAATCCAAAGCGGCCGCGGAAGTCATCATGTATAAGGAACATGCGAAACGCATCCTTGATTTATTCAATAAAGACGTTGAACGCGGTGTCATCACCGCCGCCGAAACAGCAACGGCACTCGCTAAATTAAATGCCGCGATTGAAGAAAGCCGCGCTCGAGCCACATCGAACGCAACACCGGATGCATCGGAACAGCAAGGAAAATATATCGACGACGACCATGAGCGTACGGCAACGCAATCGGTGAGCTTTGCAACGCGCGCCTATCCGTTTCTGGAAATGCTGCGCGCCGCGCAAAAACGCGGTGCCGATATTGCATGGGGAATTTGAATGGGTGATAAGCCATCTATGATGGTACTTTTACCCTCTCTTGAACCATATTAGCCGTTCGTGCCGTTGGTCCGTTGCTGTATTTCCGCAACGATTGGTCTTGATTTGTGTGACGCTAATTCGACGCGATTACGACCATTGCGTTTGGCGCACAACATCGCAGCGTCCGCACGCTTGAAAAAATTCTCATGGGTTTCGCCGGCTTCATAAGTTGCCAATCCGATGGAAATGGTAAGAGACCTTTTCAGTCCGAAAGGATGTTGTTCTGTCAGAGCGCGTAATCGCTCAGCGATTGCAGATAGAGTAGTCGCATCGGTATCGCGCAAGATAATGACAAATTCTTCTCCGCCCCATCGATAGAGTGAATCGCCAGCGCGTAAAACAGACGTAAACAGTTTCGCTACTTGCTGCAATATGTTGTCACCCGCCGAATGCCCATAACGATCATTAATCAATTTGAAGTGATCAAAATCGATCAGCATCAACGATAATTTCAATTTTTCTGCGTCGCTGATTTTGACAATGCGTGGCAAGTGCCTTGAGAAAGTGCGTCGATTCAGCAATCCTGTCAATTGATCGTGATTGGCATGATGCGCGGCTTTACGCCAGCGTGCTTCGCTGATCTTGAATTGCTTTGCGACGTTGGCAAAGATTGCCATCAGCAACATCAATGCGACACCCTGTGCAAGCATCAGATGCCACGGGTACGGTAGCAAATTCTTGCTGGTGTGGAATAGCACTAAAGGATCGACGCAAAGAAACGCCACATAATACAAAATAGTTTGCAGCAGACCGAACAACCATCGCTTGTAGAATGCCATGCCCCAATACACGGCAATTACCGGTGCCCAAATTAAATTCGTTTGCAAGATGGGAATGCTGTCGGACGAATGAAATAATGCAAGCTGTACGATGCCGTTAAGGAGCGAACCCCACAATGTCAAGGTCACCAGAACATCAGTCGCAAAGACGGCGCGCGCTCCCCATACGTAGGTCAATGTCAGCGAAAGGAAAAACATCAGGGCGCAGATTGCGCCATTGAGTTGATCCATTTTGCTTGATGCGTAGGCGACATGGATCATGTAGCCAAGCGTCACCAACGGTAAACCAAACCGGTATAAGCACAGATGCCAGTGTCGTGAAAAACGTGACTGGCTCGGTATGAATGGAAAACTCAAAAGGGGCAAACTATCCTCACCTTGGTACGAGCGTTTTGTAATTGCTGTGGTGCTCATGCGCTGCTTCACACAGTGGCCGAAAATTTCTACATGGCAAGCATTGTTGATTTTTTGTAAAAATGATTTCAGCATCGGTGTTAAGCGACCGTTATTATGCACTGGTCTGAAAAACAGTCCGAAAAAACGAACTGTTGGTTGAACTTTTTCAATTAAAAGTCAATCTCCTGTATATAAGCAAATATTCGTTAGCGGTCCTTCTTCATTTCTCCTATGCTCTCGCAGTCTTCCAGCTACAATCACGCCTTCATTCAGCAATCGCTGCGCTTCGTTCATTAAAAGTTAATGTGCCGAAATCTCATTTAAAACCTGATTCACTCGCATTCAGTTTGTTAGGAGCGGCGCAAGCCGTGACATATGTACGTAGCGGTACTGCATTGCCGCAAGCACTGGCGCGTGTCTTTGCGCGTGCCAATGCATTGCCACAAGCGCGCGGTGCGATACAGGATATTGCCTATCGCACCATGCGCTATTGGGGCACGTCAGAAGCATTGATCGGAATGCTGGCAAGTCGTGCGCCCGCCCCCCCTGTTTTGCATGCCTTGTTGAGTTGTTCGTTAAGTTTGTTATGTCAACCGCAGGACGCGGACGGCAGTGCGCCGTATGAAAGTTTCACCGTGGTTGATCAGGCAGTCAACGCTGCTACGTCGGATCCTGAGATGGCACATGCCAAAGGCATGGTCAATGCGGTATTGCGGCGTTTCTTGCGAGAGCAAGCTACCTTGCTGCAAGAAGTGAAGAAACAAGCAGCAGCTACCTGGAATTATCCGGCATGGTGGATCGATGCCACCAAAGCAGCCTATCCGCGTGACTGGCAATCTATTCTGATTGCAGGTAACGCGCCACCACCGCTGACTTTGCGCGTCAATCGTCGTAAAACGACGGTGACAGAATTCCTGCAAACGCTCGCTAACAACGAAATGGCTGCGTGTCAAATTGGACCCGACGCAGTGCGGCTGGATAAGCCAATTCCGGTAATGCAGATTCCAGGATTTAATGAAGGACTGGTTTCCGTGCAGGACGCGGCCGCACAATTGGCTGCACCATTATTAAACTTGCACGATGGCATGCGCGTATTGGATGCATGCGCGGCACCGGGTGGCAAGACTGGACATATCCTTGAATGTGCCGATGTTGAGCTGATTGCATTGGATCATGATGCGCAGCGCTTGCTTCGCATTGAACAGAATTTGCAGCGCTTGCAATTAAAGGCGGCACTTATTGCCGGAGATGCCAGTAACAATAGTTGGTGGAATGGTAAGTTATTCGATCGTATTCTGGCGGATGTTCCCTGCACCGCGTCCGGCATCGTACGGCGCCATCCTGATATTCGATGGTTGCGCCGCAAGGCGGATGCTGCGCAGCTTGCAACACTTTCAACACAAATTCTCGACAACCTTTGGCAGATGCTACGGCCGGATGGTAAATTGTTGTTCGTAACGTGCTCGCTTTGGCCGCAGGAATCAGAGGCTCAGGCGGCTGCCTTTGCCATGCGCAATCATGCAACACGCTTATCCGCTCCCGGCCAATTATTGCCCACTGCAAATGCCGATAAGGATCACGACGGCTTGTTTTACGCATTGTTTCAAAAGTCAGTATCGGGCTCGGCATAATCGCAATTTTTTAACCCTGTTTTAGGTGCTTCAATCCTATCCCGTGGTGCAATGTCAATTGATATGCAGTCGATGAATTCGACTGAGCAATTTGATATCCATGATTGATAGGATTTTTTAGTCGCCTCAGGCAAATATTTCGGATCGCAATTCGAGTGACACGACGCTTTTTTCATTCCATGGCATGCGCTGTTTTGGCGCTGTTGATGTTTTCCATAGTGCTCGCTCCAACCACGGCGCGCGCTGCGGAGGGTATTGAAATCACCCAGGCGCATTTGGAGAGTACCGAAGAAGGTTACAAATTAGCGGCCAATTTTTCGTTCGAGCTGAACCATGGATTAGAAGATGCGGTAACACATGGCGTGCCACTGTACTTCACGACAGAAGTCCAGCTCATGCGGCCACGCTGGTATTGGTTCGATGAAAAGGCAGTGAACACTTCGCAAACCACACGGATTTCTTACAATGTGTTGACGCGCCAATATAGCGTGGCAGTGTTGGGGAGCCTGCAACAAACTTTTCCTTCCTTGGAAGAAGCCTTGTCCTTGATCCGCCGCCCGAATCGCTGGGTAGTAGCAGAGCATGGCGCATTAAGCCACGGAGCAATTTATAAAGTATCCATTCGCATGCGGCTCGATGTTGCGCAGTTGTCAAAACCATTTCAAGTCAATGCACTGAACAACAGTGATTGGCGTTTCTCTTCCGATTGGAAAACTTTCAGCTTCAAGGCGGATTAAGTGTGACGCGCGTGTTGCGGTATTTGTTAATCTTGGGCGGGGCAATTGTAAGCATCCTGCTCTTTTTGCTGGCGTCGGCATCAGAAAACTCCGCGGCATTCGATAAGCATTACCCGTGGTTGCTGGGATTAAATGCGCTGGTAGCCATTGGGTTGTTAATCCTGGTCACCTTGTTGTTGGCGCGGCTTTATCAGCGCTATCGGCGCGGTCGCTTCGGTTCCAAATTAATGACGCGCCTGGTGCTGCTGTTTGCTGCAGTCGGGATTTTGCCGGGCGCAATTATTTATACCGTCTCCGTTCAATTCGTTTCTCGCTCGATTGAATCCTGGTTTGATGTGCGCGTTGAAGCAGCATTGGAATCCGGACTCAATTTGGGACGCAGTGCATTGGATGCCAGTCTCGCTGATCTCAACGCCAAAGCACATAATATGGCTTTACTGCTGGCGGATATTCCGGAGTCGTCACAGGTCACGCAACTGTCGCGATTACGCGATCAAGGTTTGATGCAAGAAGCGACCATCGTGACGGGTAATGGACGTTTGGTCGCGATTGATGGTGCTCGTCTAGGCGCGCTACTGTCGGATTTGCCGACCAAAGTCATGTTGCGGCAGGCCCGCACCACGCGTGGATTTTCAGCGATCGAAGGTGGGGCTGCAGTAGATGAAGGCATCAATAAAAATGGTGACCATGGAGCCACGACATTCGAATCCAATGCGCTTGATGCGGTAACCAGCTTGCGCATGCGCGTTGTGGTATTGATTCCGACGCCAACCAATGCAATCTCGCTGCAGAATGAGCAGCGCTACTTGCAGTTGGTGCAACCTGTGCCCACTTCTTTGGCTGCCAATGCTGAAGCGCTGCGTGCGGCGTACAGTGAATATCAGGAACGTTCGCTGGGCCGTTCCGGCTTGCGGAAAATTTACATCGTGACGCTTACCTTGACTTTGCTGCTCGCGATCTTTGGCGCCGTTACCAGCGCGTTCGTTATCGCGGACGACTTGGCGCAGCCATTATTGTTGCTGGCTGAAGGTACGCAAGCGGTAGCCAAGGGTGATTTTTCACCGCGCCCTATCGTTGCCACTTCCGATGAATTGGGCACACTCACGCAATCGTTCAACAGCATGACGCGACAACTCTATGATGCGCGCGCCGCAGTGGAAAAAAATCGGTCTGAACTGGAAAATGCGAAAGCATATCTGGAAACGGTTTTGGGTAATATGTCCGCTGGGGTGATGGTATTGGATGCGGATTTTAAATTATTGACTTGCAACGAATCGGTTGAGCGCATTTTGGAGCATCCTTTCGAGGAATTGATTGGCCGGCCTATTACTGCAGTTGAAGGAATTGCCGTCTTCGCCAAGGCAATTACTACAGCCTTCTCCGAGCAAAATGCACAATCGGCCGGTGATGAGACAGTCAATGGCATGCATTGGCAACATCAAATCGAAATTCCGCGCATGATCGAGTCATCAGATGCGGAGTCAAATGAGGAATCCGATATTGGCAACTACATCATCTTGTTGGCACGAGGTTCGCGTTTGCCGATCGAAAGTGGTATCGGTTACCTGGTTGTATTTGATAATATTTCTGATGTGATTTCTGCGCAGCGTTCCATCGCATGGGGCGAAGTGGCAAGACGCTTGGCGCATGAAATCAAGAACCCGCTTACGCCGATCCAGCTCTCAGCCGAGCGGCTGCAAATGAAATTGGTAGGAAAATTGACTGAACAAGATGCAACGATGTTAAGCAAAAGCACGACCACCATTGTGAATCAAGTAGCCGCCATGAAGCGCATGGTCGATGATTTTCGCGACTATGCGAAAACACCGCCGGCTGTATTAAGTCCACTGGATCTCAACGCATTGATAGAAGAAATTTTGAATTTGTATATTAGTGGTGATGAACGCGATATCATCCACGTTATACTTGCAAAAAATTTGCCGCAAGTCATGGGCGATGCTACACAATTGCGCCAAGTAGTTCATAATCTTTTACAGAACGCACAGGACGCGGTGGTGGAGCGCAAGGATGAAAGTCCGGCGCGTATCGATGTCGCAACGGAAATAGTTCATTACCAAAGTTCGGAAGGTGACGTTCGCAGTGCAGTTCGCTTGTCGATCACTGATAATGGTCCAGGATTTTCGTCCAAAATTCTTGCTCGGGCGTTTGAACCTTATGTGACTTCCAAACCGCGCGGCACAGGATTGGGACTTGCCATGGTGAAAAAAATCATCGAGGAACATGGCGGACGGATAGATATTCAGAACAGAACTGATGGAAATGGTGCAAAAATACTAATTTTGCTGTTAAAGTTAGCGACTAATTAATTATTAACTGATTGTTATTGGCATTTCTTCTCATGATAAGGCACCAAATCAATGGGAAGATGGCTTGAAATGAGAAAGACCTGTACATGGCTAACATCCTAGTAGTTGACGATGAAATGGGTATTCGCGAATTGCTCTCCGAAATTTTGAGCGATGAGGGACATGTCATTACAACCGCCGAGAACGCGCAACAGGCGCGTGAATTGCGCGCAACCAGTGCGCCGGAACTCGTATTGCTGGATATCTGGATGCCTGATACGGACGGCGTTACGTTGCTCAAGGAATGGCAACGCGATGGCTTGCTTACCATGCCGGTGATCATGATGTCCGGGCATGCAACGATTGATACGGCTGTGGAAGCCACGCGCATCGGCGCACTTAATTTCCTTGAAAAGCCGATTTCGTTGCAAAAGCTTTTGAAAGCCGTACAACAAGGTTTGTCGCGCGGGCAAGAGCATACGCGTCCCCCCAGTTTTCATGCACGCCCTGTATTAACTTCGGTGTCATCTGATACACGCACGATGATGAGCCATTCTTCTGTTGCCAGTCCTCCTTTAAGCGGAATTTCATTGGCACCTTCTTTGAGTGCATCTGCGACCTTGATGTCGACGGATACCCATCTTTTCAGTTTGTCGTTTGATCTTCCTTTGCGTGAGGCGCGTGATGCGTTCGAGCGCGCGTACTTCGAACATCACTTGCAGCATGAAGGTGGCAGCATGACGCGTGTTGCGGAGAAGACAGGATTGGAGCGCACCCATCTTTATCGCAAGCTCAAGCAATTACGTGTAGAACCCAGCAAACTGGGCAAAAAAGGCGGATGACTGGAAAGACGCCTGTCACACTCGTTACAGGCGGTACAGCAGGCATGCGGGAAGCTACAATAGCTGCCCGAATTGCCAGGCGCAACGCTGCAAATATCTCCTCTTCCATCAATACCATCGGGATTATTTTAGAGGGCATTCCCGATGGCACAGATTCTTTTGCTGCGCTTGCAAGCAGCCTCCCTTCCCTGACGATTACGCGCATCGCGCCCGGATGTCCTTGTTGCATAGGCAACTTGACGATGCGTGTCACACTCAATCGAATTCTGCGGCACGCTCCTGAAGATTTGTATATCAGTTTGGCAACCCCTATGCACCTGGATCAAGTCCGAAGCTTTTTAATGCAACCTCCTTACGACAAATTAATCGAATTAATTAAAGATATTTGTGTTTAAAGCCGTAGGTGAGGTAATGTAATGCTTATCGGAAATGATTCTGATTGGCACCAAATGAACAATATGATAATAAGCAACGATTATTTTCATTCCCTAGACTTGAAAATGCTCCTCCAAGCGTCATTTTCTTCTCATGGTAATGCCAATGCATTCAATAGCTTATAAGGAGTTCACATGAATCTGATCTATAACAGTGATCAATACAGCGTGGTGGAATTTGGTGCGGACCACGGTCGCGAAGCATTGCGATTTGGTGGTTACGAGATTGTCGATAAATCAGGCCAGCGTGAGATTTTTATCGGCGGCATTTCAGCCGAATCCTTTCGCAGAGATGTGGAAGATTTAATCGCTTCTGGTCCAACCGTTGAAGACATCGATACTTTTTTGGGACAGTATGACGAGATGATGAGTCAATCGGTAGTCTTGCACTAAGTTCGTAAAAATTTACCGCATGGCGCTAAACTAGCGTCATGCGCGCCAATTCCAGCCTCGTCAAAAGTAATCAAAGTAGTGTTCATGAGCAGTTGGCAGCAATCGTTGCCAAGCATGCGCGTACCCAGTTCTTAAAACCAATTACACCTTATAACCGCACTGCATTCGACATCAGCATTGCGGCATGGCGTGACGCCGGTGCGTTGCCGCTCATTCTGGATGCCGGCTGTGGGGTGGGATTGTCGACGTTGCACTTGGCCAGCCAGTTTCCCGACCACTTTGTAATTGGTGTTGATCAATCGGCGGATCGTCTGGGGCGCAATACACTTTGGCCAAGCGCATTGCCAAATAATTTTATGCGGGTACGTGCAGACCTCGTTGATTATTGGCGGCTGTTGCATGATGCAGGGATACGCTTGACGCGTCATTATTTGCTTTATCCTAATCCTTGGCCTAAACCGAGTCATATGACAAGGCGCTGGCATGGACATGCGGTGTTTCCGACGATTGTAGCGTTAGGCGGTCACTTGGAATGCCGTAGCAATTGGCAGATTTATATAGAGGAATGTGCATCAGCATTAAGACAGCTTGCACATTCAGAAATTACAGTTGAACAGTATCTTCCCCGAAAACCAGCGAGCAATGTGCGAATGGATCGAAGTGCCAGTCCAATTCAAGACGCGATCACTCCCTTCGAAAAAAAGTATCTCGTTTCAGGCCACATGTTATGGCGTTGCCTCACTCATTTGGAGTAGGCATCATGCGGATGCACATGTTGAGTTGTGAGTAGCACTGCACACAACAAGTACGGCGATGCATATTTGACATTACAATTTCGTCATGTTGCGCACATGGCTCAATATCAGGCCCAATTCACCAGCTTGCTTGACCAACGACAACAAATTACGCAATATAAATATCTAGAAATAAAAAAAGAGGGGATATGTATGCGCACAGGAAATCGTTTGGCGATTATCACTGCGTTGATAGTCGGCATCATCTGGTCATCGCTCGCATGGTCATATGATGAGTTGGTCGAGAAAAAAACCTTCACGATGCCGACGTACACAACGATCGGCGGCAAGACCATCAAGAATGTAAAAATCGGATATGAAACATACGGCAGATTGAATGCCGCAGGCACCAATGCGATTTTCATTCCGCATTACTTCACCGGCACATCACATGCGGCTGGAAAATATGCAGCGACCGATCCCGCACCAGGTTACTGGGACAGTATCATCGGCGCAGGCAAGCCGCTCGACACAGACAAGTATTTCATCGTGTCAGCCGATACATTGGTCAATCTGAATACCAAAGACCCGCACGTGGTAACTACTGGGCCAGCATCAATTGATCCAGATACCGGCAAACCTTATGGCATGACTTTCCCAATCGTGACTTTCCGCGATATGGTGAATACGCAAAAAGCATTATGCGATTCACTCGGTATTCACCGGCTCAAAGCAGTGATGGGCGCATCCGGCGGTTCGATGCAAACGATGGAATGGGCAGCCTCTTATCCGGAGATGGTTGAGCGTGCGATTCCGGTTATCCCAGGTGGAGTTGAGGCTAGTGCTTATTTGGTAGAAACACTTAACACATGGATGGCGCCTATCCTGAATGATCCGAAATGGAACAAGGGTGACTATTACGGCAAAGAAGAACCAGTACAAGGCGTTGCCGAATCGTTGAAATTAATTACCATGGCGTCGCGGCACTATGGATGGGCAGAGAAGGCTTTTGGACGCAAATTTGCGGCGCCGGATAAGAACCCACTTGATTCATGGGACAACGCATTCGCGATTGAGAGTGTGTTGGATAAGGCAACCGCTGCCGGTGCAAAGAAATACGACGCAAATTCGCTTTTGTACACCGCGCGTGCCAACCAACTGTATAGAGTTCATCAGGACGCAACTTTAGAAGAGGGCGTAAAGCGGATTAAAGCCAAGGTATTGTTTATCCCTGCAAAATCGGACTTATTGCTATTCTCTGACTACTCTAAAAAAGCGATGGAAATGCTGAGTGCGCAAGGCAACAAGGTGGAATATTTTGAACTGCAGGGTGATGGCGGCCACTTGGATGGATTATTTCAGATTGGACAAGCGGGTGAGGTCATTCGCGAATTTCTGACAAAATAATCTTCTTGTATGTAAGGTTTTACAAGCAACATCACGTATTAGGAATCATGTGTTGTCTCTCCAAAACGCCATTCGTGAGAATGGCGTTTTTTTATTTCAGACAGCTGGATTGCAAGTGCTAGTTTCACAGTGTGCTATTCAGTGCTGCTTCAATTCAATGCGCCGAAGACCTTCGCAATGATTTTACTACCCGTGCCAATCGGGTCATTGCGGATGGATTTTTCTTCTTCCCCAATCATGTAGAACAATCCATCCAATGTACGTTGCGTAACATACGCTTCGACAGATGTCTGCTGTTCCGGCACATTGCTGAATTTGGCGACCTGCGTCATCGTCTTGTTGTACTTGGAAGACAAGCCTGAACTATCGGTAATCGATTTCACGATCGGTAAAAATTTTATGCCAAGTTGTGATGCAGTTTTCTCTTTGAAGAATGTTGTGACTGAGGTTTCACCACCGGTCAGGATATTTTTGGCATCTGTGATCGTCATGCTTTTCACGGCATTAAGCAATAACGGTTTTGCCAAAGGCACGGCTGATTCTGCTGCACGGTTCATCGCAAGTTCCAGTTCATCAAGCTGCTGTCCGTGGCCAGTCATTTTCAATAATGGCTTTGCCTGTTCCAGAATTTTCGGCAGCGGAATTTTGACCTTCTCGTTATTAAGGAAACCGTTCTCGACGCCGAGTTTGCCAACCGCTGCGACGGAACCTTTTTCAAGAGCCGCTTTGAGTCCGCTGCCGGCATCGCGGTTGGAAAGATCATCCAATGACAACGCAAACACAGTCGAGGCTGTCAATAACAGAATCAAAGGCATTGTGCACGTGAGGAACGCGCGAGATGCAGGTTTCATAATAAACGTCCCTAGCTGGAAAACGATATGAAGTAAAAGTATATTGTCCAATAAAATCTACTTGCATCAAAAAATTATTTTGAGCACTTATTTACTGGCGCCTTATTTCAAGCAATTAGTCACCATTGAGCGCAGCCATTGATGTGCTGAATCGCGATGCGCGCGCTCATGCCAGCAGAGTTGCAACGAGAAGGGCGGGATAGTTAAGGGCGGTTTCAAAATTTGTACGGTTTTTGCCGCCTTGTTTGCCAACCGCGTTGGGTATACAGCAATCATATTTGAATTTGCCACCACTTCAGGGACTAGCGTGAAATAAGGTACCGACAATTGCGCGAAGCGTTTTCGTTTCAGCGTTTGCAAAGCTTCGTCCGTTTGCGCAAAAAAACTTCCGGTGCGTGGGCTGATAATCACATGTGGCAAAGTGCAAAACGCATCTAGTGATAAACGCTTTTTGATTTCGGGATGATTGTGACGTGCAATTACACAAAATTCATCTTTTAAAAATCGGCTGGAACGTAATTGCTCAGGTATCAATGTTTCATTCAATATTGCCAAATCGAGCGAACCGGATTCCATTTGGCGCACCATCGTTTCGTGATTTGGCGCAACCACTGCAATGCGGATATGCGGTGCATGTGCTTCCAATTGTTTGGCGAAAGCGGGAAGGACGGTGTACGCCACATATTCGGTCGTTGCGATCGTAAAGGTGCGCGTAGAAAGACGTGAATCGAATTGTCCTGGCGGTTGCAGAATATCGTGGATGTCGGCCAATACGCATCGCACCGGGTCGGCTAGTGCCAACGCACGTTCGGTCGGCGCCATGCCGCGCCCGCTTCGCACCAACAACGGGTCCTTGAATACTTCGCGCAAGCGCGCCAGCAACGCAGATGTCGCGGGCTGCGATAAAAATAATTTACCGGCTGCACGCGACACATTGCGTTCGTTTATCAACGCATCAAAAGCGCGCAGCAGATTCAGATCGATGTTTTTTATATCCATGAAACAAATAGTATTTATATTAATAATCGATTTGAATTATATATTGTCGTAACCCACAATGTCTCTGTCACCCGTACATTTAAAGAATCCAGCTTTAAATGCCGCGGGGAATTCATTCAACATAAACAGGAGAGCATGATGAAATTCGGCGTATTAGGAACCGGCGTGGTAGGTAACGCTATCGCAAGCAAACTCGTTCAACTTGGCCATGATGTCAAAATGGGCGGACGTGAAGCCGTGAATGAAAAAGGCACGGAGTGGGTAAAATCGGTTGGCGGTAAAGGCTCGTATGGAACGTTTGCCGATGCTGCAAAGTTTGGCGAGATCATCATCAATGTCACGGCTGGCGGCGTGTCATTGCAAGCATTGAAGGCGGCCGGCGCTGATAATCTGAAAGGCAAGATACTGATCGACATTGCCAATCCGCTGGATTTTTCACAGGGAATGCCTCCAACGTTATCGGTGGTGAATACCGATTCACTGGGTGAGCAGATTCAGCGCGCCTTTCCTGATGCGAAGGTAGTGAAAACACTGAACACCTTGAGTTGCCAGTTAATGGTTAATCCGAATGCCGTTGCAAACGGCGATCACAACATTTTCATCAGCGGCAATGATGCACAAGCAAAAGCACAAGTGCTGGAAATTCTTGCGCAATTCGGATGGAACAAACAAAACGTGATTGACCTGGGCGATATCACAACGGCGCGTGGCACGGAGCAATTGCTCCCGATCTGGATTCGCTTGTGGGGTGCTTTGGGCTCACCCGACTTTAATTTCAAGATTGTGCGTTAAGGTAAAAGTTATCGTTTCCAATTGAGTCACGCACCAAAAAAATCGCCACCGTCGGGGTGGCGATTTTCTATTTTCATCAAGACAGATTCGGTGCCAACCAACGCTCTGCATCATCTTTCGATATGCCGCGCCGCGCAACCATATCGTTCAATTGGTCTTCACCAATTTTTCCAACGTTGAAGTACTTTGATTCAGGGTGCGCGAAGTAAAATCCGGAGACCGCAGCACCCGGATACATTGCAAACGACTCGGTCAGCTGCATGCCGATTTGTTCGCACTGCAATTGCTTGAACATGTCGGCCTTAACCGTATGTTCCGGGCATGCCGGATAGCCCGGTGCAGGACGAATTCCCTTGTAGGCTTCCTTGATCAATGCTTCATTGCTCAAGGTCTCATCCGGTACGTAACCCCACAAATCCTTGCGTACGCGCTCATGCAAATATTCTGCAAATGCTTCTGCCAAACGGTCCGCCAACGACTTCAGCATGATCGATGAATAATCGTCGTGCGCATCTTCAAAACGTTTTTCATATTTCTCGATGCCGAGTCCGGCAGTTACAGCAAACAGCCCGATGTAGTCGGCGATGCCGGACGATTTCGGCGCGATGAAATCGGCTAAACATTGGTTGGGACGCGCAACGCCATCGATCACCGGTTTTTCGGTTTGCTGACGCAGACCGTAGTAAGTGAAGGCAACTTGCTTGCGCGTTTCATCGGTGTAGATTTCGATGTCATCATCGTTGACGCTGTTGGCAGGCAGCAGCGACACCACGCCATTGGCGGTCAACCAGCGTCCATCGATCACTTTTTTCAACAACGCCTGCCCTTCTTCAAACACCTTGCTTGCAGCTTCGCCTACCACCGGATCTTTCAAAATGGCTGGGTACGGTCCGGCCAAATCCCAGGTTTGGAAGAATGGGCCCCAATCGATGTATTGGGCGATCGTTGCGAGATCCACATTTTTAAACTCGCGGCGGCCGATGAACTTCGGCTTCACAGGCGCGAATTCTCCAGTGAAATCGAGTTTCATCTTGTTCGCACGCGCAGCCGCTAGCGGCAATATCGGCGTCGCTTTTTTGTTCGCATGCTGTTCGCGGATGCGCACGTAATCGGCCGCAATTTCTTCGATGTATTGCTCGCGCTGTTCCGGTGTCAACAGAGACTGTGCAACCGAGACCGAGCGCGATGCATCCGGCACGTATACGACCGGGCCATCGTAGTTATGCGCAATCTTGACAGCGGTATGCGCGCGGCTGGTCGTTGCACCGCCGATCAACAGCGGGATCTTCAGCATGCGGAAATGCGGATCGCGCTGCATCTCTTTCGCGACGTGCGCCATCTCTTCCAACGAAGGCGTGATCAAGCCGGACAAGCCAATGATATCGGCATTCTCCGCTTTGGCTTTCGCCAGAATTTCGGAGCATGGCACCATCACGCCCATGTTGACGACTTCGAAGTTGTTGCATTGCAGGACAACCGACACAATATTTTTGCCAATGTCATGCACATCGCCCTTGACGGTCGCGATGACGATCTTGCCTTTTGGTTTAGCAGCAACACCGGTGCGTTTTTCTTCCAGCAGTTTTTCTTCTTCGATGTACGGGATCAGATGTGCAACTGCCTGCTTCATTACGCGTGCGGATTTCACCACTTGCGGCAAAAACATTTTTCCCTGACCAAACAAGTCGCCGACGATATTCATGCCGTCCATCAACGGGCCTTCGATCACGTGGATCGGGCGGCCGCCATTGGTCAGCAATTGTTGGCGTGCTTCTTCCGTATCTTCGACAATCCATTGCGTGATGCCGTGTACAAGCGCGTGTGCGAGTCGCTTCTGAACGGGGCCTTCGCGCCATTCCAGATTCTGTTCGTCTTTTTTATCGCCCGCCTTCAAGGTCGCAGCGATCTCGATCATGCGCTCGGTCGCATCTTCGCGTCGATTCAGCACGACATCTTCCACACGCTCGCGCAGCTCGGGTGCGAGATCGTCGTACACGCCGACCATGCCGGCGTTGACAATACCCATCGTCATGCCGGCTTTGATTGCGTGATACAGGAACACGGTATGGATTGCTTCACGTGCTGGATCGTTGCCACGGAAACTGAAACTGACATTCGACACGCCACCGCTGATTTTCGCGTGTGGCAGATTGTCATGAATCCAGCGTGTCGCATTGATAAAGTCGACTGCGTAATTGTTGTGTTCTTCGATACCGGTTGCGATTGCAAAAATGTTCGGATCGAAGATGATATCTTCCGGCGGGAAGCTTACTTTTTCTGTCAGCAGTTTATAGGCGCGCGCGCAAATCTCTGTTTTGCGAGCGAACGTGTCAGCCTGGCCCTGCTCATCAAACGCCATGACGATCACTGCAGCGCCATAACGGCGGCACAGTTTTGCCTGGCGCAAGAATTCTTCTTCGCCCTCTTTCATCGAAATCGAATTGACGATCGATTTGCCTTGCACGCACTTCAAGCCGGCTTCAATCACCGACCACTTGGATGAATCGATCATGATCGGCACGCGTGCGATGTCCGGCTCGGACGCAATCAGATTCAAGAAGCGTGTCATCGCAGCAACCGAATCCAGCATCGCTTCGTCCATGTTGATGTCGATGATCTGTGCACCGTTTTCAACTTGTTGACGTGCGACGGCTAATGCTTCGTCGTATTGCTCGTTCAAGATCAAGCGTGCGAATGCTTTGGAGCCCGTGATGTTGGTGCGTTCACCGACATTCACAAAGAGCGAATCTTCGTCAATCGTGAACGGCTCCAGGCCGGACAATTTCATCGTCGGTGCAATGACTGGAACTTTGCGCGGCGCAATCCTGACAACGGTATCGGCAATTGCCTTGATGTGCGGCGGAGTCGTGCCGCAGCAGCCACCGGCGATGTTGACGAAACCGCTTTCGGCAAATTCCTTCAGCAGCGATGATGTATCTTGCGGTAACTCGTCAAACCCGGTGTCACTCATCGGATTGGGCAAGCCGGCATTTGGATAAATACAGACAAAGGTGTCGGCGATTTTTGACAGCTCTTCCGCATACGGACGCATCAGCGCTGCACCCAACGCGCAGTTGAGGCCGATCGTCAGCGGCTTGGCATGGCGCACCGAATTCCAGAATGCAGGCACGGTTTGTCCGGACAAGATGCGTCCCGATGCATCGGTGACGGTGCCTGAAATCATCAGCGGCAAACGCTTGCCTGATTCTTCAAAGAAGGTATCGATCGCAAACAAGGCAGCTTTGCAGTTCAAAGTGTCGAAAATGGTTTCGACCAGCAGAATATCTGCACCACCTTCTACCAATGCACGCGTTTGATCCAGATATGCGGTGACCAATTGATCGAACGTGATGTTGCGCGCTGCCGGGTCGTTGACGTCCGGTGAGATCGACGCGGTCTTTGGCGTAGGGCCGAGCGCGCCGGCGACAAAGCGCGGCTTGTCCGGCGTTGAATATTTATCGCAAGCGGCGCGCGCCAGTTTGGCTGCTTCCACGTTCATCTCGTATGCGAGATGGCCCATGTGGTAATCGTCCATTGCAATGGTGGTCGCACCGAATGTATTGCTTTCGATGATATCCGCACCGGCGGCCAGATATTTTTCATGAATTTCGCTGATGACATGGGGCTGCGTTAACGTCAGTAATTCGTTATTGCCTTTGACGAATATTTCCTTGCCGGGCACGGCAAAATCCGCAAAGCGTCCATTCGGTCCTCCGCGGAAATCCTCTTCCATCAGCTTGTATTGCTGAATCATGGTACCCATCGCGCCATCAAGGATCAGAATGCGGCGGGATAGCAGATCGCGCAGGAGCGCTTCGGTAGGGGAAATGGCGTCGCGTTTCATGGAAAGACTCTTTTTTCGTTTCAAAATGCAAAAAACCCGGCCAGCAAAGCGGGTCGGGTTTTGCCACGCCGCTTTAGCAGTATTTGATAGTGGGACTTGACCCTGGCGCCCGCAAGCTGGGTTTGACTTCGTAGTGGAAATGCGAATCAAATCGGCGCAAGAAAATTATACGGTAAATCAAGGTTTTGAGTAAGGTGAGCCCTATGGTGATATTGAGGGCACTGAAATCGCTGGGGTATGTAGGGTATTACGGGATAGTTTCAAGCGAAAAAAAACCCGCTACAAGGAGCGGGTTTAAATCCATATCAAAGGAGGAGACATGGAGGAGACAGCTGCAGTGTAGGGGATGCCGCATCTCAAATCCAATTCTCATTGTTAATATGTGATATCTATTTCGTGAATATCTTCATCGGATTATATTGTCAAATTATTATTGATATGACGGTGTCATGCTGCAATACGCGTGGCCGGCAAGGGCAATTCATTGAGTCGCAGCGTCAGGCATTTCGCTGAGCCCCCTGCTTTCATGAATTCAGTCAATGCAGTTTGTTGCGCCACGAAACCACGCGAATTCAATTGGTTGACTAACGAACTGGAGGCTTTATTCATAAAAACAGTACGCCCTGAGTTAACTGCATTGCAAGCAAAATTGAATGCATCATGTTCATCCACAATAATCCTGCGCTTGGCCGGGATGCGAGCAGCAATGCGTGTTTGCGAAGCTGCATCGAAGGCTGCCGGATAATACATCAAGTAACCATCTTCGAGCGGACAGAAGCAGGTATCCAAATGATAGAAGCGATCATTGACCAGCTTTAAAGGCTCAATGTCGATGTCGAGCATATCGATCAACAGCGGCACGCAATGTATGTCGGAGCGATGCCCGTATCCCAGCCATAACAACGGCAATTGTCGATCCAGCAGCGCATCGCCTGCTCCTTCAAATGGCGTGTCGGCAGGCATGGTGAGAACTTCATACCCATGGTTGGCAAACCATTGTGCAAAATAGGGTTCTTCCGCTTGCCGTTGTGCGTGCAGGAAGTGAGACAGCACAAATTTGTTGCCAAGTACCAGGCCTGCATTTGCAGTGAATACCATGTCAGGCACGCCTTTGGCAGGCGCGATCCGTTCGACATGAGCGACTTCACCGATCAGTTCGACCAATGCTTCCCATTGACTATGCGCGGTGTCGCTGTGACTAAGTGCGACGTTACCTTCCATCCAGGGATTAATCACGTAGGAGACTTCAAAATGATCAGGCGCGCACATCAAAAAGCGATTAGTCATGGTCGTGTCCTTTCGAGTGTGGATGGTTTAATGAATCAAAAACAGAGCGTATGACAGCCAATGCGCTGTCGATTTCATCTTCAGTAATAATGAGTGGCGGGGCAAACCGTACAACGGTCTCGTGCGTTTCCTTCGACAAGATCCCATTGCGCATTAACGCTTCGCAAAACTTGCGGGCAGATATCCAGGCCGGATCAAGTTCCAATCCAATCAGTAAACCTTTGCCGCGAACGTCGCGAATCGCCGGATGCCGAATTGCGCGCAAACCTTCCATAAGGTGAGCGCCCAAAGTTAGAGCGCGCTCTGACAATTTTTCCTCTTGCAGAAGGTGTAATGCAGCAGCGCCGACAGCGGCTGCAAGCGGATTGCCGCCGAAGGTGCTGCCGTGGTCGCCGGGATGGAACACGCTCATCACATCTTCTCGTGCGAGGAAAGCCGAAACGGGCAACAAGCCCCCCCCAAGTGCTTTGCCAAGGATTAATCCATCCGGTTTGACTGCCTCATGATCGCAAGCGAGTAGACGCCCTGTGCGGCCAAGTCCTGTTTGTACTTCGTCGCAGATGAGCAGAATGTTATGGCGTTTGCAAATATCACTGCAGGCCGCCAGATAGCCGTCCGGTGGCACAATGATGCCGCCTTCGCCCTGGATCGGTTCGACCAGGAAGGCTGCAGTACTTGGCGTAATTGCAGCTTCGAGTGCGCTGGCATCACCGAACGGGATCGACGTAAAGCCCGGAGCAAACGGACCGAAACCGTCGCGATACTGCGGTTCGGAGGAAAAGCCGACCAAGGTCGTGGTGCGTCCGGCAAAGTTGCCGCGGCAAACGATGATTTCGGCGCGATTATCCGGAATGCCTTTCACCTTATGCCCCCACTTGCGGGCTGCTTTTATCGCGGTTTCGACTGCTTCGGCGCCGGTATTCATCGGCAAGCCTTTGGGTAGCCCCGTCATTTCGCACAGCAGTTGCAAAAATGGCCCAAGTTTATCGGTATGAAATGCGCGCGACGTAATCGCAAGTTGCTGCGCTTGGCTGGTCAGCGCGGCAACCAGTTTTGGATGGCTATGCCCGAAACTGACTGCTGAATAGGCAGACATCATATCGAGATAACGTTTGCCATCGACGTCCCAGAGCCAAACACCATTGCCTTTGTGCAAGATGACGGGCAATGGATGGTAGTTTTGGGCGCAATAGCGATTTTCCAATTCAATCAGGCGATTCATGACAAGCTCCTTTTCGACCTGGCGTCAGGATTCTTTTGCATGCCGCTAGATCGAGTATGAGGCAATGATAATCACAATTCGTCGAAATTATTTTGCATAATTAGTCGTAAATATCGAATAATATGAAAGAATCTTGCATATATTTATCAGAAATGGAGGATTATGATGGAAAAACTAGACCGATACGACAGCATCCTCCTGCAAGCATTGCAAAAAAATGGACGCGCTTCGAATGTTGAACTTTCAGACTTGGCGAATTTGTCTGCGCCGCAGTGTTATCGGCGGGTGAAACGTTTGGAAACCGATGGCATCATCCGTGGATACACAGCGCAAGTGAATCCGGCAGCGATTGGGTTAGGCGTGGTGGCATTTGTCAGCATTAACATTGACCGTGAACAGTTCAAGCAAGTGCGTGAACTGGAAAAGGCGATCCGTCAATTTCCCGAGATTCTGGAGTGCTACACCATCTCGGGCGATTTTGATTATTTATTGAAAGTCGTGGCGACCGATTTGAAGACGCTATCAAACTTTTTGACTGATCGTTTGATGCAAGTGCCGGGTGTTTCAGGCGTACGTTCGATGGTGTGTTTGGAAGAGATTAAGTCGGCCAGTCCGCTTCCGGTTGAACAAACGGTTTAATACACAATGCATTTATTTAAATTGACCATCGCTTAACGGACAGCCCTTCAAAAATTCTGTGGCAGCCAAGCGCTTGCCGCCAGGCTTTTGCAATTCGGTCAAACGCAGTGCACCTATTCCGCAAGCGACGATTACGCCATCCTGCGCATTGGCAGCCAAGATTTGGCCAGGTTTTCCATCGGGGGCAGGCAAGGCTTGCGCACACCATAGCTTGATTGTCATATCGTTAAATTGAGCGGAAGCACCGGGGAAAGGATTGAATGCACGGATTTTACGTGCCAACTTTTCTGCAGGTTGCGTGAAATCGAGTGCAGCTTCTTCTTTGGCGATTTTTGCGGCATAGTTAGTGCTCGCTTCTGGCTGGGGCGTTGCAACGAGAGAGCCTTTTTGCAGCTTTTGTAATGCATCGACAATCATGGCGCTACCTAGATTGGCCAGTTTGTCATGCAAATTCCCGGTAGTATCGTCCGGTGCGATCGGGATGCTCTGCATTGCCAACATGGGACCCGTATCCAAGCCCTCTTCCATTTGCATGATGGTCACACCGGTTTCTGCATCACCTGCTTCAATCGCACGATGAATCGGCGCAGCTCCGCGCCAACGCGGCAATAGCGATGCATGAATATTAATGCAACCCAATTTGGGAATATCTAAAATGGAACGCGGCAAGATCAGTCCATATGCTGCAACCACCATCACATCATGCGGCGTTGCTCGTAACAACTCATGTGCTTCACGTGCAACGTCAGGATATTTACCATCGAGCCTTAATGAAATTGGCTGGGCGACAGGAATATTGTGCGCAACTGCGAATTGCTTTACTGCAGATGCATGCAATTGCATCCCACGTCCGGCGGGCCGATCCGGTTGAGTCAATACCAATGGAATCTCAAACCCCGCATCGTGCAATGCATTGAGTGCGACGGCGGCAAACTCTGGCGTTCCAGCGAATATGATTTTCATGTGATGGGTAGTCAGTCAGGTTGGATGTGGAGATGTAAGATTGACTGGCTATCAATGGGTGCAGCCCTTAGCGCCGATTGTTTTTTTTCATTTCGCGCTCTTCCTTCAGCATCTTGGTCTTGATGCGATTGCGCTTTAAAGGAGAAAGATATTCGACAAATACTTTGCCCTTCAGATGATCCATCTCATGCTGAATGCATACAGCCAGCAGTCCATCGGCATCAAGTTCGAACGGTTCGCCATCCGCATTAAATGCACGCACTTTAACTTGCGCATGACGCTCGACGCCATCGTACACGCCCGGAACCGACAAACAGCCTTCATCGTAAATTTGTTTTTCTTCGCTGGCCCAAATAATTTCAGGATTGATAAACACGCGCAAGTCGTTATGGGTTTCCGATGTATCAATAACAATAACTTGTTGGTGAACATCGACCTGTGAAGCGGCCAAACCTACACCCGGTGCTTCATACATGGTTTCAGCCATGTCGGCGACCAAGCGTTTCAGAGGGGCATCGAAGATAGCAACTGGTTTGGCTATCTTATGCAGGCGCGGATCGGGATAACGTAGAATATTTAATAAGGACATACGGCTTTTGCGCAACAATGCGACAGGTTCAGAGTGGTTTTTCTCTTGCTAGTTCAAGGATTTATGTGCAGAATTTGATTCACTTTGACAAGTTTTGTCGCGTATCAATTGATTCGTCGACAACACGCGGCAGCTGATCTGTGAAAACTCTAAAACATGGGCCGCACATACACCGGATAAATTATGAAAAAGTTTAGCACAGCTGCACTCATTCTCGCTTTTGGATCTGCTTGCTCTCTTGGTGTCAGTACAAGTGTTTATGCTGCCAAGAAATCCAGCTGCGAATTTTTGCCGAATGCGCCGGACTCGCATACAGTAGTGCGTGGTGACACGTTATGGGATATCTCCGGCAAATTTTTACAAAATCCATGGTGCTGGCCAGAAGTATGGGGTTTGAATAAAGAGCAAATCAAAAACCCGCACTGGATTTATCCGAAGCAGATTGTTTATTTTGATCGCGCTGCAGGGCGCTTGCGACTGGGCACTCCGACGGGAGAAGCTGTGCCGAATAACGATACGGTAGTAGATAGTTCGGGTACGGTGCGTTTATCTCCCAGAATGCGGATTGAAGGACTTGGTCAGGAAGCTATTCCGGCAATTGCCTCAAAGGATATTGAGCAATTTCTCTCGCAACCGCTGGTAATCGAGCAAGATGAACTAAAAAATACACCTCGCATTGTGCAGGCAGATGAGGGACATGTATATTTAGGTAAAAATGAAAAAGCCTATGTAATTGGGGATTTGAATGGAGGTACGTCATTCCAGGTTTTTCACCCTGGAAAAGCATTGATTGATCCAGAAACCCATAAGCTGCTTGCTTATGAAGCGGTTTATCTTGGTACGGTTAAAGTACAACGTGAAGCCAAAAATCCGAACGAAGCGCATGTTGTTACGGTGATTTCCTCCAAAGAAGAAATGGGTGTTGGAGATCGTTTGCTGCCGGTTCCCCCTACGCCAATTCTGAATTACGTGCCACATCCGCCAGAAAGCCAGGTTGATGCGCGTATTGTGTCTATTTACGGTGGAGTGTCGCAGGCTGGCCAGCATCAGGTTGTGAGTATCAACCGAGGCAAAAACCAGGGATTGGACATTGGCACTACGCTGGATCTGACCCATTTTGGTAACACTATTGTTGATCCTGCCAATAAAAAGAAATTGATTAAATTGCCTGATCAAAAATACGGAACATTGTTCATTTTCCGCGTATTTAATAATGTTTCTTATGGTCTCATCATGCAGGTGACGGATGTCGTCGAAGTGGGTGACATTGCCAGATCACCGGAGTAATTTGCATAGTGTCAGTTGATGATAGTAATGCTCGGCCGGCAGCAGAAGTTCATGACATTGCACAATGGATTCGACTTGAGCAAGTAAATGGCGTTGGCCTGGAAACGGCGCGCAAGTTGCTCAATACGTTTGGCTTGCCGCAAAATATATTTTCCGCAAGTTTCTCCTCTCTCAATCAAGTCGTATCCGAGCGCCTTGCACAAGCGCTTCTTGCTCCGATTCCTGATACAGCTCACGCACTGATTGACAATGCCTTGGCATGGGTAGATCAACCCGATAATCACATCGTGACGCTGGCTGATGCTGCTTATCCTAAAGCACTGCTGGAAATTCCCGATCCGCCGCTCATGTTATATGTCAAAGGCCGGATCGGCCTTTTAGCTCAATCTTCCGTCGCTGTTGTCGGCAGCCGGAATGCGACTGCTCAAGGCGTAGCGAATGCAGAAAAATTTTCGGAGGCGTTGAGTGAAGCCGGCCTGACCATTGTGTCAGGCATGGCGCTCGGCATTGACACAGCGGCGCATCATGGCGGTTTACGGTTCAGTGGGTTGAATGGCGGATCAACTGTTGCTGTCATTGGCACAGGAGCCGACATTGTTTATCCGGCTCGCAACCGCACTTTGGCACATCAAATTGCAGAAGACGGTTGTATCGTCAGTGAATACCCGTTGGGCATGCCTGCCATTGCAGCCAATTTCCCGCGCCGTAATCGCATCATCAGCGGCTTGGCACACGGTGTTCTGGTCGTGGAAGCAGCCGCACAATCAGGCTCGTTAATTACTGCGCGCATGGCAGCTGAACAAGGGCGTGATGTGTTTGCCATACCGGGCTCAATCCACTCTCCGTTATCCAAAGGCTGTCATCAATTAATCAAACAGGGTGCCAAGCTAGTCGAGTCGGCACAAGATATTCTGGAAGAACTGAAGCATTACAATGGAATGGAACCGATACAGTTGCGCAATAAATTTGTGCCAAGCATGGCAAGCGATGTACCGGCGCCTGCAGCAGCCAAAGATCCGATCATCGATAAATTGTTGACTGCATTGGGATTTGATCCGGTGGCAGCTGATACCTTGGCGCAACGTTGTAATTTGGATGCGGCCACGTTGAATACACAATTGCTGACGCTTGAGTTGGCTGGTTTGTTGGAGATGCTGCCCGGCGGGTTTTATAGGCGGCTTGTTTAATTATTATGGATATTTTGTATTGTCTACATGAAAACAAATGGCATTTTGAGATAAAAATATTATCTCAATCACAATAAATCTTGCCGCATGTTATCAATTGGTAACCAGAACCATCAAGTTGCATTTACAACCGCTTGTGTCGCCGCATGCTTAACGCTACAGTAGAAGCATGTTCGACATACTTGTATACCTCTACGAAACTTATTATCGCCCTGATGCGTGCCCTGATTCGGCAGCATTGGTCAAGAAACTGTCCGCCATTGGTTTTGAAGAAGAAGAAATTTCGAAAGCACTGGGCTGGCTCACAGATCTGGCGGAAACAACGCATGAGTTTTCAGATCAGTATCCGCAACAAACCGCATTCTCATTCGGTGTACGCATTTATGTGCAGCAGGAAATAGATGCGCTTGGAACGGCCGCGATAGGCTTCATCCAGTTTTTGGAATCGGCGAAAGTACTGGACCCTATTCAGCGCGAAATAGTCATTGAACGTGCATTGGCAGCGAGTGACTCGCAAATTACCTTGGACAAACTGAAAGTCATCGTCCTAATGGTGCTCTGGAGTCAAGGTAAAGAGCCGGATAGTTTGATGTTTGATGAATTATTTTCAGATGACGAAGATCCCGAACCGCGATTGTTGCATTAATTACTCCACAACCTGCTGTTGAAAAACGCAGGAAACACCCCATACACCACAGTTATCGACGCATAAGCTTGCGGATTTTGCCGCAACCCGCTTATCATGAGCCGCTTATTGCCCATGTGACAGCAATTTACTGCGTAAGCAAGGTTTGTACTAAGCGCTGTAAGATACGTTCAACTATTATTTGCAGCGCACTCCCATTGAGACTAAATTTATGACTAAAACCCTCATCATCGCCGAGAAGCCTTCTGTCGCGAACGATATCGCGAAGACGCTCGGCGGCTTTACCAAGCACGATGAGTACTTCGAATCCGACGAGTACGTGCTGTCCTCCGCCGTCGGCCATTTGCTTGAAATCGCGGTGCCGGAAGAATATGACGTCAAGCGCGGCAAATGGTCGTTTGCGCATTTGCCGATGATTCCGCCGCATTTTGCGCTGAACCCGATCGCCAAGACGGAATCGCGCCTCAAAGTACTGAACAAACTGTTGAAACGTAAAGATGTCACCGCATTGATTAACGCATGTGACGCCGGACGTGAAGGCGAACTGATTTTCCGTTTGATTGCGCAATATGCGAAAGCCAAACAGCCGATCAAACGCTTGTGGTTGCAATCGATGACACCGGCGGCAATTCGCGAAGCGTTCAAGCATTTGCGCGCCGACCAGGAGATGATGCCGCTGGCCGACGCAGCGCGTTGCCGTAGCGAAGCCGATTGGTTGATCGGGATTAATGGCACGCGCGCGATGACAGCCTTCAATTCGAAAGAAGGCGGCTTTTATCTGACCACCGTTGGTCGCGTGCAAACGCCGACTTTGTCGATCGTGGTTGAGCGTGAAGAGAAAATTAAAAATTTCGTGCCGCGCGACTATTGGGAAGTGCGTGCTGATTTTGTTTGCGCCGCCGGGATCTACCAAGGCCGTTGGCTCGATACCAAACACAAGAAAGACGAAACCGATCCCGAGAAACGAGCAGAACGTTTATGGAGCAAAGCCGCCGCCGAATCGATCGTCGCAGCATGCCGCGGCAAGCTAGGTACGGTCACTGAAGAGTCCAAGCCGACCACATCAATGGCGCCGGCACTGTTCGATTTGACCAGCCTGCAGCGTGAAGCCAATGCACGCTTTGGTTTCTCTGCAAAGAACACACTCGGACTGGCGCAAGCGCTGTACGAAAAACACAAGGTACTGACTTACCCGCGTACCGACTCGCGTCATTTGCCGGAAGACTACCTGAACACCGTCAAGGAAACCCTGGAGACGCTGTCGGAAAATAATAATTATCTGCAGTTCGCCAAACAGATTCAAAAAAACAATTGGGTCAAGCCGAACAAACGCATTTTCGATAACACGAAAATCAGCGATCACTTTGCGATCATCCCGACTACACAAGCACCGAAAAATTTATCCGAGCCTGAACAGAAACTGTACGACCTGGTCACGCGTCGCTTCATGGCGATCTTTTTCCCGGCGGCAGAATTTCAAGTCACGACACGCTATACCGAAGTCTCCGGACATCAGTTCAAAACCGAAGGCAAAGTATTGACCAGTCCCGGCTGGCTGGCAGTCTATGGTAAAGAAGTGCTGGATGAAAAAGATCCGGAAAACGGCGGCACCTTGGTGCCCGTTGCCAAAGACGAGAAAGTCAAAACCGACAAAATCGCTGCAAATGGCCTGGTGACCAAACCGCCAGCACGCTATTCGGAAGCAACGCTGCTGTCGGCAATGGAGGGCGCAGGCAAGTTGGTCGACGACGAGGAATTGCGCGATGCAATGGCGGGCAAGGGACTCGGCACACCAGCTACACGCGCTGCAATCATTGAAGGCTTGTTGAACGAAAAATATCTGCTGCGTGAAGGCCGCGAACTGATTCCGACTGCAAAAGCATTCCAGTTGATGACCTTGTTGCGCGGCCTCGGTGTGAATGAATTGACTGCGCCGGAATTAACCGGCGAGTGGGAATACAAATTATCGCAAATGGAACGCGGCAAAATCAGCCGTGAAGAATTCATGCGCGAAATCGCGCAGATGACGCAGATTATCGTCAAGCGCGCCAAGGAATACGACAACGATACGATCCCCGGCGATTATGCAACATTGAAAACACCGTGCCCAAATTGCGGTGGCGTAGTCAAGGAAAATTATCGTCGCTTTGCCTGCACCAAGTGTGAATTCTCGATGAGCAAAACGCCAGGCAGTCGCCAGTTTGAAGTGGCTGAAGTCGAAGAGCTGCTGACCAATCGCACCATCGGCCCGTTGCAAGGTTTCCGCTCCAAGATGGGCCGTCCGTTTGCTGCGATCCTGAAAATTTCACGCGATGAAGAAATCAAGAACTTCAAGCTGGAATTTGATTTCGGACAGAACGATGAAGAAGGCGAGAACGGTGAAGGCGTTGATTTCACCGGACAGACACCGCTTGGCGCTTGCCCGAAATGCGGCAATGGCGTTTATGAAATGGGTTTGGCCTACGTGTGTGAAAAAACGGTGGCAAAACCGAAGGAATGTGATTTCCGCAGCGGTAGAATCATTTTGCAGCAGGAAATCCTGCCCGAACAAATGGTCAAGCTGCTTAATGATGGCAAGACGGATTTGCTGCCCGGTTTTGTATCGCAACGCACTCGCCGTCCGTTCAAGGCTTTTTTGGTCAAAGGCAAAGATGGCAAGGTGAGTTTTGAGTTTGAAGAGCGCAAACCAAAAGCACCGCCAAAAGGCAAAGCGGCTGTAAAAGTTGTAGAGGATGAAGCGCAAGAAAAAGTGGCGAAGAAAACGATTGCAAAGAAAGCGGTAGCAAAACCGCCATTGAAGAAAGCAGTCGCCAAGAAAACTGCTTGAGCGCCAAATAAAAATGCCGTGTCATGACACGGCATTTTTTATCAGCAGTGATCGAAACGCCATCTCATTTTCTTTCAGGCTCAAGCTTTTCATAACGCGGCCATCGATCATCCAGTTGAGCCCATGCCGGCAAATTTGCTGCGTAGATATGTGCGACAGGCGTTGCATCAATACTTGAATCAATCGAGCCCATACGCAAACGTAAAACATCAGGCAGGTCTTCACGCCGGGAATAAAGTGGCGTGCCGCATTGACCGCAAAAAGCACGCTTCTTGCCGGGCGATGATTCGTACTCAACGATCAACTCCTGTCCTTGCATCCAATGGAATTGCGTTGCGTTGACGGGTGCAGCGATCACGTTATTGGTGCCTTGCGCTTTACGGCAATCACTGCAATGGCAAACAGTGATAGTGCCAAAATCACCTGCGTACTCGTACTGCACGCTACGACATAAACAGCTACCATGAATCATGAGGAATCCTTTATCCATTTTGTTAGGCGCTCTTAGTCACAATTGAGTTGTCTTAGTCTTGTTCTGCTTCAAAATCCGGCTCGAAAAAACACCATTTGGCATGCGGCCATTTGGTCTGTATGCTTTCTTCAACCGCATTGATCGCATGGATCAATGCGATATCCGAGGTTTGCGGCTGCATTTTTGCCTGCACAGCTATCATCAATTGTTCGCCCCATTGCAATGTGATGAGGTGAATCACACTTTGCACTTCCGGCCGCGCTTCAATATGCGCTTTGATCGCTGAGCGTGTCGCGGCTTCGGCGGATTCGCCGGTAATCATTGCCTTCACTTCGCGAATGATAAATATCGCGATGATAATCAGCAATACGCCAACTGCGATGGATCCGACCACATCCCAAATGGGATTGCCCGTGACGACCGCCAACAGGACCGAGACAAAGGCAATAGTCAAACCCATCAATGCGGCAATATCTTCGCCGGCGATCACCATTAATTCCGATTGGCGTGTTTCGCGAAACCATTGAAAGAAAGGTCTTCCATGCGAAATTTTGCGGATCTCTTGCATCGCTCCATAGAGCGAAAACGCTTCAAGCACAACCGAAATGCCTAATATCAGCATCGCGACGAAAGGACTATTCAATGGCGCAGGATGTGAGAGGTGATTTATTCCTTCAAATACGGAAAACGCGCCGCCTAAAAAGAACAGCAATAGTGCGACCATCATTGCCCAAAAATAGACAACGCGACCATATCCCATTGGATGCGATTCATCCGGTAACTTCTTTGATTCTTTCAGCCCTATTAGCAAGAAGATTTGATTGGTGCAATCGGCAAGCGAGTGGATCGCTTCAGCCAGCATAGCGCCCGACCCGGTATAAAGAGCAGCAGCAAATTTTGCAATTGCAATGCCGCCATTGGCACCGAGGGCATAAAAAATCGCTTTGTTGGCGTTGGCAGAATGTGAGGACATGAATGAATTGAAAAAAAGGAAGTTGTAACCTTAACGGTAAGCACCTATTCTTGCAAGTCAGTTTAGTGCGAGCAGACTTTCAATGTTTGAACGATATAAATCAAATTAATCTTGCGTTGTCTCTCTGTGGCCGAACAATAAAATAGAACTTCCATTTAGAGCCTAACTCTAACTTATGCATGTAACAGGATCATAACTTGGCGCTTGTAAAGTTATGAATTGCTCCCTTATTTTAAAGGAGAAATAAAATGGTTAAGTGGATCGTAATGTTGATATGTGCAGCAAGCTTGGCGGCATGTGGTTCTATGCGGTCAACCTCATCGAGTGGCTCTGGCGGGCAAAGCTTGGGAAGTGGCGGTTCAGGCGAGCCGCCGATCGGTTTAACAACACCTGGCCTGTATGGAAACGATGTTTTGGCAGCGCCTGGGCCATAACCGAGAAAAGGTTTTTTCTTTTATAGCTAGCGAAATTGTGCTTCGTGCGTCAGCAGAAATTGCTTACGCTTGAGACCGCCGGCGTAGCCCGTTAGTGCGCCGGAAGTCCCAATAACGCGATGGCAGGGCACGACGATTGAAATCGGATTTTTACCGATTGCCGTGCCAATAGCACGTACTGCTTTTACATTGCCAAGATGGTTCGCATGTTCCATATAGGTAGTGATTTCACCAAATCGAATGCTTGAAAGCGCGTGCCAGACTTTACATTGGAATTCTGTGCCGTGCATGTCCAGCTGCAAATCAAATACTTTGCGTATGCCTTTAAAATACTCATCCAGTTGCAGAACAGTTTTTTGAAGAAATGGATGAGCGGGATCATGTTGCCATTCTCCTTTTCCCTTGAAGTGCTTATGCTCCTCAAAATAAATCCCGCAAAGTCCTTGCTCCGTTGCTGCCAGAAGCAAGGTGCCGAGAGGACTGTCGTGTTCAGTGTAATAAATCATTTTCACTCCTAAGAATTCCAAAGTATGAAAGCCGCATAACCGCGCCAAGGCGCCCATGCGGTTGCGCGTAGCGCAAGCTGTTTTTCAGTTAAACGAGTGGATGACGGCGTGTTTGCAGCATCATTATTTGCCATTGCTTTTTGCAAACCCAAATCACCGGCAGGGAACGCGTCAGGAAAACGCAGCGCGCGAAGAGCAATGTATTGCGCGGTCCAATCGCCGATTCCTTGAACGGTCTTTAAATGCGAAATAGTTTGATCCAAGGGGGCTCCCGGTTTTATATTGAACCCGCCTTGTGCCGTAAATTGTGCGAGATTGCGGATGGTTTCAGCGCGTTTATTCGGCAAGCCTATTTGTGCAATGTCAGCAACCGGCAGGGAAGCGAGCAGTTCCGCCTGCGGAAAATGGTGTGTGATACCGGCTATGGATGTGTGTATCGGTTCGCCGAATTTCTGTACTAAACGTCCGGATAAGGTTGTCGCACCAGCGACGCTGATTTGCTGCCCTAATATGGCACGCACAGCAATTTCAAAAAAGTCGAATGCGCCTGTCACTCGCACACCGGATTTTGTGCGCATCTTTTTTGCCAGTACCGGATCCGATCGCAAATGCGCTTCGACTATCGCAGGATTGGCATCCAGGTCAAATTGATGACGAACGCGAGAAATCAATTGCATTGAAACCGGAATAAGGGTGTGCGCAATATCCAGTTGCACTAATTGTTTATCGGGCAGATGCGTCACACGCAACCAACCTTCTGTTGCGCCGATACGTACGCTGCGTGCATACGATCCTGATTGAGCAGAAGTATCAACCACTTCCACGCCAAGTATGGCGCGACCCGACAGATAAGTCAGCATGGTAGGCCAATCGTACGGTGGCCGATAAGCCAGGCGTAATGTCATTGCATCAGAAGGCATGCCATCTGACGTTTGCGCAGAACGCCGAATGTCGGATGGCGCCAATCCGTAACGAGATAAAAACAATGCATTGAAACGCCGTACGCTGCCAAAGCCCGACGCATAGGCAACGTCTGTCATCGATAGGGTTGTTTCTTGCAGCAATTTTTTTGCGAATAATAAACGCTGGGTTTGTGCCAGTTCAATTGGACTCACGCCGAAGTGTTGAAACAGCACACGGCGCAATTGCCGCGATGATAAACCAACCGCTTTGGATAAATTTTCCAAACCGTTTGTGTCGCTGCGATGATTCAATTCGCCCGCAGCGATTTTTTGCCATACGGCATAGGCAAGATTCTGTTGTATCGCATAAGGAGCCAATTCGGGACGGCAGCGCAAGCATGGCCGAAATCCGGCGGCTTCTGCTGCAGCGGCACTGGTAAAAAATTCGCAAGAGGATGCACGCGGTGTTTTCACGCTGCAGACTGGGCGACAATAAATCCCCGTCGTTTTCACGCCGGTAAAAAATACGCCATCGAAGCGCGTATCTTTTGCCATCAGTGCGCGATAATAACTTTCGCGATTCTGTACTGCCGCGTTACCCGGACTTAATGTGGAGAGAATCTTCATGCGTTATTTATACGCTTTGAAGTGCAGGCAGTCTAGCCGTTTTCGGTCATGACTTTTATCAGGGGGTTGACGTACATAAGTGCCAGCCTGTTTATTACACTGTAT
The DNA here is from genome assembly GCA_036560485.1 of Burkholderiaceae bacterium. Lineage (GTDB taxonomy): Bacteria > Pseudomonadota > Gammaproteobacteria > Burkholderiales > Burkholderiaceae_D > DATBRC01. Next base: position 205,228 of record DATBRC010000057.1, read on the forward strand.
ATTTGTGCTCCGACAATAATCAAGTTTTCGTTGGCCAACAGAGGCGGATTGAATAAAAATGATACGCTACAAGAACAGTGTGATGATAACGCTCTCAATATGAGCAGTCATTTTAAAAATATGAATTCAGAAATTACATTAACGGAATTGGAGCAAGCGATTAATTATTGGCGCATGCAACGCCCTTCACTTGGAGAGGAACGCGCGCTGTCGCCCGAAGTCGATGCGCTCGCCTCCATTTATGCGTTAATGATTTTTAATCGTGTCAAATCACTGCCTATCGACAAGATCGATACGGTTTCTTTGCAACTTCTGGAAGCGTGGCGCAACAGTGATGGCAATGGTTAGGCGGCCAAGTGGCGCGCCTGACGTTGTGGAAGAGGTGCTTCTGTTTTTTCCGAAGTGTTGCCCTTGAATTTTTTGTGAGCCTTGCCAGTTTGCCCTGCATAGTCACTACTGACTATTGCAGTGACTGTATCGAGCTCAGCGCCACGGCTGCATAACCATTCAGTGACAAGCGCAGCCAAGCGCTCCAATGCGATGCGATGGGTTGCATCCGTCTTCGCGTACAACCAATCGGACAGCGCCATGAAATTGTCGAATGGCGTAGCACTCAGAATCAACGGCAAGGTGTGCGCGAACCGTCCCGAGTTCGCAACCAGATCCCAATAGCGCGCAAAACGTACCAGTCGTTGCATCGTCTGGAAGTCAATGCAATTGGTTGCCAGAATTGTGTAAGGCGGATGTGGATCAAACACCAACTCGTAAGTTTGCGTATGCCGAATGATCGGTGTGCCGCGCAGACGCTTTAATATGCCGAACTGGATTTCATGGGGCTGCAATTCGATCAGTCGATCGAAACCCCGTGCGAAGCTTGCCATGTCCTCACCGGGCAGCCCGGCAATCAGATCCACATGCAAATGCGCATGAGAATGTGCGCACAACCAGCGAATATTGTCGGCGGCCTTTTGATTATCCTGCTTGCGACTGACCAACGCTTGCACTTCAGGATTGAAACTCTGGATGCCGATCTCGAATTGCAATGTACCGGGTGGAAAACGCGTGATCGCATCCTTGAGCGCATCCGGCAAATGATCGGGCACCACTTCAAAATGCGCATACACCGGATCGTTCGGATTGGCTGCCAATTTGTCGAGGAAGAATTGCATGATCTTCAAACTCGATTTGATATTCAAATTAAAAGTACGATCGACAAATTTGAACAATCGTGCGCCGCGCGCATGCAACACTTCCAGTTCTGACAGAAACAAATCCAGGTCAAATGGCCACGCCGTTTTATCCAGCGCAGACAAGCAGAATTCGCATTTGAAAGGACAGCCGCGCGAGGCTTCGACATATAGTGTGCGGTGTGCGATATCTTCATCGGTGTACAACGCATACGGCAGTTTCAGATCTGCCATCGGCGGTTGTACGCCCGCATGAATTTTCATCAACGGCTTTGGGCCATGCAGGATCTGTTTGCAGAGCTGGGGGAACGTCACATCGCCCCAACCGGTAATCAGATAATCGGCGAGTTGCACGATCGTTTGTTCATTCGACTCGTAAGATACTTCGGGACCGCCGAGCACAATCACCACATCGGGTGCCACGCGTTTCAACATCGCGACGACTTTGGTAGTTTCTTCCACGTTCCAGATGTAGACGCCGAAGCCGATGATGCGGGGACGGTGCGCCAAACATTTTTCAACGATCTCGGAAGTTTTGGTGCCGATGGCAAATTCCTGAAGACGTGTGTCGCTTTGCAAGTCGCCCATATTCGCCAGCAGGTAACGCAGTCCAAGCGAAGCATGGGCGTAGCGGGCATTGAGCGTGGACAGCAAAATAGTCATGATCGCAAACGAGTGATGGTGTGATGAATCAGGAAGTCGACTCATCACGTGGGTCGCGCGACAGCAAGCGCACTACCATTTCTTGCGGCGTATTGCCGTCGAATAGCACACCGGCGACTGCATCGGCAATCGGCATCTCGACTTTGCAATTTTGTGCCAGCACGCGCACTGCTTGCGCGCAGCGGACGCCTTCGGCGACATGGCCGAGCTCGGCCATGATGGTATCGAGTTGCTTGCCTTGCGATAGTGCGAGTCCCACTTGGCGGTTGCGTGACAAATTGCCTGTGCAAGTGAGGATTAGGTCTCCCATGCCTGCCAGTCCCATGAAGGTCTCTGCACGGCCGCCTAATGCAACACCTAATCGGGTGATCTCTGCCAAGCCACGCGTAATCAATGCCGCCCGCGCATTGAGACCGAATCCCAAACCATCAATGACACCTGTGGCAATCGCGAGTACGTTTTTCACCGCGCCGCCGACTTCGACGCCGATCAGATCATCGGTTGAATAGACACGTAGCGTGCGACTATGGACAGCGCTTACAACACGTTCACGTAACGACGCATTGTCCGATGCAATGACCAATGCGCATGGCATGCCGTTCGCCACTTCCTGCGCGAAGGAGGGGCCGGATAACGCGCCGATGGCAAGCATGTTGCCAAGTACTTCACGCACGATTTGATGCGGCAATAACTGCGTATTTTCTTCCAAGCCTTTGCAGAGCCAAACCAGATTGGGAATCGGATGCGCTTGCAACTGTTGCACCAAAGGACGCAAGCCGGCGACCGATGTCGCGATAATCAACAATGCATCATTAGCTGCAGCGCCGGTAGTAGCGTGCGCAATAGCGTCAGTAAAATCGGACGTAACGCCTAACTGTTGAGGTAGCGTGATGCCAGGTAAATACTGGCTATTTTCGCGTTTGGCGGCAATTTCCCGCATCGCATCCTCATTGCGTCCCCACAGCACAACCTTGTGTCGTTCCGAGAGTGATATCGCCAACGCTGTGCCCCAGGCGCCGGCACCGAGTATCGTGATATTCATGAATAATTGCAGGCGTGGCGTACAACCACCCTACACGCCCCACACGTCAGTGACTTTAATAAAGCCGATTTGTCCGTCGCTATGTTTGACCTTGATCCAGCCCGATGCAACAGGCTCTGATATGTCGAGTACGACACCTTTGTCAGTGGTAAATATGACGGGACTGGCCTCATCGGCGGCAGCATGGATTTTAGCGGCTGGCGTATTGACGACGACAGTGCGTTTTGCAGTGAGCTGCTTT
>DATBRC010000058.1:0-5485 GCA_036560485.1 Burkholderiaceae bacterium
CCAATCAGGAAAGCCCCCTAGCTCCTCCCACAAGCTACGCGGCACCCAAAGGCAAGCGCCGATCACCATGCCGACGTTGTGACGTGATGGATCGCGGTTGGGAACTGGATTGAGGAATGGATCAAAGCAGCTGCCTATATCAATCAGCGTGCCATTTGCAGCGTCGTATTGGGGAAGGCCAAGGATAGCTGGTCTTTGAATAGCTGCAGCCTTTTCACGCAGAATACGCAGAGCATCAGGAAACAATTCTGCATCGTTATTAAGCAACAGAATATATTTGCCATTTGCTGCGTTCACCATACGATTGTTACTGATGCAGAACCCGACATTCTGAGTACTTTCGATAAGTACGGCGTCAGGATAGTATTTGCGTATATGGGTTGCTGATTCGTCGGTCGATGCATCGTCGTGAACAATGATCTCAATGGGGAAGTCGCAATCTTGATTGAGCACTGAGCGCAAGCAGGCATCAATGATCGACATGCCGTTGTAATTGGCAATACAGACCGAAACGGTCGGCATCGTGCTCATGTACGTTTGAGCCATTGCCAAGTTCGTTGAATACCATCATCCAAACTGACATGGGGATGCCATCCAAGCGTTGTACGGATATGAGAAAAATCAAGCACGACTTCACGAACATCGACGCCGCGCGCGACATGGTAATTTATCTGTAGTGGCAAGCCACATATCTGTTGCGCGATGGTTAATACTTCATTGATCGTGTGCCCTTGCCCGCAGCCGACGTTGTACGTATTGCTGTCATCGGGAGTATTAATGACCAATACAATAGCGTCCACGACATCTTCGATATAAATGAAATCCCGAACATTTTCACCATCGCCCCATATTTCAATAGGAGTGCCTTGCAAGATATGCTGCAACACAGTGCGAATCAGACCAAACCCCTGATTGATATTTTGCTCGGGGCCATATGTATTGGAAGGCCGCAGGATGGTCACAGCATGAGATTTATTTCTGAAAGAACTGAGAAATCCTTCAATGGCAACTTTACCGGCGCCATAAAAAGAGAGTGGTGCGAGCGCTGCACTTTCGGCAACCGGATTTTGCGCGGGATTGCCATACACAGTTCCGCCTGAAGACAAAAAAATCAAGTGTGTATCGGCCTGGTCCTGCAGTTTTTCGAGTAGTTGCAATACAGGTTGTATGTTATTGAGCTCTTGAGTTGGATGCGTTGCAGAAGAGCCAGGGGTAGAGATGGAAGCAAGATGTACAACAGTGGCACATTCAGGCAGTATTTTCTTCAGCAAGGATAGATCACTCAAATCACCTGTATGCATTATCACATTGGGATCGGGACTGATCACGATGTGACGCGAAACCACATGCACTCGCATTCCTTGTGTTGCAAGTCTTTTGGCGAGCGCAGAACCAATAAAGCCACCACCACCCAGTAATAAAATACTTTCTCGATTCACGGTTGCTTATCCAATAATTTTGCATAAAGTGCTGCATAACGCGCGGCGCAATCATCCCATGTGCCGATTTCCTTTTTTGCCCAGTTCCTTGCGGCTTCCCCAATAAGTTTGTTCTGGTTCGGATGTTCCATAAAATGAAGGGCTTCTGCAAAATCTATCTTGGAGGATGCTAACCATCCAGTTTGCCGATGTTGAATGAAATCGCGATGCGCTGAGAGATCAGAGGCAATAATCGGCAAACCAGATGCCATGGCTTCCAGCATAACTTGTGGTCGCCCTTCATCATGGCGGCTTAATGTGATAAGTCCGGTTGCCTTGGGAAACCACGTTCCGACTAATTCTGCCGGGTATGTCGGCCCATGGTATTGGATCCATGAAGGCAATGCAATTTGTTCCTGCATTGGACCGAAGAGATGTAATACTCGGGTCGCGTCAAACAAATCCTCGCCCCATTCAAACAGGTCGCCTAACTTATTCTTGGTCAGTCGTGTAATGACGAGCCAATGTTGCTTGCCATCGTCGCATGGTTTTCGATGTAGTTCAAACCATGTCGTGTCTACACCAAACGGAATGGGACAAATTTCAGCAAGATCACCAAAAGCACTTTCTAATTCGGGCTTCATCCATTCTGCATTTGGCGCAAGTATGGCGCGCCGTTGCCGTAAAACTGCGCGCAACAAAAGCTTCATACCTGGCAATTTCAGTAAACCGAAGTCAGTTCCAAGCACACTAATTACAGCAGGTGTTTTTGTGCCCCATAATGGAAGCGCGTTTTGCAGCCAGTTGATATGTATTACATCGGCATGATTGCCTTTATAAATTTTACGCAATCGAGCAAGCAAACCAATTATTGCACCAATTGCGTTTTGCTTTTTGTTGTGCAACAGATGGGCAATGCCCCCGTGCTTTGACAGATCGTGCAACCAAGCGGCATCTTTGGTTGAGGTCGCACAGGTGGCGTGTGGAGGTAACTCACCGGGCGGTGCCCATATTGACAGTGCAAGGTCAGAGCGACGGCTTAATCCTGCAGCCAGATTTGCAATGAAGCGTCCCCGCCAGTCTTCGGCATTGCGCGGATATGACGTGCTCGACATCAGGACTTTCATCGACTAGCCTTCGTGGTCGGTAGTGTCTATGTTTTTGTAATGCAGTGCTGAAATCTGCTCGGATACGACACCAATCAGGAACGTAAAGATAGACGAAATGAATAGCAAGGCACTCATATTTGTGAAACGTCCAACCGTCAAAAATGTATATAAATAGTAGAAAATTCCGGTGATGAAAAAACCTGCGCTGATCGGGAGGAAAAGTTTTTGGGGCGAGAAGAGTGTACCTATCTTGATGATGATCAGCAAGAAACGCAATCCATCCTTGAGCGGGCTAATGTGACTCACACCCCCTTGCCGACGTGGGGAGTGAATAGGTACATACGTAACGCGGTAGCCAGCGCGAAAAAAGCTCATGGTAATCGTGGTGGGATAGGAAAAACCATTCGGTAGCAAGTAAAGGAATTGACGAAATTTCGCGGCTCTGACTATCCGAAAACCGGACGTAAGATCAGCAATCGGTTGCACCACCATCCAGCTCGCGAAGCGGCTGAATACATCGTTCGCCACGGCTCGATGCAAGTTCGCTTGTGAGCCAGACTGTCGGGCACCCACAACCATGTCATAACCTTCTCGGAATTTTTCCAACAAGCGAAAAATATCCTCTGGCTTGTGTTGCCCATCAGCGTCCATGAAAACAAGTATGTTGCCGAGTGCTGCGCGTGCACCACTTTTGATCGCTGCGCCGTTACCCATGCTATACGGATGCGAAAGCACCTTGACAGAATGAGAGTGGCAAATCTTGATGGTATCATCGGATGAGCCATCATTCACAACGATTATTTCGGTGTCTGGGTAGTGTTTCTTTAATTGGAGAAGTAAAGATCTGAGCGATTCGGATTCATTTTTTGCTGGGATGATGATGGAAATTTTGTCGCTCATGGATTCGTCCCTCTTTTAGCTTTTATTTGCATATCGTTCAGCTGAAGTCTGCGTTGCTCCAACACATCCAATGTCTCGGAATCTAATTGTGATTTATCAAATTTATGAGCCTGAAGTATGGCCATTTTTGCTTCGTCAAGTTGGTTCATGTTAATGAGGAAATTGATGAGCGTATTACGAACTTCCATATCATTAGGTTTTACTTCAACAGCTTGGTGAGCTGCAGCTGCAGCGGCAGCGCTATCATGTTTGAGACTAAAGAGAAAATCACTCCATGTGAACAATATTTTTACTTTTGAGTTTTGTTGCAAAGTTGGATTTTGTAATGCTGCCATTATCAACGATTCCATTGATTCAGGGGCGATTTTGCAGCTGGCTGCAGTTACACATTGCTGCAGACTGGCTAGGGACGCAGCAGTGCTAGCCGAAAATGGAGAATGTTTAATCCGCCCGGCTAAAGCCCTGACCCATGATTCCTCAACTGGCATGCCTCGGTGTGAGTTCAACGCAATCAGTCCGAAAAGTCCCAAGGTGTCGGATGGCGAAAGTTCCGCCGCTTTTACAAAGTACTCATAAGCACGTCGATAATAATCTTCTGCTTCCGTCTGAGATCCTGCCGGCAGAGCGGCATAGAAGTTGCCAATGTCAATATTGGATCGAATGGAGTTTGGATGGTAGATGCTTGCTTTTTCTTTCATGGCGACAGGATCCCCCCATTGTGCCGCGCGCACGTAGGTAATCGCCGCCAGTACAAAAATGAACATTATTGCCAATCCTCGACGCAACGATAAACTTTGATTGTGACGTAATGAATCAAGTAAATAATAGAACAAGGCGAGTAGAAGGCCGTAATCTGGCAGATAGTTACGATGCTCATGAACAAGTTCGAGCGGTAGTACACTGGACTCCAAGCTGTGGCCGATACAAAAGAACAAAATGCCGAATGAAGCGATCGAATATCGTCGTATTGAAAGCAGAGCTCCAATTCCGAGTAAGATTAAGCCAGCCATTGCGAATAGTGTGCTAATCGGAGACAACAAGTCTTTTGAAATCATGATGTCGTCGTGGTACATGCCCATCTGACTGATATCAGGTGCGAATATCAAGCGAATGTAAAACCAAATGATTCGGGTCTCTGTCATTACGCGTTCTGGAAGGGTAAAGTCGCGTATGATGTATCCACCGCTTACCCAAGCGGGATGGGTCACATTAAAGATAATCAATATTGCACATGGTAATGCTACGGTCAGCACAAACAATGCAATTAACAAGCGTTTGGTAGTTTGAGACGGGACTTGGAAACGGAAAAATGTTACCTCAGCCAACAGTATGAAAGCTGGCAGTAGTGCGCCGTTTTCCTTACTAAATAGGGCAAGTGGAGTGAAGAGAAAAAAGCTTGAGAAAACCCAAATCCAGCCAGATTTGTGTTCCATGACCTTTCGTCGGCCATGCACGTATGCAATTAATCCCAAAAACGTAAACAGGGCTGCCAAGCTAGTCATCCGCTGGACAACATAGAGTACGCCAGTAAGGTTAAGTGGATGCAGCATCCACGCCGCAGCGACTGCCAAACTAATCCACCTTGTGGAAGCTAAATCAGGTGCATTGGACGTTTGCTGGCGATCAGTATCAAGAAGAAGTAAGGTCAGAATGTAAACACAGATACCGTTGAGCAAATGAATAATGATATTTGTTAGCTTGAAATTAAATGCATTTAATCCACCGAAATAGTAATTGAGTGCGAAACTGACCATACTGATTGGTCGTCCTAACATACCGGCTTCGCCCGAAAATGCCGCCCTTTTTAGATTGGTGAACGTGAGCTGTTGTAGATGCAGGGCGGTGTTATTGACGATGTTGGCTGTGTCGTCGAAAGTAAAATATCCCGATGTACCTGGGTAATAAATGGCGAAAGCAAGTGCTAGACAAGCTAGGACTAATGTCAAGGGCAAGTATTTTCGCATATAAATAGGATAGGATGAAAAAAGGGCGCTTTCGCGCCCTTTTAATGACCTGCTTGTGATCTTAAATCTTAGGCAGATATTTGACTGCAACGGT
>DATBRC010000059.1:0-22043 GCA_036560485.1 Burkholderiaceae bacterium
ATGACTGCCATAGATATAGTTGATTAAGCTAAATTCACTTTCCATAAAAAACGTCGTATGACTCGCAATAGCAAACCGTTCGCTTTCTATATGAATTGACGTCTTTCCATCATTCTTCTTATTACCGCACACTGATCATCAATATCACTTGAATTGGTTAATTTATAAAATGACAAAAATTAGAATCAGCTGGACAGCTTTTAACTCCAATACGATTCAGAGTGGCAAACTAATGAGAGATGCCAATGATCAATTTCGTTGATTTAATTTCATTATAATGGGAATTTTTCCCTAAATAAAAGGGATATTTTATTTTATAAATAAAATTTATTTATATTAACAAGGAGAAATATTTCAAAGTGAAATTGAAATTTTTGTTAAAATTATGTCTATTTATCTCTTTAACGAAGTTGATGATGTATCAGATATGGAAAATATTTTGAAAGGCAATCATCAGAATTATTCCGATATGCAACATCCAATTGTTATTTGTGATGACCACATTGCAATTCGTAAGGGTGTGCAACGAATCCTGGAGGAACAAAATTTCCCAGTCGTGGGTAGTTGTTCCGACGTCGCGACTTTAATAATGCTTGTAAGAAATCATCCGACCGCAATCATCGTCACTGATTTGGCAGTTGAAGAAACACCATTTCCTGAGTTATTGAAAACACTGAAAATGGAATCAACTGACTGCCAAGTAGTTGTGTACAGTATGCGAGAAGCACCCGCGACGATTGGATTGTGTTACAAAGCAGGGGCAATTGCGTTTGTCCCCAAAAGTGCGGAACCGGCTGAAATTATTACAGCGATTGAGTATGCGATAAGAGGCGAGCGCTATTTCCCGGTGTCAGTCGCCACGGAATTGGCAAACTTCAACCTTGATCACACTTCTCCGCAGGACATTCTTTCGAAAAGTGAAATGCCTATTTTTCTTGGCTATTGCAAGTTAGGTTCAGTGAAGGCTTTGGCGGAACAAATGGATATCCCAGAAAAAACCATCCAAAATGTTCTATCACGGATTGCAAAGAAGTTGGAAGCACCACGTTCTACATTTCATCATATTGCCCGCCGCAATGGATTAATAGATCTGGAAATATAGTGAATGGACAAGCTTTAAATTTTTTTGAAAAAGATATTATAAAGGGATGGTGATAACAACTTTGCTGGATTGTTTACTGACACTATATTCAAATTTCATATTGCCACCTAATAGGGTCGTTCGCTCCCGGAGCATGCGTGGCGCTACATTTTCTCCGGCATACTCCTTTAATATATTGCCTTGCGATGCAACGGTCAGCCTCAGTAATTTGTGCACACACTGAAAATTTACAGCGACGTTATTGGGCGATGTGTGTCGCATCACATTGGTTAGTGCTTCTTGTACCAACCTGAAAAGGATCCCCGATTTTCTTGGGTCGACCTTATCAAGTTCGGGGCAAATCTCACAATTAAACTCAACGTCCGGTGCTGTTTTTTGCCACGTATCCATTAGATATTCTATCGCGCCACGCAACCCCACTATACTGACTTCTTCTGGACGCAGTTCTGTAACGGCACGCGAAACTTCTGCATATGCTTGCGTTACAGCTTTTTTTCCTGCGTCACAAATTTCAAGTATTTTCTCGCTCGCGACAGAATTGATATCGAGGTTACTTGTAGATTTTTTTAGCCCATCAAATAGCCAACTCATCTGGCTGAGAAATGCTCCCATACCATCATGAAGATTGCGCGCAATCGTTTGGCGTTCGGATTCGAGTGCGGCAGTCGCCTCTGCAACCAGTCGGTTGCGCTCATCTTTTAAATGCTGCAGTTGCTTGGCATTCGCGATTGCAGCCCCGAAAAAGCGAGCGAGCAATTCAATCATGCGCACTTGCCCCGGTTCGAGGTCGACCATTTTCGATGTGCTGTAACAGCTCAAGGTCCCCAGCACTTGCGATCCATAAAAAATCGGCACATGAATCAATCCCTTGAGCGACAAGCCGAAATCGGCCAACAAGTTGATTCGCGTGCGATCGCTCGGTGCAATGGGCATGTACTGCATTTTCTGCACATCCTTGACCATATAGCAGGAGCTTTTCCTGAGAATCGTCGCCGGGACGCCACCGGCAGTAGCGTCAAGCTGGATCGGTTTGAGGTACGAAAAGACAGCATCCAGCGCATTTTGCGTGTCACCATTGAGCGATACGGCCGTGCGAACCACGGCGTGATTTCCATCGACAAGATAAAGCAGTACAAAATCAAAATCGAAATACGTCAAAAATCGCTTGATCAATCGGTTGTCGATATCGTCAATCTCGGCAATGCTGGTTGCTTCGGAAATGAAGTCAATGAGCTGCTCGCGCTCGGTCGTACTTCGAAGATAGTTGGCTTTGCCTTGCGCCAGAGCAGAATAATGCCGTGCATTCTCGATCGCCTCACCGGTTTCTCTCAGCATGGCGGCGATGGCATCGACCGTTTCCGTTCCAATGGTTCCATCCCGCGTGAATAGCATTAATGTGCCGATCGACTCTGTTTGCAGCCGAATCGGTATCAACACCATCGATCCCATTTTAAAGCGTTCGAACCGCATCTGAGTATTGCGATGCCACTGTCCCGTATCAGCAGCATCGATGTAGACGATTCGGGCTTCCTTGAAGCTATGCGCATTTTCATCATCGTCGGAAAGCGGCCATCTCAAGCTTCGGTAAGCATCCTCCATTGGCTTGAATTCGGGCGACAATGACAGGTACTCGCAGGTCAAGTATTGACGGGTTTCGTCAACGATATTAAAAAAATATCCGTCGACGATGCCCAATGCTTCGATTTTTTCACCGAGGATTGCCAAGCGCTCCGGCAATCCGTTGACCGCGAGCAGGCGTTTATACAAATCCTCTTGCCGAACAGAGAGGCAATGCTCGTCTTTAGTGTCCACAGCCAGTCCTCGCCATTTTCAATTTATTCATCAGCTGACATGCAAAAACCGTTTTATTTCGGGCAAAATCTTATTACTGTCAGATAGTGCCGTGACATGGCTGGCACCGGGAAGGACCACCAGCTGGCCATTGAGCTCTCGGGCAGCCCGTTGCATGAGAGGGTAGCGCTCATCCTGATCTCCTGCGTACAGGAATACCCTTCTCGGAATGCGATCCATCAGCGACTCAAATCCTTGCCGGTCAGTTGCCGCTGCAGCGAGCGCCTTGAAATCATTTTCCAGCATCATGGACCGCGTTTTCTGATCGAATTTCTCGCTCATTTTTCTCTCTAGCGCCGAAATGCACGCATCCGGATCCGAACCATCGATTCCGAAAAAAGGGTCGAACTTATCAAAGTATGGGTGCCCGCCCCCGACGATCAGTGCGTCAACCATTTCCGGATAATGTGCCGCCATGCCAAATGCCACCCAGCCTCCCATCGAATAGCCTAGAAATGATGCACGGTTTATTCCAAGATCAGCCATTACTGCCTTGATATCGCCTAACCGCGGCAATATGGCATAGGCAGAACTAACATGCGGTTTTCCGCTTTGTCCATGACCACGTTGATCAAGGACGATGACCTTATGCGACTTTTTAAGCTCTGCCACATAGCCGTATCGCGTCCATGCAAGCCGACTCGACATAAAGCCATGCAACAGCACCAGCGGTTCGCCTTCACCATGCACGTCATAACAAATGTCAATGTCATCCGTTTTTACATAAGGCATGCATCTTCCCCCTGATTTCGTCGATCGTACAGTCCACTGCAGCATTTTGTGAATTATAAGGTTTTTCTAATAAGTAAAGATATTGAAGCCGTTCATTGCTTCTCACGTTCCTTGGCAGCTTCCGTGAAGCTGTCGCGCCCAACCAAGTGGAGGCACGACCATCTCGCTAAACAGTTCATGAACAGAACACTTCAACATTTTTAAATATTGTGCTCTTGTGCCGCTGCTGGCATCGGTTGGCTGCCAGGCGCCCAAAGTTTCACGCGCCTCATCTATAAGCTGTTTGTAGAAAATGTGCTGTATCAACTTTGCACCTCTTTATTACTGGCACTGATTTAGATTGATCTTGATACAGTGTTGACGCTGTAAGCCTTTGATCGTTAAACAAATTTATTTCAAGAAGAGGGGCTGTTAATCCACAGGTTCCTGGTTCGAGTCCAGGTCGGAGAGTCAGAATTCAGTAGTTGGAAATCAAGCACTTACGAGAAATCGAAGTGCTTTTTTTCGCCCAAGAATTCTGAAACCTTTCAAGAACTCGCAATTGTCGGAAATCTGCCGGAATGAAAACATGCAGGCCAAGCGTTTTGGCTTAGCCAGAAAGAACTGCACCAGGGGCTGTGAGAAAATTTCACAATGATGGACGTTATTTCAGGAGAATGGTTATACCAACACAACACCACAAGCCTAACCAATCATCGCCGAACCAGAGCTTTCGCTTCAATCAGCACGCTAATCCGGCTCGACGTCTCATGCGTCAATCGGTTAGCGTTGCATGTGCATGATTTGGTTCATCGGCAACATGTTGTGATTCAGGTGCGCCATGATCCATAGCGAGCCGGCGACGATCAGTGCCACGATCAGCACGCCGAAAGCAAGTGCCAGGATATTGTTTGTATTGTCTGGTGCGGTCGTGATGTGCAGGAAGAACACGAGATGCACACCAATCTGGGCAACCGCCAGCACAACCAGCGTGATGGGAATCGCCGGGCTCCAGATGAGGCGGGTGCCGAGCGCGTAGAAAGAGGCAACGGTCAACAATATAGAGAGTACAAGACCGATCACGTAACTGATGATTGCGGCACGCGGTGTCGCTTCCTCGGCGCCGGCGATTCCCGGCGCCAAATCATTCTCATCATGCCGCGATTCACGTCCCTGGTATCGATCGGTCATCGGCCTAGTCCTATCAAATAAACGAGAGTGAATATCGCGACCCAAATGATGTCGAGCGTGTGCCAGAAGAGATTGAAGCACAGCAGCCGACGCAGGATGTCCGCGCGGAACCCTTTGACAAATACTTGCGCCATCATCGTACCGAGCCAAAGGAGGCCGGCGCTGACATGCAGTCCGTGGCATCCTACCAGCGCAAAAAACGATGACAGGAATGCGCTGTGCTGCGGTCCTGCACCGTGCGCGATCATGTCGTTGAACTCAAAGCCCTCCAGCAGGAGAAAGGTGAGACCAAGCAACCCGGTAATTAGCAATGACACCTGAGTCCAGAGCTGGCTTCGCAGTTGCGTTGCGACCGAAGACATGCCGCATGTGAAGCTGGAAAGAAGCAGGCATGCCGTTTCAATAGCGACGCGGGTTGGGTTGAACAGATCACGCCCCGACGGACCATCCGCTGTAGCCGTCTGCAGCACAGCGTGCGCCGCGAAAAAACATGAAAACATCACGATGTCGCTCAACAGAAAAATCCAGAACCCGTAGCCGACGATGACACGTTTCGAAGCGGGGCCGCCTTCGCCGTGGCCGGTCGCCTCATGGTGTCCGGTTGCGGCATTTTCATGGCCGATCTTGTAAGGGTCGGCTATCAGGCTGCCGGGGGTTGCGCTCATGCGGGCTCCCTCTTATCAACATGTCGCGCGAGCCAGTCAGCATGAGCACGGCGGCGTTCACGATCGAACCGCGCGACCACTTCTGCCGGGATGACTTTTTCATGGACATCGCGCCACGCGAACCACACGAAAACCGCATACGCCGCGACTAGGCCGACACCCATCAGCCACCAGATGTGCCAGATCAGCGCGAAGCCGGTCAGTGTCGAAAAGAACGCGGTAATAAATCCGGTCGGGCTGTTGCGCGGCAGTTCGATCGGTTCGTAATGCGGCTCGGCGGCGAGTTGTTGCGTCTCGATGGCGCGGCGCTTGATTTCCCAATAGGGTTCGGCGCCGCCTACTTGCGGAAGCACGGCGAAATTGAAATCGGGCGGAGGCGACGGTGTGGCCCATTCGAGTGAACGGCCGTCCCATGGATCGCCGATCTCGTCGCGCAGTGCTTTGCGATGGCGAATGCTGACAACGAGTTGCACGACCTGGCAGACGGCGCCGGCAGCCATGATGACGATGCCGCTCGCGGCAATCAACACCCATGGTCTCCACGCGGCAACGTCATAGTGCTGCAAGCGTCTTGTCATGCCCAGTAAGCCCGCGACATACAGCGGCATGAAGACGACATAGAAGCCGATGAGACCTAACCAGAACACCGCTTTGCCCCAGCCCTCATGCAAGCGAAAACCGAACGCCTTTGGGAACCAGAATGTGATGCCGGCAAATCCCGCGAACAGCACGCCGCCGATGATCACGTTGTGGAAATGCGCGACCAGGAACAAGCTGTTATGAAGCTGGAAGTCCGCCGGCGGCACGGCGAGCAGCACGCCGGTCATGCCGCCGATGACGAAAGTGACGATGAATCCGATGGACCACAGCATCGGCGTTGCAAAGCGGATGCTGCCGCCATACATCGTGAAGATCCAGTTGTAGATCTTGACGCCGGTGGCGACCGCGATCAGGCTGGTGGCGATGCCGAACACCGCATTGACATCTGCTCCGGCACCCATGGTGAAGAAGTGATGCAGCCATACGGTAAAGGAGATGAGACAGATCGCCATGGTCGCGATGACCATCGAGCGGTAGCCGAACAGCGGCTTGCCGGAGAACGTCGAGAAAATTTCCGAGAAGATCCCGAATGCGGGCAACACGAGGATGTAGACTTCCGGGTGTCCCCACGCCCAGAACAGGTTGATGTACATCATCATGTTGCCGCCTGCCGTGTCGGTGAAAAAATGAAAACCGAGATAGCGATCGAGCGCCAGCATGGCGAGTGTTGCAGTGAGAACCGGAAAGGCAGCGACGATCAAAAGATTGGCGGCCAGCGCGGTCCACGTGAACATGGGCATGCGCAGGTAACTCATGCCGGGTGCGCGGATCTTCAAGATGGTCGTAACGAAGTTAATGCCGGTCATCAGCGTACCGGTTCCGGAGATAAGCAGCGACCACAAATAGTAGTCCATCCCGACGCCGGGCGAATAGCGCAACTCCGATAACGGCGGATACGCGACCCATCCGGTTCGCGCGAACTCACCGACCACCAGCGAAATATTGACGAGGAGCGCGCCGCTAGCTGTCAGCCAAAAACTCGTCGAGTTAAGCGTGGGAAAGGCGACGTCGCGCACGCCGAGCTGCAAAGGAATCACAAAATTCATGAGCCCGATCATGAGCGGCATGGCGGCAAAGAAGATCATGATCGTGCCATGAGCGGTGAAGATCTGGTCGTAGTGTTCCGGCGGCAGATAACCGGGCGTGTGGAAGGCAAGCGCTTGTTGCGAGCGCATCATGACAGCATCGATGAAGCCGCGCAGCAGCATCACCATGCCCAGCAGTGTGTACATCACGCCGATACGCTTGTGGTCGACGCTGGTGATCCACTCGTGCCACAGATAGGGTACGTAGCCCTTGATCGCCACCCAGGCAATCACGGCAAGCAGAATGAACAGGACGGTTGCACCGGCGGCAAGCGGGATCGGCTGGTCCCAAGGGATGGCATTCCAGGTCAGTTTTCCGAGCATGTCAACTCCCCGCTCGCGGATTCACGGATGGTCCGCCGCGTCCATGTTGTGGGCCGCCGCTCGGCGGAATGTCCAGTGTTGCCACTGCCTCGAACAATTGTGGATCGATGGCACGGTAGGTAAAGGGCTGCACATTTCTGCTCTCTTGCTCCAGCGCCTCGTAGCTGGTACGGTCCAGCACCGCCCCGTTTTGACGTGCGTTCTGCACCCATTGTGCGAATCGATCTGCGGGCACGGCATGCAACACAAAATTCATGTCGGAAAATCCGTCGCCGCTGAACTGCGTTGATTCACCGTAATAGTCGCCTGTGCGGTCTGCCTGCAGATGGAGCTGTGTCACCATACCGTTCATCGTCGCGATCATGCTGCCGATCTGCGGCACGAAAAACGCATTCATCACGGAGGCCGATGTCAACGAGAAATGTAATGGCACGCCGGCAGGAACCACGAGCTGATTCACTGTCGCGATGCCTTCATGCGGATAAATGAAGAGCCACTTCCAGTCGAGCGACACCACCTGTACTTCGAGCGGCTTCACCGGCGAGGCGATCGGCTGATAAGGATCGAGCCGGTGCGAGCCGATCCAGATGACCCCACTCAAAAACAGGATGGTGAGGAGCGGAATCGACCACACGAGAAGCTCGATGCGGCCCGAATAGGCCCAATGCGGCAGCCGGCGTGCGCGCGTGTTGGATGCGCGGAACCACCACGCGAAGACGAGCGCCGCGATGATCGTGGGCACCACGATAGCGAGCATGATTGTCAGCGCGTTCAGCATGATCTGCCGGTCCGCGCTTCCCACTGGACCTTGCGGGTCCAGCACTCCGCCGGAGCACGCAGCGAGCAACGAAGTCATCGCTGCGCTTGCCACCGATTGCAGCGATCGCAACAATGTTTGAACGTGATGCGTTTTAAGTTGATGACTAGGAATCCGCTGCATGCTTCTACCTCACTCAATCATCACGTCAAGATGCCCAACGTTATCCTCGTGCTCGACCGCGACTTCGTCGTGATCGTTTCGCTTGAACATCAGATCGACCGTAGCATCCCCAACACGCAAATGCTTGAGCGTCAACTCGTGCACGGAATCAGGAAGCACAGGACTGGAAATATGCAGAGCATGATTGAATGCATCGGGACGAAGTCCAAGCGCAGATTCGATCATGAACGGCACGGCACCGGCTGCCCATGCCTGTGGATGGCACGCCACCGGATAACGGACGGGCATCGCAAACTCCTGACGTGCGAATCCGGCAAACACTTCCGGCAGCCGGTCATTCTCAAAATGTATGGCGGCATCGATGATGCCGCCAATAACGCGCGTTAGATGATGCGTGCATTTGTAGTGGCGAAACCCGGCTACGGCAATCGCATTGTCATGCGGCCATACCGTTCCATCGTGATAGCCGATCGGATTGAACCGATGCTCAAGTGACGACAAGGTCCGTATGCCCCAGCCGTTGAACATGTCTTCCTGCATCAGGCGCTTGGCTGTTTTCAATGCGCAATCCTGTGTCGCGATGCCAGTCCAGAGTGCTTGTCCGGGATTGGATGTGACGACAGCAGCCGGTCGGTTGTCCCGTTGCAGGGCAAGTGCGTATGTCTCTAGTTCGTCGATCCAGAAGTCGCGCTGGAAACGCTCGCGCAGCTCTTCTGCTTCTTTTGCGAGCCGGTCGGCTGTCGCCGCGTTGCCGCTGCGGCGATAAAGCGCGCCGATCGCCTGCTTCGCCATGTAAACGTAACCCTGCACTTCAACCAGTGCGATCGGTGGCGTCGCCAGACTGCCATCATGATTCATGATCGAGTCGCCGGAATCCTTCCATCCTTGATTCGAGAGCCCGCTGCCGGACTTCGTCGCATACGTGAGATAACCGGTGCCGCCTTTGGCGATCGAACGGTCGACCCAGGTGAGCGCTGCCTGCACATGCGGTTCGAGTTCCGTGAACAGATCGAGGCGGCCTGTCCACTCGGCATGCCGGGCGAGCAGGATCAGGAACAACGGCGTTGCATCGACCGTGCCGTAGTACGGCGTTTGCGGAACTTCATTGAGGTGCGCCATCTCGCCGACGCGCAGCTCGTGCATGATTTTCCCAGGCTCTTCATCACGCCAATGGTCTTCACGCGTTCCCTGGAACGACGCCAGCAAGCGAACGGTATCTTCCGCGCGATCGGGCAGGAACGCCAGCATTTCAATGGCCGAGATGATCGAATCGCGGCCGAACAGCGTTACGTACCAGGGCACACCCGCCGCAAAGTATCGATACCCATGCAGCGGCGTCCCGAGCAAATGCAAATCGCGCAGAGAGCGGTCGAGCACGCGATTGAGGCGCGGATCGTCCGATCGCAATTGCGTGGCGTTTGCCACCCATTCGTCGCTCGCCTTGTTCAGTCCTTGCCGTGCGTGCCAGACATGCGCATCCTGCGCAACCGATTTCTGCGGCGCTTGCTGCTCTTCGTCGGTTGACGATTCATGGATGTGCAATGAGATGCGGATCGTCGCGGTCGTGTGCGGCTCGATCGAAAGATCGAATGCCGCCGTCAAATCATCGGCTTGTTGCGGCGTCGGCTCGAACACTGCAGAAAGTGAACGGCGCACTTTGTCGGCGCCTTCGTACTCGAAATTCAACGTTGAATCCGCCCACAGCGGCGGTTTCAGTTTTCCACGTTTCTTCTGCTGCGCACCGCGCACCGCGAATATCGGATCGAATTTGCTTCTTAGACGAATCGTTATCGGCAGGTCGATCGCTTTGACTCCGAAATTACTGAAGGCAATGCTGTCATGCAGTGCGCATTCTTTTGCGTCAAGCGTGCGCTCCCATTTGATGCCGACGCTTTCCTTATCCAGCAGGTCGGCGCCCGCCGTCTTCACATCGCGGTTGGTCAACTCGAACGTAGCCGAAGAGCCCGCCGCCGCAGTCGATGCCAGATGATCTGCCGGCACATCATCAAGCCGCAGCTCGTAGCCGTTCAAGTAGCGGCAGTCGTGATAATAGAGACCGAGGCCGTTTGATCCTTCAAACGGCACATCGCCATTCGCCTCGCAAAGAAAGAAGAGTTCATCATTCTTGATGACGATGGCGTGAGCGATGCTGGAAGTGGTAGACGCACGTCCATGTTGAACGACCCGCCGATGGCCCGCTTCATGCCGTATTTCCTCGTGTTCCTTGTCGGACATTATTTCCTCGTGTTCTTCCTTGACATTTGCCTATCCGGATTATTCTTTTGCTACCTGCACCGTAGGTTCGCGCGCCTTGATCACTGGTGACCGGATGATAAAGATTGTCCTGTTGTCCTGGCGCCAGCAGCTTGTTCGATCGATGCAGATCCATAACAACATTGATTGCCATGATCATGCATGCAAACCATGATTAAGCTAAGGATGACATTCTTTGACCGACTCAAAACAAGAACAACATGACTCGGCTATTCGAAAAAATAACGGCAAACCTTTTGAAGAAATCATACGAGTTTGGCATTGTTCACACTTGATCTTCAGCACAAGTGATTGACGTATCTTTTTGTTGGTTATGGTAAAAAATAAACAAGGCAACAAGTCCATTGCACTGCGTTGAAATGAACCATATGCACATCAATTTCTTTTTCATTTGACTGTCATCAAAATAAATGCCGTGATGCGTACGAATTGTGCCAGTCTGAAGTGAATGCACTTGGTGAATCGGAAAATTTCATGCAAAGACGCGCTTTCGTAGGCAAGATCACAGCCATTCTCACGGGAAACCAGCCAGTTCAAATGCCTTTTGGATGCGGCCTAACGGGGAACTGGTTCTAAACATGGCAGCTACAAATTGCCCAAAAGATGATGGGCCAATAACTTGGCCTCCTCGAAAGCGCCGTCGATTGTGTCGGACAGATCCGCCACCGTGTGCAGTTCTTTTTTAGAGGGATCCTTGTTCTTGTTGGATACCAGGACAATCCCTTGGTATTTCCCATTCGGCAGTTGTTGAGCGTCAGCTTCGACTTGCCAATTGGCTTTGGAGTAGGTTGCTGCAGCCATATACACCTCTTTGTGCACTTCCTTTAAATATCGAAAAAAACCTTTGACTGCTAACTTTTACTTTTGATTTGGACCGGGTTTGCCAAATGCCGTATGAACCACTCTGCAGCAAGGTCGCTGACTACTTCCAACTTGCCGGGTTCTTCAAATAAATGTGTTGCGCCCGGCACTATCTCAAGCCGCTTCTCGCAATGCAGCGAGCTATAAGCTTCCCGATTGAGTTCAATCACAACATCATCCAGGCCGCCTACGATCAAGAGGGTCGGCGCAAGCACTTTGTTGAGCGCCTTCCTGCCTGCCATATCAGGACGGCCACCGCGGGAAACGACTGCACCGATACCGGATTCACGCATTGCAGCGACTTGCAATGCGGCAGCCGCACCGGTGCTCGCACCGAATAATCCAATCGGAAACGAAGCCGTGCTTGCCTCCTGCTGTATCCAATCAACTGCCGCATTCAAACGCTGTGTCAACAACGCTATGTCAAAGCGCCGTTGATAATCCCGGTCTTCAACCGGCGTCAACAAATCCATTAACAGTGTGCCGAACCCGGCAGTATGCAATTTGACAGCGACGTAATTATTGCGCGGGCTCAATCGGCTGCTGCCACTGCCATGCGCGAATAAAATAATACCTGCAGGATTGTCCGGCAATTCCAACATGCCTTCCACATGTCCTGTTTCGATTTTTATTCTGACAAGTTCATTCCGAATTGTTAAGTCCATTGACATTCCCCTGCCAAGTACCATTACCAATACCATTACCAATCGCCACTCTGATTTGGTATCAAGCGTATGGGCTAGTGTGGGCTAGTATGCGTATGGCGTTGCGCTTGCTCTCTTTCAGCACGCTCCAACAGATTGGTTACCTCTTCGTCGCTGGTCTGCCCGAAATCCTTGTACCACGCGCCGACTGCGTAAAACTGCTCCGGCATGCTCAGGCAAATCATGTCATCTACTTCAGATCGTAATATCCGGCAGGTTTCCGGCGGCGCGACAGGAACGGCAATAATAATGCGGGCCGGCTTGAAATTGCGCAGGCATTGCACAGCCGCCAGCATGGTGGAGCCGGTAGCAATCCCATCATCGACAAGAATCACCACGCGGTCTTGCAATTGCGGGAAAGGACGATTGGCGCGATAGCGTTTTTCTCGCCGTTCTATTTCATTTGATTCGCGCTGCTTGACTGCTTCCACCACGGACAATGGAATGCGGAACCGGTCAATCACCTCTTTTTGGAGTATGGATACGCCACCGCTTGCGATCGCGCCCATCGCAAATTCTTCTCGCCCAGGGAAGCCAAGCTTGCGCACCAACAGAACATCG
The DNA here is from genome assembly GCA_036560485.1 of Burkholderiaceae bacterium. GTDB lineage: Bacteria > Pseudomonadota > Gammaproteobacteria > Burkholderiales > Burkholderiaceae_D > DATBRC01. The sequence continues at coordinate 12,870 of DATBRC010000059.1, forward strand.
AGCGCAACTTCCAGCTTGCTTGCAATGACATATCCTACCGGCACACCACCACGCGGTAACGCCAGCACAATCACATCGTCGCGTCGGGCATAACGCATCAATCGCTGTGCCAGCAACTCACCGGCTTCTATCCGATCCTTAAAACGTTTGTAGCTTGCCATCACCATGCCAATCACGTGCATCACGTGTAAAAATAAAAGATGAATTGCAATGGAAAGTAAGCAATTCGATCACATTGGCGCGCAAATGTTGCGGTATTTTGATCGATTAGAAAAACCAGCTGATGAAAATCAAGGAATGGCTTGGCGTATTTCAAGATCATTGAAAATACAGTCGCACATGTAATTTTTCTGCTCACTAATCTATAGATATAGGAGCGTCACAAATTATTGTTAACGGCTTTACATGTATGAGTGCCTTTCCAGTTATGCGATGGCACGCGTAGATAGGCGCAGATACGGAATGGGTTTTCGCCCTTGATCTCAAGCAGATCGGCGAATTGATTGAAGACAATTGCAACGTCGGCATTATGAATGGGCATAGGCTCATTGGTTCTTAGCGTTGCCAGCGCACCCGCAGCAAATATTCCGCATCGGTATAATTAAGATCCAATACGCCCTGATAAGCATGATGCAATGCTTCACCTATGCCATGTGCCAAGTGAATGTCTGTGGTGGTTACCGCCAGTTTTTCGTCATGCTCGGCGATCGACATGATGCGCTCCAATGGATTTTGCGCTTTTTCATACGTTTCAAGCTGCCGAATAAAGTCAATCAACTCTTTGCGATGCTCATGGGCAAATTGACCTTCAATCGATACATAGCCGGCCGGCATTTCTTCATGGATTCTGCGACAGGCTGAACAACGTATACGCATTGCGTGAGCAGGCGGCGCGATCCACTGCCAACGCTCTTCAAGGTATACAGCGCCACAGTCACTGCAGACGGAAGGTTCGAATAATTTACTGCGGTCCTGATAGGGATCGTAAACCGGATCATCCACTATGGCAGGATCCCGGCCGGGATGAAAGGATGGTGAAGGTGGTGGTACTGCTTTCATTGTGGACCTCCTTACAAACATCGCCATGAAAAAGAGCCGCTACTCTCGACATTTGGAAGTGCCTTCGGATATTTTCTGGACGCGAGACGTCTCGATGAAATCCTTGAAGGATGCCAGGATGGTTGCAAGGCGCCGCGCCAATTCCGCGTCGTTCAACTTTTCTGTCAGAACAGGTTTGGGTCCGAGATCGGATGCCAGGCTAACCGTGACGCGCAACGCATCTACGCCGGCGGGCTGCAGGTCTACCCTGCTCTCGCTATTCGGCCCGCCAGGTATGCGCCACGCTATGCTCCGGTACGGTTCTTTCCCGGCCAGTTCCGTGACCCATTCCATGTTGCCGTCTTTTGACCTTATCGTCCAGTGCAGATGGCGATCATCGAGTTGCCGCACCTGCTCCACATCTTTCATGAAGCGCGGATAGTCTTCGAATCGCATGAGCTGATCATAAACAATATATGCCGGCGCCTTGACTTCGATCGATTGCTGAATCCTTGTCATGGTGAATCCCCTTGCTGTATCAGGCAGAGTTTTACGTCCGCCTTTCCGGTTTGTGTAAGGTAGGTGCTTCTGCCGCCACGATGCTGACCTCGAAAGCTTGCATGTCGGCGCCGAGCTCGGACAAGTCGAGATTGGCCAGCATCACTTCCTGGAATAGTTCTTTTTCCTCGACATCCATGTGCGCGATGATGGCGTTTCCTAATTGAAGGAAAGCATCACGTTTTTGATCGCCTTCATGCATGCCGCGGATATGCTTGTCATGATCTTTCTTTAACGCATCCAATGGGTGATCAACCGGAAATCCTTCAGGGTCGCGATGGGTATCAAGATCGATTACCATGGAGAACTCCTTCATTCCAAAATCGGTTAGAACGCTGCTCATGCCTCATGCATTTTGCACCGGGAAAAAAGCAATGAGAGAAGATGCTGCCGCAACAGTTCGATGCCGTCTTGCATTTCGACGAAATGCATGTCATCGAGCCGCCGGCAAGTCGGCGAAGCGGAGAGTTATTATCCAGCCGGTTCGTGAACACAACGCCGGCCAATCACGGTTCAGGCGTCGCTCCATGAGCGCTGGGCAGGTTTTCCTTTTCCGGCAACCATTGTTTTGCTTCAGCGCTTACACCTTGGGCACGGTTTGACAAGTCGCGCGCTTTCTTCTCGACAGACTTGCGGGTTTTCATGTAGGCGCTATATGTCTTGTCCATCGCCAGCGCGCGGCGGCGCTTTCCTTGCGCGGGATCAAATACATACATGGCGATGGCGCCAAGCGCAACGGCACCCAGCATCCAGCCGGCACGAGATAGATTATTCGAATACAAATCCATTTTGCTCTCCTTCTATCGCAATCCACATTCGTTGGTTGTCACAATTTGCCGTTAGTTCCAATATGCAGGAAAGAATTAATCGTAACTGCTCGAATTCTATATGCATCAGCGCCTATGACATGGCAATTGATTAAACAATTGGAAGGTTTTCCAGATACGTTCTGTTGTGGCCGAACATGGTATGGCATAGCCATTCAAGCGACTTGCCCAATGCGACAAGCAATAAGCAACTGTCGGATGAGGAAGTGCAAAAGCTATTTGACGATCAGCGGCTGCAAATGAGAAAGATCCAAATTGAATTGGAATAGTTTAACCAGGCATTAGCATCAGGCATTTCAACTGAAAACCGATTTAAGTTACTTAAAGATAAATTGAATATGATGAGATTGAGAGAATTCTTTACTCAACAATCGTCGTTTCATCTTTCGGCAAGTGAATCACACCTGTGTTGAAATTGTATTCAAACAAATCGCCATAACGTCCCCATTCAATAGCAACGCGCAGCACACGCTCCGCTTCCTCTTCAGTCAATGTGAAGCGCAGCAGCTTGAGGAAAAGATCTTCAGGCAAATCGCCGGAACGATCCTGCTCCAGACCATGGCGAATGTAGGCAATCAACGGGACATGTTCGAGCAACTGTTTGCCGAAGATCGTTTGACGTTCCGCGTTCGTTGCTTTCACATACTGTTCCCCCAGCGCCGTGATCGAAATATCGCCATGCGCGAGATGGGCAAAACCCAATAATGCCATTGCGATGGACGCATCCAAAAGCTCCGTGTCGGTCAGTTCCGTTTCTTCTGCCAGTTTTGGCAAATCGGCGTGACCGTGATACGGTTCTTCGGTGATGAGTTCGAGCAGACCTTCGATATGCGCAATATCGGCTTCCGGCAGCCGGTCTCCCAGCTGCAACTTCGCTTCTTTTTCGGTCATGCGCCCCGGGCGTGACGTGCCGGCGGTCATCAGCCCATATACTTCATCAATCAACGTGCGCACTTCCGTGCTCTCCACTTCACGCGGCCGAGCAAGCGTAATCGGCAGCTCGGCACGCACTCGACCCGGATCGCTGGCGAAAATCAATACGCGGTCAGCCATCATCACCGCCTCTTCGATATTGTGCGATACGACCAGAATCGCTTTGGTCGGAATCTGGCCAGACTCCCAAAGTTCAAGAATGTCTTCGCGCAGACGTTCGCCCGTCAACACATCGAGTGCCGAGAACGCCTCGTCCATCAACAAGACTTCAGGCTGCATCACCAACGCACGCGCGATACCGACACGCTGGCGCATGCCACCGGACAGCTCGCGCGGTAGTGCGCCCTCAAATCCGGAGAGACCGATCAATTCAATGGCCGCAGCGGCACGGCGTTCCCTCTCTTCAGAAGGGATGCCTTGCGCTTCGAGACCGAGCTCCACATTTTTTTGAACGGTGAGCCATGGAAATAACGCGAACGATTGGAATACCATGCTGATGCCGCGCGCCGCGCCGTAAAGCGGCATCCCGTGATACAGGACTTGTCCATGATCTGCAGCAATCAGGCCCGCCATGATGCGCAACATTGTGGACTTGCCTGATCCCGACTGGCCGAGCAACGCAACGATTTCGCCTTCGTTCAACGTAAAGTCCACGCCATCCAGCACCGAGCGCGCGGACCCATCGCTCGAGCGGAACGATTTCCCGATGGATTTGAGTTGGATGATTGGAGTGCTCATAATATTCCTAGAAATGCAATCGGTTTTCTGCCATTCGATACAACCGGCGCCAGACAAAATGGTTGAATGCCATCACAAATACGCACATCACGGCAATGCCCAACGCGATACGAGGGAAATCCCCTTTTGCCGTCATCTCGGCGATATAGCTGCCGATCCCATGCGCCTGCAATGTCGTGTTGCCCCAACTGACATATTCGGAAACGATGCTGGCATTCCATGAACCGCCAGTCGCCGTGATGGCGCCGGTGACGAAACTGGGGAAGATCGCCGGCAATAAATAGCGTCGCCACTTCAACCACTTTGTCAGACCGAAATTCTGTGCCGCATAACGCAGCTCTGTCGGAATGGTCGACGCGCCGGCAATGACATTGAATAACAAATACCACTGCGTGCCGAGAATCATCAGCGGCGACAACCAGATATCCGGATTGAGTTTGAAATGCACAATACCCAGCACAGCAACCGGAAACATCAGGTTGGCCGGAAAAGCGGCAAGGAATTGTGCGATCGCCTGCACACGCTCCGCAAGCCGCGGATTCAATCCGATCTTCACGCCAATCGGAACCCATATCAACGCGGCCAGGAACAGCAGGATCACCACTCGTGAAAGAGTATAAAAGCCGAGCACAAAAACATGCACGACTTCGCTCCAGCCAACTGCGGCATGGACAAATTGAATTAGCGCCAAAAGCGCATAGAAAACTACCGCAGCAATGATCGCATCCCACACGCGTTCCGGGGTCGACGATTTCGTTTGAGGGCGCGCACGAATCGATGTGCCGTCATGCTGCAACCGGAACATGGTGAGCGAACGTTCCAACAACGACACGAACATTTTTGCAATGCCTTGCATACGTTCGGTTCTGCGTAACCATGTCAGCAGCCATGAGTCTTGTTCAATCTCGCTGCCGGATTCCTCGAACCGGAACCTGTCGGCCCACGCCAGCAAAGGCCTGAAAAAAAGCTGATCGTAGAGCATCACGCCAATCAGCATGGTGCCGATAGCCCAGCCGATCGCATGCACATTGCGTTGCTCGATTGCCAGTGCAATGTAGGAACCGATTCCGGGCAGCTTGATATTCTGGTTGGAGACCGAGATGGCTTCCGCGGCCACAACGAAGAACCAGCCGCCCGACATCGACATCATCATGTTCCAAAGTAATCCCGGCATCGCAAACGGCAATTCCAGCCGCCAGAAACGCTGCCAGCCGGAAAGTTGAAACACGTTGGCGGCTTCCTTCAATTCCGCTGGAACAGTGCGAAAACCCTGGTATGCACTAAACGCCATGTTCCATGCCTGGGAAGTAAAGATCGCAAATATCGCGGCGCATTCGACACCAAACAGGTTGCCGGGAAATAGCGCAATAAACGCCGTCACCGTAATCGACAAAAAGCCCAGAATAGGAATCGATTGAAGAATGTCGAGCAATGGCACCAACACTTTTTCCGCCGCGCGGTACTTGGTTGCCAAGGCTGCAAATATGCAACTGAAGACCAGCGACGCACCGAGCGCGAGAAACATGCGCAATGTAGTACGCAGCAAATAATAAGGCAGATATTCAGGATCAAGCGACAGCGGTAGTATTTCTCCCAGCTGATAAGGACGTGCCATTTGCTGGCCGCCATAGGCCAGCAAAACCAGCAAGGCCAACACGATCGGCAGCAACGCCCAATCCCATCGGTTACCGCCGGCTTCGACTACCTGCTTGGGGAAAAACTGTTTCTTGTCACTCATATCATCTTCTGTACACGATTACTCGCAGCATCGTACATCAGATCGCCCTTTAGTTTGAACATCTTAATGAAGCTTTCCCCCGAATCGTTCAATTCTGGGCAACCACGCGCCTTTTATATCTGCCGACACAATGATGTTCTCAGCGCGACCTATCAATAAATTGCGCGGCACCAAACCAATATAGCGAGAGTCGGCGCTATTGTCCCTATTGTCACCCAACATCAGGAATTGATCGCTTGGAATTTGAATAGGCCCAAAGTTATCCCGTGCAGCGATACCAGGCAACCATTGAATGGTATGCGATTCTGTTCCGTTGCTTTCCGTCGCACGCAACGCTTGCAGCGTGCCGACATCAGCAACCGCTTCCGCAACTTGAGAAATAGACGAATAGATTTCCGGCACCCCGTCGATGATCAGCTTTTTATTGCGCATCTCAATCACATCACCGGGAACAGCAGCAATGCGCTTGATCAACTTCGTTCCATCCTGAGGCGATGAAAATGTCACAATATCGCCGCGCTTTGGTTGCGCAATGTGCATAATGATGTGATCCGTCAGAGGAACCTTCAGATCAAAGGCAAGCCGATTGACGAACACAACATCACCTTCCAATAAAGTGGGGCGCATTGAGCCGGATAGAATCGGGTTCCAATCAGCGACTGCCGTGCGAAAAATTCCGAACAATAGGAGGAATACTACAAATCCGCGGTTGTTCCTGATGTAATTTTTCATGTTTATGACTGTTTCAAAAATACTTCATCGGGAAAAGCCAGATTGTCATTCGGCGTGGACGCCTTAATTCAGCACTCGCCCTAACCGCTCCCAGCGCACGCCATTTTCACCTATCGAAAACCACACCTGCCTGGCTTTGCCAACGACGTCTTGCAATGACACTGTGCCAAAGTATCGTGAGTCCATGCTGCTGCTACGCTGATCCCCCAGCACGAAAACTTGTCCGGCAGGGACCGTCAAGTCTATCGCCGGCATTAATTTATCGGTCTGTGTCCATACTGTTATCCATTGCCGTCCTGCTTCAGTTTCGGTTACCTCGATACCATTCGGCGTCACAGTCTCTTTCGTTTTAAGCATGGTTCCGTTAATCGAAATGGCATTGCCCTTGATTTGCACATGATCACCAGGCAAACCGATGATGCGTTTGATGTAAAGCATCGTGCGATTGTTCGGATTCGCAAATATTGCGATATCGCCGCGATTGACGCCTTCTTTGCAACCCGGGCAGTTATAGCGCTTATCGGCAAAAAAATAATCCCCCTTGAGCACGCTGGGTTCCATGCTGGTAGACGGCACACGCAACGGTTCAACTTGATGCGCACGCACATAAGCAGTCAGCAGAGGCAAGGCCAGTACGTCGCATAAAACCAGCACCAGCATATACACGCCGCTAAGCTGCCAAGCATGTGTTGAATAATCTTGTTTGCTGCGCGCACTGCGCCATGCATCTACTATGCCGTATCCCCAAGTGGCCAGCGTCATGATAAAACTCATCAGCAATGTCGGCAGCATCCATCCGCTCGGCAGATAAAGTGCAATCAGCGCCATGCCGGGCACAGTCAAGAAAGCGAATCCAAGGAACAGCCAGATAGCCTTATTCAATTCACCGTTATAAAGCTGCCCAAATCCCGGCAGTACAAAGGACATCAGTGCAGCCAATAATGGCTTGCGAGCTTGCGTTACGTTTTGCATTGTATGATCTCCAATATTTATCCGGCAGCCGTAGCGGCCCAGACGCCAAACATGAATGCTGCCAGTTGCGAAAAGCCGAGAACACCGCCGGCAATGAGCGCAAGGTTTTGCAACTTCTCCGATAAGCTCAAACGCGCAAGAGGTAAAGGCGCACGATGGATACGTTGCATTACCATTTGCGTAAAATCATCGGGCACATCCAGTAGCCCGTCTTCCAATAGCGAATCAAAATCCTTATCCATCATCTTCCTCCAACAATTGACGCAACTTCTCTTTTGCGCGATGCAAGCGCGTCTTGACCGCTGAGGTTGTACAGCCTTCAATCCGAGCAATCGCAGTCATTTCCAAATCGTGAATGTAAGCCAGTGCCAATGCGCTACGGTCCTGCAACGACAACTTCCACAGTGCGTCCTGCAATTTCTGCTTTTGCTGCTTGCGCGCCAATTCTTCGGATGGTTGGGGCCTGTCGCACGCAGTTTCAGGTAGGGCTTCATCTGTTTTCACTTCATGCTGATAGGCAGACCGCGAAAGTTCGTTAAGTGCAAGATTGCGCGCAATCGTAAATAGCCATGTTGAAAATTCTGCGACCTCTGGTTTGTATTCGCCGAAATTCTTCCACGCTCGAAAAAAAGTCTCCTGTGCGATTTCCTCCGCAAGGGATTGGCTTAGTGCCATCCGCCCTAAAAAACCAAACAGAGGGCGCTGATAGTGCTTGACTACATTGGCGTAGGCTTGCTTATCTCCTGCTGCAATTTTTTGAAGTAGCGGTTTGATGTCCACGTTAAATTCCGTTTTACTTATTTCTTATACCGGCGATATCTGGAAAGGTTACATGAAATTCGGCAAATAAATATCGAGACACCAAATCATGTCATTTTTAGGATGCCGGAGGAGAATGCGTCAAGCAGATTCTTGGTCCGAGTTCAAGCCGGAGCGCCATAGTAAAAAAGGGGGTGCGTTTTCACGCACCCCCCTTTGTATTTTCCAACATGACTGAAATAGAAGACAGATATTATTTCTTCATCCGTAACGCTTTCAATTCTGAATTTTCATTTGTAATTTTCAAAAATCCAAGAGCATTCATTACATCAAATCAGCGTGGTGGCGAGTTCTTGCAACTGCGCATAATATTCCCCTTCATTGAGATATTTGCGCGCTACGCCGCTGTTGTGCGCAGCCATGGCAATCTTCGGCGTCACACCGGTCAGCAGCCGTTTATCGAGCAAGGTCGGCACAATGTATTCCTTGCCAAAGTGCGCATCGCTGCGCGCCATGTCAGCCAATGCCAGCACGCATGCGCGCTTCATCGCTTGATTGATCATCGTGGTCGCCGAATCCAATGCCGCTCGGAACAAGTACGGGAAGCACAAGGCATTGTTGATCTGGTTTGGATAGTCGGAGCGGCCGGTGGCGATAATCGCGTCCAGTGCAACTTCGCGGATCAATTCGGGCCGCAATTCCGGCTCCGGATTGGCCAATGCAAACACGATTGGCTGGCTGGCCATTTGTTGCACATCGCTTTGTGTTAAGGTGCCCGGGCCCGATACGCCTAAAAACACATCGGCATCGGCCATCACGTCCGATAGCGTTTGCGCGGTTGTGTCTTGTGCCCAGGCCCGTTTTTCCTCGGTCAATGCC
>DATBRC010000060.1:0-27520 GCA_036560485.1 Burkholderiaceae bacterium
TTCCACCAAAAAAACCGTCAAGAAAGGAGAAACCAACCCGAAACCACAAGACTTATCCACAGAGGCATAGTAATCTACGCAAAAATAGGGTGGGTCAAATTTCGATGAAAACAGTGGGTCAGTTTTAAGTGATTCTCAACACCGCAGCCAACATCGAGCCATCGCAAACCTGATTGTGGCGCAACCCAGTCGAGGAAAGTTTCGCCGGCAAGTTTGCTCCACATGCCCATGTATCTAGCGTAGGCAGCGCCGTCGTCGAAGCGGATTTGATTGGTAGTCATAGATGTTTTTCTCCGGTTGTTCAATCAATTGCAAGCCGACACATTGCTAGCCTTGTCTTTTCGGATAACCTTCATGCGTGATTCTTATCCAGACCTTTTCTTTTTCTTCATCCGACATCACGACCCAATTCGCTACTTCCTCCACTGTTCGCCCGCAGCCGCGGCAGACGGCATCGAATGTGGTTGAGCACACTGCGATGCAAGGTGTATCTGGTCTATTCATTTTTTTGAGAGTTGTTAATGGGCTTCCTTGGTTGAAGATTGTAGACGAAAAAAAGCCCGCAAACTTTTACGTTGCAGGCGAAGTCTCTGACAATAGGGAGAGAGAGACGATTCAATATAAAAGAAATTTACCTTTAGGAAAATGCCATAAATATGGCATTTTTGTACTCGTTTCAGAGATGAATGTTAGTTGATTTGTAAAAAAATAAATTATTTCTGTATTTAATATTTCCTGCCATAAAAATATTGCCTAATACATTACATCCGGTTATGTGGTGGTGTTCTTCTCTCTTTGAGCAAGCGTATTGAGTAGACCATCCAGCTAATCACGCCAAACTCGGCCGACACACCTGCCAACGCAATGAAGCCGACACCGCTTGCGACAGACAGGTTGTGACCCAATAACCATAACAGCCGGATGCTGCTTGCCAATGCAAACGGCAAGGTGGCCATGATCAGCGCTGCTTCATCGAAGCGTTTGAATGTCAGATACAACAGTAAGAAAATGATCAATCCGGATCATGGCTACGTCGCCCAGACGGATTTGTGCAGCGCGCTCGGTCAGTATCGGCAACTGCCGCAACTTTCAGAAGGACTTCAATGCCGATATTGAAAAATTTGATTTGAATCAAGCGATTTTTAAATTACAGTGAGAACATATTCCAATAACTCAAGCCGCCTATGTCAATTTCCAAAAAACTTCCTCCGCTGCTCGATCTTCAGTTGAAGTTGCATGGATTGCTGAAACGCCCGGAGCCGGCCAATTTTCTATCGCAACTGACTTTGCTCGAAAGCCAGTTGGTTGAGCATCTAGCCACCAGTTCGGATGGCGTGCTGCTGACCCTGGTTGATTTCGCCAGCAAAGAACTTCAGCAATATAGTTCGACCCACGCAATGCTCGTGACAACGCTATCCCATCTCGGCGGCATGCAGATTGAAAGTTGGGATGAAGCACAGCGCCAGGCACTCCGGTTTGCGGCGATGACAATGAATATCAGCATGATGGATTTGCAGGACACCTTGTCGCAGCAATCGTCTGCTTTGACCGATGAGCAAAAGACGCAGATCGCATCACATCCGATACGTTCGGAAGAAATGCTGCGATCGCTCGGCTGCACCGAAGCGCTGTGGCTGGAATCGGTTCGACGCCACCATGAAGCCGAACCCGGCGCACTCGCCGCGCGCCAACCGGCGTCGCAAATTGCCCGCATGATTCAACGTGCAGATGTGTTCGCTTCACGCATCAGCCCGCGCAAGAATCGCGCTGCACTGTCGGCATCTGCGGCGGCGCAAGTAGCGTACCTGGATGAAAAGCACAATCCTGACGAGGCCGGCGCTGCGTTAATCAAGGCAGTCGGCATCTATCCGCCGGGCTGCTGGGTTGGGCTCGGCAGCGGGGAAATCGCAATGGTATTGAAGCGCGGTGAAAAAGCCCATTGCCCACTGGTTGCAGCGCTGGTCGGTTCGGATGGTTTGCCGCTGGCAATGCCGCGCTTGCGCGATACGCAACAAGCGCCGTATGGCATCAGCGTCAGCATTGCGCCGGACAAGATCAAATTTCGTCCTCGCCTGGATACTTTGCTGCACATGCTCTAGTAGACCATCCAGTTCTACTAGGACTCATTAAATTTGAAATATGAACATGCTGAATCGATATTGAGCGTAATAAATTCTTTATTAGGCAACTGCTTAATCATTGCTTAATGGGTTTTTTTATACTTTCAAAATGATGTATTTCGATTCGCCATCATAGTGCTTCCCCAACAAAGAAACCAAAGTTGACGCCTAGGGTCTAATTTTTTTGCACAGAATCGAGTCTTATGTCCAGCTCACGATGACTATGGAGAACGCCGTGATTTCATCAAGCATACCTCGTCATTCGAACAATGCGGAGTATTGGCCGGCGTTACCATACGAAGATTGGAAAGAAACCTGCACAACGCTGCATATGTGGACGCAGATTGTCGGCAAGATACGACGCGTTCAGACACCGTGGATCAATCATTCCTGGCATGTCGCGCTTTATCTTACGGCTCGAGGCATGACGACATCGCCCATTCCATACAGGAATCGCACCTTCCAAATTGATTTCGACTTTATTGAACATCGTCTCCTGATTCAAACCAGTGATGCGATGACCAGAGTGATGCGCCTTGAACCGCGCTCGGTCGCTGATTTTTATCGAGAGTTTTTTTCGCAACTCTCTTCTCTTGGTCTGGACATCAAGATCTATCCTGTACCCAACGAAGTTATCAATGCGATCCCGTTCGAGCAAGACACGCTACATGCATCTTATGATGCAGAATATGTTAACCGCTTCTGGTGTGCCTTGCTGCAGGCAGATCGCGTGTTCAAACAATTCCGCAGCGGCTTCGTCGGGAAGAGCAGCCCGGTGCATTTTTTCTGGGGCAGCTTCGACCTTGCGGTGACGCGTTTTTCAGGACATACAGCGCCTGAACATCCGGGCGGCATACCCAATTGTCCGGACTGGGTGATGCGCGAAGCATACTCGCACGAAGTCAGCAGCTGTGGCTTCTGGCCCGGCAATGAGGCGATGCCTTATCCGGCGTTCTATGCATACGCGTATCCGGCGCCGCAAGGGTATGGCACAAGGCGAGTTCGTCCTGACAGTGCCAGTTACAACACCGCATTCGGCGAATTCATTCTTGCTTACGACGATGTGCGACAGACCGATTCACCGGATGCGACACTGCTTGCGTTCTTGCAGGATACCTATGAAGCAGCCGCAGACTTGAGTGCATGGGATCGAGCGGCGCTTGAGCGGACGGCATTCCCAGTCCGATAGTTGGATTGAAATGCTCGGCAAATTGGTTAAAGTGCCGGCAACAAAAAATCATTGCCGCTTCGACTTCAGTTCCAGTGTAAATGTGCTTCCCTTGCCATATTCACTCTCAAACGATAAGCGTCCATTAATCAGGTGTGAGAGTTTTTTGCACAGATACAGTCCGAGGCCGGTTCCTTCGTGGCGCCTGGTTGAGCTTGAATCAATTTGCATGAATGCCTGGAAAAGTTTTGACTGGTTTGCTGATTGAATGCCGATTCCGGTATCGATCACTTTGAATTTGGTAATGACATATCCATTTTCACACTGCTGATTCACCTGAATCGTGATGCTTCCTGATTCTGTAAACTTGATTGAGTTGTTCACAAGATTTAGCATTATCTGTTTCAGTGAACGCCGATCAGTGCTCGCCAAAGTTGGATCGGCAGGCATATCAATCTTGAACATCAATCCTTTTTGTTGTGCCATGACATGCAGTGTTTCATGCACTTCCTCTATGACATCCTGGCATACCACTGAAGCCATCACCAATTCAACTTGGCCTGCTTCAATCTTTGCGACATCAAGCAGATCATTGATCAGGGACAGTAGATGATGTGCACTAATCTGAATCGTATGGAGCTGCTTATTCTGATCAGCTGTCAGCGGGCCCGGTAACTTCATCAGCAGTGTACCGGTAAAACCGATGATGGCATTAAGCGGCGTACGTAATTCATGCGACATGCCGGCGAGAAAACGGTCTTTTGCCAGGTTGGCATTTTTCAACTCTATGTTTTTTTGGTACAGGTGTTCCTCTATCTTTTCGCGCTCGATGATTTCGGATTGTAATTGTTGATTGATATTTTTTAACTTCGATGGGCTCGGCAAGGAAAGTGCCATCGGAACGAGTTTAATCAATAAAAAAGCCGTTGGTATCGATGCCAATGCAGTGATCGCCTTGATGCCGCCGGAGAGCCAGTAAGTCGGATGCCAGACATTCCATATTTCCATTAGATGAGTCGTTCCACAGGCCAGGATGAAAACTGCAAAACAAATATACATCCAGTCAAATTCCAGATCTTTGCGTTGCCGGACAAAGTAGATCAAGGTAATGGGAATTGAAAAATAAGACAGCGCAATGAGGGTATCGGAAATGACGTGCAGCCAAAGTACGCCAGGTTGCCACATATAACAATGCCCATGCGGAATGAACCCATCTGCAGAAAAAATCGTGGCGATTAAATCGAACATGGAGTCTCCATGAGTGCTCAAATAATACCAAACGTGAATTTTTTTGTTTCTGCTTTTATCTTATTTTTTGTCCGCAGCATCTGCTCGCAAGGATGGTTTCGTATCGCTTGGCAGAGATGCTGATTTAATCTGCGCATGCCACCGTTTCAGATAATCGTCAATCAATGCGGCATGATATATCTGCGGCTCCGAGTGGCTGTCTTCTTCATCTTTTTCATCCGCTTTATCTCCGGCTTTTTCACTCTTCTTGGCATCCTCTGTTTCCCATCTTGCGATCAAAGCCTTGGCCTTGCCGAAGGCTTCACTAAAAGACGCACTATTCGGCAACGATTCCTTGAAAAACGCTTTACCGAAGTAAGTGAAATCATTTTCATCCGCACATCCGAAAGAGGTGCGGTCGTGCCGTGCTGCTGTGATCACCATCGTATGGTCATCCTTGAGCGGATCGATGAAACCGCCCGAATAACAAGCCGAGACAACCACGACCTTCCAGCGTATGCCGGTCTCTTTCAGCAATTTTCCCAATTCGTTTGCTTCGAGATTACGCAAATCCATACCGTTTTGGTCCAGCGAGAATTCATGCGTCCTTGACCCGTGACTGGTCAAAAACAAGAACAGGATGTCATGTTCCTTGTCCATCTTGTTTGCGATCGCCATCAGGCTTTCATGAATGCTGGTGACCGTTGCCATCGGTGCATTCGCAACGGTATTGCGGCTGTTGACCAGTATCATCGATCGTCCCTGCGTTCCGAAATCGCGATCAAACTGTTTTCTGACGAACTCCGTCTCGCGATGAAATACTTCTTGCGCACCATCGCCGCCAATCGCCAATAGATATAGATTGATCTCGCCCGGTTTATGCGGTGCGATTGCTGCCAGCGTTTTGTCCAGCAAGGTGCGCTGGTTATACAAAGCTGTTTCGACGTTGATCTTCGTCTGCTTCAGAGCTTCCTTGTTTTCAAATACGCCGTAATTCCAAGTGCCACTGTCTTTGGTGCGTCCATCCTTTTGCGGTGTTGCATATACAAGTGTGCCTTGCCCATCGTACACACCGTATTTGAAACTGCCTTTGTACTCGTCGCCATTGGCCAATCGGTAAGTGCCCGGTCCTTCGAATCGCCAATCCTTGAATTCGCCGTCGTAGCGTCTTCCGTCCTTACCGATGACCTGGCCTTTTCCAGTCATCTCGCCATCGATAAACGTGCCTTGATAGACATTTCCCTTTGCGTCGGTATAGGTGCCCGCGCCATCAAAACGCCATTTTTTGAAAGAGCCTACATAGCGGGCACCGTCCTTGCGTTGATAGACGCCATTTCCCTCGAATACGCCGTGAACAAAGTCGCCTTCGTAAAATAGACCATCAGGGTATTCAAAACGCCCTTTGCCTTGATAGCTGCCATCGACGAATTCGCCTGAATACTTGCGTCCGTTCTTGTACTTGACTTCACCTTTGCCGGAGAATTTTCCCTTCTTGAATTCACCGACATATTCCTCATCGTCGGTAGTCCATTTGCCTTGTCCATCGTATAAACCGTTAACAAATGAACCAACATAGAGCTGATCCTTGGATACCTGGTAGCGCCCTTCTCCATTGAAATTGCCGTCGGTGAAATGTCCGGTATAGACGCCGCCATCCGAATAGACCAAGCGTCCTTCACCATTCATCAACCCATTCTTGTAATCGCCCTCATATGTAACGCCGCTGTTTGAACGGTATTTTCCTTTACCGGACATTAACCCCTTATCAAATTCGCCCTCGAATTGCGCACCGTTCGCCCATTCCAGTTTTCCATGTCCTTGTAACTTGCCGTCGACAAGTTGGCCGTGATATTGAGCGCCATCGGGTGTAATTGCATCTGGAGGGGATGATGTTGCGGCTCGGGTGCAGAGGTGCAAACCTATACCGGAAATGAATACGGTGGTAACGATTGCCGTAATGAAGGTTCGGTTGCTAAGGGTCCTGATGAATTTTTTATTGATCATTTGTATGTGTTTTCGAAATAATTCTGCCATTGAATTTTCACAGCATGCGGCGCAATGCGTTTTGCTTATTAAACTAAGAAGTAATCATGTGTCTAATGCAATATAGCCGAGAATTGCTTTTTGGCATATCCCATATTTATGGGAAGCCAATTTGCGCTATGCATCATGCTTCTCTAAGATTATGAACACCAATGAAAGCACAACATGGTCACCGCAACATTCCAATTCTACGAAGAACTAAACACATTCTTGCCGCCCGAACGGCGCAAGCGCGCATTCGATAGCGTGTGTGCGCAAGCGGCGACCGCCAAGCACATGATCGAGGCGCTTGGCGTGCCGCACACTGAGGTTGAACTGGTATTGGTCAATGGCGAATCGGTCGGTTTCGACCGGCTGCTGCAGGATGGCGACCGGGTTGCCGTCTATCCCAAGTTTGAAGCGCTTGATGTCACGCCGCTGTTGCGCGTGCGTGATACACCACTTCGCACCATCCACTTCATCGCCGATGCACATCTGGGCGGCCTCGCGCATTTGCTGCGGATGGCTGGCTTCGATACGCTTTACGACAATCATTATCACGATAGCGAGATTGCTGCACTCGCGGAAAAGGAAGATCGGATCGTCCTTACGCGCGATCGTGAACTTCTCAAGCGCCGCACGATCACGCATGGATGTTATGTGCATGCGCTCAAGCCGGCTGAGCAGTTCAAGGAAATTTTTGAGCGGATGGATCTGGCGCGCAGTGTACGGCCCTTCACGCTTTGCTTGCATTGCAACGCACCTTTGCGGACAGTCGACAAGGCGCTGGTTGAAGATCGATTGCCGCCGAAAGTGCGTCAGCATCATCAGCGCTTCAGCACCTGCGATGTGTGTCATCGCGTGTTTTGGGAAGGCACGCATTGGCGTAGCATGCAAGCGTTATTGGATGAAGTGATGAAAACAAAATCATCTTGATTGTATCTGATTGAGATAGGCCATCTTCGATCCTGTATTACTCGCGGCAATAAGAATTTCTTGAATTGCCGACATTCAACCCAAGCCTCTTCGCGAACTCCGCTTGAGTATTGTTTTTTTGGTCGCCTTGTAATTCGCATATTGCAGCAAACGCAATCCAGCGTGCATCCACTTCGAAGAAATCGCGTAAATTGGCACGGGTGTCACTGCGACCGAAGCCATCTGTACCCAGCGTGACATAGCGTGCCGGCACATAAGCCCGTATGCTGTCGGCTACGCCGCGCACATAATCACTGGCTGCGATGACTGGCGCATCATTGCCACTCAGGGCGCGAGTGACATACGGCATCTCGGTTGCATTGCCAAAACGACGACTGCGTTCGATGGCAATACCATCCCTGGCCAATTCCGAAAAACTGGTGACGCTCCATACTTCTGCGTCGATCGAGAACTGCTCTTTCAGCAATATCGATGCTGCAATTGCTTCCTTTAACATGGGGCCGGATGCTAACAGCCGTACTTGCGGCGATTCTATCGAATGCAAGCGATACATGCCGCGGCGAATGCCGTCTGCAACGCCTTCCGGCATGCTAGGTTGTGCTTCGTTTTCGTTGGTCACCGTCACATAATAAAAAATATCTTCGTCGCGCTCAAGCATGCGTTGCATGCCATCCTGGACGATCACCGCAAGTTCGTAGGCGTATGCCGGATCGTAAGAAACACAATTCGGAATGGTTGAAGCGATGAGATGGCTCGTGCCGTCCTGATGCTGCAGCCCCTCGCCGCCGAGCGTGGTACGCCCCGACGTTGCTCCAATCAAAAATCCGCGCGCCCGTTGGTCGGCCGCGGCCCAAATCAAGTCGCCAACCCGCTGGAAACCGAACATCGAGTAGTAAATATAGAATGGCAGCATCGGTATGCCGTGGACCGAGTAGCTGGTCGCTGCAGCAGTCCATGATGAAATCGCACCTGCTTCGGTAATGCCCTCTTCCAGAATTTGGCCATCTTTCGCTTCGCGATAGTAAAGAATCGAACCAATATCTTCCGGCTGATACAACTGCCCCTGCGACGAATAAATACCAACCTGACGGAACAGGTTTGCCATGCCGAAGGTACGTGCCTCGTCAGCAACGATGGGTACCACATGCTTGCCAAGGCCAGGTATTTTCAACAGGTTCCCCATGATGCGTACCAACGCCATCGTGGAAGACATTTCCTTGCCGTCGGCCTCCAGCGCAAATTTCGCATGTTCTGCAATTTCGGGCACATCGATATGAGGAGCGATGGAAATGCGCCGCGGCATGTGGCCGCCCAATTGCATGCGTTGTTTATGCAAATGCTGCATTTCCACACTGTCCTCCGCAGGCTTGTAAAACGCCAATGCTTCGCACTGCTCATCGGCGATCGGCAAGTTGAAACGATCGCGGAACTCTAATAAGGCACCGGCATCCAGTTTTTTCTGTTGGTGGGTCGTCATTTTTCCTTCACCTGCAGCCCCCATGCCAAAACCTTTCTTGGTTTGCGCCAGGATGGCGGTCGGTTGCCCTTTGTGATTGACTGCTGCATGATACGCAGCATAAATTTTCTTCATGTCGTGTCCGCCACGATGCAGACGATTGATTTCTTCATCTGTAAGCGATGCGCCGATCGCAGCCAATGCAGGATTCTGTCCAAAGAAATGTTCGCGATTGAATTTGCCGTCATTAGCGGCAAAGGTCTGCAATTGACCATCGACAGTCTCATTCAAAGCTCGCACCAGTTCGCCAGCCTTGTCGCGCGCGAACAGAGGATCCCAGTCGGAACCCCACAGTACCTTGATCACGTTCCAGCCCGCACCGGCAAATAATGTTTCAAGCTCGTCGACGATATGCCCATTGCCTCGCACCGGGCCGTCGAGACGCTGCAGGTTGCAGTTGACGACAAAGATCAGATTGTCCAGATTTTCACGCGACGCCAAACTTAATCCGGCAAGAGATTCCGGCTCGTCCATTTCGCCGTCACCGAACACACCCCATACCTTGCGTCCCTGCTCCACCAGCAAACCGCGATGCTCGAGGTAGCGCATGAAACGCGCCTGGTAAATGGCGCTGATCGGACCGATCCCCATGGAACCGGTGGGAAATTGCCAGAAGTTCGGCATCAGCCATGGATGCGGATAGGAGGACAAGCCTTGCGCACCATGTTTTTTCGCTTCGATCTCTTGTCGATAAAAGCCGAGGTCCTTGTCCGTCAGCCTTCCTTCAAGAAATGCACGTGCATATATGCCTGGCGCCGAATGCGGTTGAAAATACACCAGGTCGCCGCCAAACGAATCCGTGCGCGCCCGGAAAAAATGATTGAATCCAACCTCGAACAAGTCGGCGGCTGATGCATAGCTGGCGATATGTCCGCCCAACTCGCCATAAGCACGATTGGCGCGTACCACCATTGCCAAGGCGTTCCAGCGCATGATGCTTGCCAAGCGTTGTTCGATAGCGAGCGCGTCGGCGCCACCTGGAAATGGCGGTTCAAATTCATTTCGGATTGTGTTGATGTATGGCGTGACCCGCGGCGCCCGCCAACCAAGCCCCCACTGCTGTGCCGCCTCGCCCAATCGTGAAAGCAGAAAACGTGCGCGTTCCGGACCAGCCGCATGAACCGTGCCTTCCAGGGCGGCAATCCATTCCTCGGTTTCTTCGGCATCGATATCAATTGGAATGAAATTCTCGTGTGCTGTGTTCATATCCATCGCTAGAACTCCTTATTACTTTAATGAGCAATAAGATAGCGCCAACTGCGCAGCATAGGTAACCAAAGATGTCTTGCAAATACGAATATTCAGCATAAAATGCTGAATAATTTAATTTTGAAGATTTTTATATTAAATATGGATATAGATACAATTGATTTGCGTATTCTTAAAACCCTCCAGGAAAGTTCGGGAATCAGCAATGTGGCGCTTGCTGAAAAAATTAAGTTATCTCCCTCACCCACTCTAGCCCGAGTCAAAAATCTTGAGGCACATGGCGTCATCTCGAATTACGTTGCGCTGGTCGATCCCCACACGCTGGGACTCAAGGTGAATGTTTTTATTCAGGTCAGCTTGCAAAAGCAGGAATCATCTGCACTCGTAAAATTTGAAAATGCGGTCAGTCGCTTCGATGAAGTCATGGAGGTGTATTTGATGACAGGTGACGAAGACTATCTTCTGCGTGTCGTCGTTCCCGATCTACAGGCTTTGGAAAGATTTATTCTCGATCATCTCACCAAGATACCGGGCATCAAGAATATTCGTTCCAGCTTCGCATTGAAGCAAGTCAAATACAAAACCGCATTACCGCTCAATTCAGTCCAGAGCGTTCGAGACAGCATGATTGGAACTGAAAAGTAAAACCTGCCTTTTTGATTTCAAGATGCCGCACAACACAAGGTCAGATGACATAGTAATTGCCCTATGTGTTGCGTCTTCACAATAAGCACATGATCGAGGCGCTTGGCTTGCTACAGGATGGCGCCAGATTGTCGCCTACTCCAGAATTGAATCCCTTGATATCACCTCAGCATAGAACCAAGCGGAAGCGGCCTTGTCATAAGAGATAGTGATGCTGACAAGTAAAAATTGAGCAGAAATATTCTTTCATAAAAGCATTCGACACCATGCGGGGGTGACATTGGACAAGAGTCACGGCATCGTTGTCTTTTATCCGTGCAAGCCATGCAATCGGCAAGGACATGAATACCTGACGCATAGCGAAATAGCGCGCAGGCTGGCGCATCTCAAGGCTTATGAATATGCCGGTGAATTTGATTCATCGCGCCGATACGATCGACCGCTGTACTTTGTACCGAACGATACTTTTGTCAGCACTGAATCGATACGCAATCTTGGTGTGACCGATGAGCATGACTTGTTTGGCGGCGTGGTGCCCTTCCCTTTTGTGGCTACCAAAATCATTACGCACGATCTGCCGCATGGCTATCGATATGCGCCGGCGGGATGGTCGGCTGCATTTAGCCGGCTTGTTCGAGAAAAAGTATTGCCCGGCTTTTCTGCATATACATTTGATGATGCTCATAGGGCAGCAAGGGATCTGCTTGAACATGGCAAAGTGCGTTTCAAGAAGGCAAACAGTATGGGCGGATTGGGACAGTCGGTGATAGCCGGTATGGATGAACTACATGCATGCCTGGACGAAATGAGTGCCGAAGAATTACAGCGCGACGGCGTGATATTGGAGATGAACTTGAATGATGTGGCGACCTACAGTGTCGGCCGGATACGTGTCGGAAATCTTCTGGCAACTTATTGGGGCACGCAACAACTGACAACCAGCAATGATGGTGAGCAGGTGTATGGCGGATCAACTCTAGATGTCGTGCGTGGTGATTTTGATGTGCTGCTTCGTCTTGACCTGGATTCCCATATGCATACTGCGATTGAACAGGCGCGTACCTATCATGCAGCAGCTTTCACCGCTTTTCCCGGGATGTTGGTTTCGCGCGCCAATTATGATGTGGCACAGGGCATGGATGACGAAGGCCAGTGGCATTCCGGCGTGTTGGAACAATCATGGCGTATCGGCGGTGCGAGCGCGGCAGAGGTCGCAGCGCTTGAGGCTTTCCAGGCGAACCCGGACGTTAGCGCGGTGCGTGCATCGACCACGGAAATCTATGGGGAAACTGCCGCAGTTCCGCAAGATGCATTACTGCATTATCAAGGTGTCGATGAACAAGCCGGACCGCTTGCCAAATTTTCCAGACTGGAGTGTTATGCCAACACGCGATGACAAAATCGAAATCAAAGTCGACGGCGAGAGGATTGCCGGCACTTATGTCACGCCTTCCACCAAGCTGCCCGGCGTGTTGTTCGTACACGGTTGGGGTGGCAGTCAGGAAAAGTATCTGGAGAGAGCACGGGAAATCGCTGCATTAGGCTGCGTCGGTCTGACATTCAATCTGCGAGGACATGGAGATACGCAACTGCAGTTTGAGACCGTTTCGCGCGAAAAGAATTTGCAAGATGTGCTCGCAGCGTATGACGTGCTCGTCAGTCATCCTCAAGTGGATGAGTCGGCCATTGCGGTCGTCGGCAGCAGTTATGGCGGCTACCTTGCTGCGATCCTTACTACGATACGGCCGGTAAAATGGCTCGCGCTGCGGGTGCCGGCTCTGTATATGGATAGCGGATGGGAACTGCCGAAGCGCCAATTGCATAAGGGTCAGGATCTCGACAATTATCGAAAAAGCCTGATTCCCGCAAAGGACAATCGTGCGCTGCATGCAGCAGCATCATTTGAAGGAGATGTGCTGATCGTCGAATCCGAATTCGATACCGTAGTGCCGCATGCCGTGATTTCAAATTATCTTGAAGCCTTCATCAAGCCGCACTCTCTGACCTACAGGATGATCAAGGAAGCCGATCACGGCTTGACCGACGAAGTGCATCAGCGTGCCTATACCGCGTTGCTTGTGAATTGGATGACTGAAATGGTTTTCGGTACACATTCAGGAAATGCAGCAGCCGGCAATATAAAAGCGCCGGCTTCGTCGACGGCCGCCTCAAACGAAGCTGCTATGCCGGAAACGCCGCCATCGGTTGCATTGAATATGCAGACTTGATCTCTACTGATTCGATCGTTTGAATGCCAGTCAATTCGACCATCAAGGTGCGTTGCATGGTGAAGATGCGTCCGGTATTATTTGCTCGGATAGGTCAATGGCTCTTCCGGACATTGACTGCAAAATTAAACAAGAAAGAACAATATGCCCTCTATCAATATCCGCGGCTTCAACTGCCATTATGAATATCAGGAATTAAATCCATCCAATCCCACCGTACTTTTTCTGAACGGGATCATGAATGCCGTCGATGCATGGAAGCCTGCGGCCAAAGCAGTACAAAAACTGGGATTCAATGCATTGTGTTATGAGTACCGCGGCCAGTGGCGCTCGCAAGTCACGCCAGGCCCGTATTCCATGCATGATCATCGCGAAGACTTGAAGGCATTATTGGACGCGTTTCATATTGAAAAAGCGCATTTTGTCGGCACCAGCTACGGCGGCATGGTTGCAATGCCATTTGCCGCGATGAATCCGGCTCGCGTTGCGTCATTGGTTTTGATCGCGACATCCGCCAGAATCAGGCCGCCTTCTTACGACATCGTCAAAGGCTGGCGCGACTTGGCAGAAGAAGGCGATGCCGCAAATCTTTTCGTCAAGATGGTGCCGAACCTGTTTTCAGAACGCAGCTTGCGGGAAAACCCTGACCTTGCATCGACGCGTGCAGAAGGAATGAAAAATGCATTGCGCAACTTGCCTGATTTCTGCCGCGGCCAAGTGCTGCTGCATGATGCACATTATCTGGAAATGCTTGGTGACGGCGTAACGTCCCAATTAAAAAATATCGATTGCCAAACGCTGGTGGTATCGGCTGAGCAGGACTCATTGTATCCACCGCTTGATTCAAGCTATATAGCGCACCATATCGCAGAAGCTGAACATGTGATTGTTGCAGAAGCCGGACATGCCGTTGTGGCTGAAAAGCCGGCGATCATCAACAGTTTGATATGCGGGCATTTGGCTTCGTTCATTTGATGTGATGTATTCCGGCGCTACCCTGGGTTCAGCTGTGCTATCCGGCTGAACAACCGAGTCCACGGCAAGTCGCCCCAACGGTCGCCAACCCGCACAATCACCATATCCTGCTCCGGCGCGATATAGATAACCTGGCCGAGCAAACCTTCAGCATAAAAATCCGTCCCCGGCCGCATTTTTATGTCGGCAGCAGGATCGATCGTTGGCATGCGCCGCCAATACCATGTGTAGTATGCAGTTCCCAATTCATCAATATTCTCGATATTCCAGCGCGATGCAGGATCATTCGCAGCGTGTTCATGTACTTCCGTGCTCATCTTTACCCAGTCGGGCGGCACAATTTGATGCCCGTTGATTTTTCCATTGTTTAAATACATTTGACCGAAACGAGCAAAGTCGATTGCGCGCGCATTGAGACAACAAAATGCTTTTGGAACGCGATGCTCGGAACTATCGAGACTCCAGCTTGCATCGTATGCTGCTCCCATCGGTTGCCAAATTTTCTTTTGAAGATAATCGGGCAATGGCATGCCGGTGGCGCGTTGAATGATCAGGCCGAGCAGCTGTGTGTCGCCGCTGCTGTAGTGATAGACTTTATCGGGAGCATGCTCTATTTTCAGAGCGGCGAGTTTGGATTGCAAATCAGGTGTCAAGTAAAAAATGGCTGCATCAGACCAGGGCGAACCTTCGCGATCATCAAACAAAATTCCACTGCGCATTTCCAGCAAATGGCGCAACTTTATTTTGGAAAAACGCCGGTCATTTTTCAACAGCTCCGGAACGTAGCGTGTAATAGGATCATCGACACCGGCAATTTTCTTTTCATCTATTGCAATACCCACTAGCGCTGACACGACCGACTTTGCCACTGAAAATGAAGTCGTCATGCTATCGCGGTTATAGCCATTGTAATAGTGTTCGACAATGATATTCCCATGCTGCAAAACGATGAATGCGATTGTTCCATTGCGCTCCATCGTTTCATCAAATGACTCGCCCTGAATCATTTCCGGCAGATGCAGTTTTGTACCTGGGTTGAGCGGCAATGGCGATTCTTGCTCTGAACGTTTTATGGTTGCGTTGCTAAAGTGCTGATAGTCTGTGATGGAAACTTCGCCTTGCATAACGGCCCATAATGGAAGATCGGAGCAAGCGCATAAAAACAAGGTCGGCGCCGACAAGGCCATTAAAAACAGCGGGCTGAATCTGAAGGATAAGAAATGCATTTTGCGTCCGACCATAATTGAGCATTCATTTTTTGCCCTATCGGAACATGCTATTCTGGAATGCGGATTATCTTCTTGATACCTGACAATCTAGAAGAATATAGAGCCGGTTTTCGCTCATAATATTTATTTAGAGCGCTTAACAAAATGCGGCTGGCGACGTTGCTTCTCCTTGCCGTACGTCCGTACTGTCTGCGGTTTAGCAGGGGGTTTCCGGCAGCATGCTGCCAGCCTGCGATGAGTTTGTCTTTGCAAGGACAAACGCCTGCCCAGCAGGGCCACGGGCGGCGTGCCTTGCCAGACGCATTTTGTTAGGTGCTCTTAGTGTTATGGCTGTAGATTAACCGCACATCAGCGCAATCGAATTGCCTGAATTTCAGTTTTGCGTTGTTGCCTTTTTTCCTGACAGCGATCGCATATCCAGCGTTTTGTTTTACCGCTACGCACATAGCTTCCCGCGTCGATTGGCGCTTCACCAAAATGGCTTGCGCACCACCGCTTCTCAATTGCGTTAACTTCAGGTTCACAGCTTGTCTCTATTTTTTTTGTGGTCATCACACATCCCGATCAATATGCCTGCTATTAAATTAGCCTTTCCGGTATCTCCTCCAATGGCGAAATTTCGCTCAACCAAATTTTGTTTGCATAGTTGGTAGCGACAGGCCGATGTAATGCGATCAGTTTGATCGCGATGTCGGAGATCGAATCCCGCATTGATTTTGTAGCTGAATTAGCCAACGACTTTGAGAAAGAGATGTTTTCCAAATCCTCGGTCAAGTCAATCATGAATAGGTCTGCCCTTACCACCTGCTCCGTATCAGATCGCTCGGATCGATCTTCAGAACGATCAATACGGGCATGAGGCCCGATCAATACATATGATTTGATATGCGATTCGCACAGCCCAAGCGATGCTAATGTTTGCCGCAGCACTTCAGCATGTCGTCTATTTTGTTCAATAGGCGATGGTGTAGGTTCAAAGGCTTGTCGCCAGTCGTTCCAACGCAGGAATTCTCCTTTGGCATTGATTTTCAGGCCATCAGAAAAATACCTGGATTCCAAAATATAGAAACGATGACTGCTATGTATTAGCAAATGATCGATATGTGCTACGTGACCGTCGTCAAGTTCCAGACGCAAGTCATGAATAACGATCGTATTTTGATTATGCCTGAGATGGAAGTTGATAAGATAAGCTGCTTCACTTTCACTATTGACATCAGTGCGTAGAATACGAAGTTCACGCGCAATGGCAGCCTGTTTCTCTCTATCCGCAGTCAGAAAGATTTTCTCCAACGCTGAAATTGCAGCGTTTTTTTCATCCGGTGCTTTCAATATCATGTCTGTCCCCTCTGACTCTTTATCATTAGGTTAAGGATTTATACTAATTCGAATCCGGAAAGAAAAACATGCCATAAATATGGCATGCGGGCAGCTTATCCTTGTCGCCAAGGAAGCCCTTGAAAGCGCCAACCACCCTTTTGGCCGCGATGTGCATGCTCGTCGGGCTCGCCTTCGAAACCTTCAAGAATATTGTAGGCTTTCAGCCCAAGCAGCGTTGCACGTTTGGCTGCGGCGATAGAGCGCACACCACTGCGGCACAGGAATAGCACTTTCTTATCCTTCGGTGCAACTTGCATGAGGGTTTCATCGAATGCCGGATTGAGAGCCATACCAGGCCACTGCTTCCACGCCAATGCAACTGCGCCAGGAATAAAACCGACCCATTCGCGTTCGGCATCGGTACGCACATCAACCAGTACGGCCCCGCCGCTCTGCCACCATGCATAGGCAAGTTGAGGTGCGACGTCGCCTGCATAATCATCGACACCGCGCACCATATTCAAGTCCCCACCTGCATCATGGCGCCGGCCGGAGGTTAAGTTGGCCGGCACGGCTTCGTCTATGCGACGCGGGCGTGGCAAGTTAAGTGCATTCATGATGCTGACAAATTCGGTCAATGTCTTGCCTGCGACGCGTGCATTGCCTGCTTTCTCTGCGCCGATAGTCGAATGGCTACGTCCTTGATAGTCATGTCCGGGCCAGACGATCGTGTCGTCCGGCAGAGAAAACAATACGCGGGTCAGACTGTCGTAAAGCGCTTCGGCACTACCGGATTGAAAGTCGGTGCGGCCGCAACCGTTGATCAGCAACGTGTCGCCGGTGAACACGTTATTACGCCATACATAACTCATGCTGCCATGCGTGTGACCTGGTGTATGCAGCACGCGTATCGTTTCCCGTCCAAACGACAGCACATCGCCATCGTTGAGTTGTACCGCAGCGGTCATAATGCCGCAACCTGACGGTGCTGCAGTGCGCGCACCGGTGTGTTCCACTATCAGTCCCGCGCTGGTGATGTGATCGGCGTGCGCATGCGTTTCCAATGCCCACGCCAATTTAAGCTTGTGTTCCGCAAGGACTGCCAGATCGCGTTCAATCTGCTCATCGACCGGATCAATGATCAATGCTTCACGCGATTTTTCATCGAACAGCACGTAGGTATAGGTGCTGGAAGCCGAGTCGAAAAGCTGGATGGGATTCGTGGCGTTACTCATTGCTATTCTCCGGATTGCCTGTATGGCTCGCAAGCAAAACCAGCAGGCAAATCGACATGCGGCAAAAATAAAAAGCCCGCCTCGTTGCGGCGGGTGGCTGAAAGATTGTCATAAATTCATGATGACGTCAATCGCGGTTTGCATACTGATCAAGGCGATGCTTTGTCCGGCGTCAAAACAAGCTATGGCTACGCTAACGCGGATCGCACAAAACGGTCAAACAGGCATCTTGCGGTAACAGGAATGCAGGCTATCGAATTTACTTTTCGCTAATTCATGCATTCAATTTGCATGGTATTTCGTTAAAGAACGTGGTTTGCGAGCCGTTAACGAAGATGTGACATGACGTTTTGTTCGGCCTGTCGGAGTGGTAGGCCGACTCTGAGCTTGTATTGTCAAATGGGTCTTACTCCGCAGCGCCTTTAGGTGATGGAGGTGACTTATGCGACCCGAAATTCCAACTCGATCGATACAGATATCTTCTGCAGCATCCTTTCTGACATCGACAATCTTCACCGCGCTAATTTTGCTTTTGATGTTGTTGCTTCTTCCTGCGCGCAGCAGCGCACATTCGCTCAGCGTGAATGAATGCAAGGAAGGCAGCGACTTCATTAGAAATGCTGCAGTGGCGCGTGACAATGGCGCAGCCGAAACGAGTTTCATCGACAGGATCAGCGACGATATTGAAATCATTCGCGCATTTCCACCGCAATTGCGTTGGTTTGTTCAGGATGACGACGATGCCAAGCTTCTTCTTTCCGCTGCTGTTAATGTGTTCGATCATCCAAAATCTGCGCATGCGCATCAAGTCGACTTTTTCAATAATTGCATAGCGAATGCGAAAGCGACTGCCAGTGTGCGCAATATGGGCATGTAGGTTGGCGGTTTCGATGTGTGCAAACACGCAGATAAAATTTGCGTGATTGATCAGATGTCGATTAGAACAGGGCGATGCGCTGTTGATCGAACATCACAGTCTTTTCGCAATGACCGCGTTTGAAATCAGTCGCCGCACTCCCCATTTGTGGAATGGCACGACGAAAAATAGATAGACCTTCCCAAACCTGTTATTCACCATGCAAATGGTGGACACGACAACGCTTGTGGCCTCACCATCTGTTACCTTTAATATCGAGAGTCTGAAATCGAGATGCTTGTTGTCGCGTCCGGCGACTATTTCGTTTTCGGTCATGGACAAGATCGGCCAGACGCCGATTTTGTCACCGACACTGTAGTTGTTTTTGATTTCAAAGTTGATGATCTCGGCCGCACTTGGTGCAGCAATCCCGAAGAGTGGAACAATACCATTCCGAAGGATCAAAGGAATCTTCATCCACATTGGATGGTGTGCAAAGATAGCCAGAAAAATGTCGACGATGCTGGCATGTGGATGGGTCAAATATGTGCGGTACGAATCTTTGAAATAAGCCGTCTCGATCAAGCGGCGATCGAGCACGCTGGTAGAGGGAATATCGCATTTCACAACCTTCATATCAGTCCCGGCCATTTTAATGTAGACATTGATGATAGCGCTTTCCGTCTATATGTCGATGCGATGAAGGCCACCAGCTAAATCAAAGCAGAAAGCTTTTCCGCAGGATCGCCCTACACATGCAGACAATCTTTAAGCCGCCAAAAAATCCAGTATCACGTCGATCTGATCGCCCGTCATCAATGGCGGTGCGTGCCCTATTCCTTCAAATACGTGCGCTCTAGCCATCGGATTACGCCGCAACATTTCATCCAGCGTATCTTGCGTCAGTATTGCCGATTCGCCTCCGCGCAAAATCAATACCGGAATTTTAATTTTGTCCCACAGAGCCCAGTCATCAACGTCACTTACTGCTTTTTTAAAGTTTTCCCGAATAGTCGGGTCATAGGCGAGACGCAAATTTCCATCTGCGGTTTTCGTCGTGCCGACACGTGCCAGGTGGCGCCACTGGACTGGCGTTAGCGTGCCGAATTTCGGGTACAACTTGCGGATAAAACTTTCTGCTTCGTCGTGATCTTTAAAGCGCTCGTCTTTTCCTATGTAGTTGGCAATAGTCGTGAGCGACTCTTTGCTGATAAACGGTCCAACATCATTCAGCACCAAACGTTTTATGGGTGTGCCCGGCATGGCAGCCAGGTTCATTCCTATCACACCGCCCATCGACGTGCCGACCCAATTTACCTTTGTCGCTCCAATGCGCGTCAATAATGCTGCAGCATCGCGCAGGTATTGCGGATACCAGTAGTGGTCAGGCTTGATGTAATCACTCAAGCCTCGGCCAACGACATCCGGGCAAATGACCCGATAGTGATCCTCGCAAGCTTTGGCAAACCAATCAAAGTACCGGCTATTGAGTGTCAACCCGTGGTTGCATATAACGATATTTTTATTAAGTGGATCACCCCACTCCGTATAGTGCAGCTGATGAAAACCGTCATTGTTCATCCCAAGGAAGGTGTGCTGTCTCATATTTGCCTTTTATTTTTAGAGCATCTAACAAAATGCATCGGGCAAGGCGCGCCGACGTGTTTTGTTAGGTGCTCCTGGTTTAATTGGAAGTGTTAAAAAACACACTCGGTATTCCATCCTACTTATGAAATGAGTTCCAACAATAATGCAAGAGCATTCGGCCGTCTATTCAGGCTGTATCGATTTATCCATGCCTTATAAACTTTAAAAGTTTTCCTTAAATTTTTACCAATATTGCTGCCGACTATATTGTTAAAAATTGTTAAAAATAGTTCTTGGTAAGCGCCGATAAATTGCATATACTTTCCATGCGGCAATAATAAAACGACTGGTTGAATCGTAATAAAAATACAAAATTCAGGGAGCTAGCCGCTCAATATAGTCATATCGCATAGCGCAAAGACGTGCGATATAAAGGAGCAGTTATGTTGTCCTTGAAGTCGAAAAAGATAAGCCTTGCTGTGCTGATGGCTTTGGTAAGTATTGATTGGTATGTGGAATTGCAAACAGCGGATGGGGGTTCATCGAGCACTGCAGATTCATATAGCTTGGGACAGTTATCGCAACATTTGCCTACGCTCAGAATAGTCCCATCGTCCACATTCGCATCAGGCAGATTGCTTAACTTTGCCGACACCAGCAATAGTTCATTACCTTTTCAGGAGCTGTCGGCTCTTGCATTCACAACACCATTACAAATGGGACTGACTCAACTATCCAGGCGTGAACCGGTACAGCAGCAAATCGATATTGCACAAGATAGTTTGAACAATCAAATAATAGTGAGTGAGGCACCGGCTCTGTCGTCAAGTATCAGCATTGACGCAGATAGCAAGCAGTCCACAACTGATGTGGCACCGGTAGCGCCACCTTCAAATAAAAAAGCAAAAGCCGACACGCCGCAAGCTGTCAATTTAATGAAACTGCTTGCGCTTTATTCGATGTTGCATCGATGAATGTGTTGCCGATAATGATGCTGTGATATTGCTGAAATTATCAATCTTGATAGCTAAAATGCCATTTTGTAGATTGGCTGCTTTGATTTTAATCAATCTCAATTAATGGATTGAAATCATGCACTTAACCAATGCGCATCCGAGTTATCCACAATATTGTCCACGCTTAATGTGCGTAACTAGAGCAGTTTTCTTTCGCCTGTACGGGGCCAATCTCTAATCTGTGATGCTCACCGTACTATCCGACTTTGTCTCCCGTAAACGCGAAATAAAACTGCTCTATAAGCATCAAACAGGATCAGCTGGGGGGCCTAAACCGTCACCAGATTTGTATGACCAAATCCCTTCTCATAATTTAATATCGAAATGATTTGCGGCGTAATTTTTAAAAACACTGCTTCACTCGCCTGTCCGGAATCCAGCCATTCAATTACTTGCGGAAAGCGCTTGATCATGCAACCGGTTGCGCGCCTGATTTCATCTGAATCGCCCAGAATTTCGGCGAGACATCCCATCGATAATCCCTTGATCTGATTCCAGTTTTGATAATCGGTATTGATAGTCAGCGAGACTTTATTGTTGTGGCGGATATTCGCAATTTTCTGACTATCCTTGCCGACGCCGATATAGATCGTTAAACCATCATGCGCATAACCCACAGTTGTCGCTTGTGGATACCCATCCGGTCGCACGGTAGCCAACGTCAAATCCTTGGCTTTGTCGAGTATGTTCAAGATAAATTCTTTATTCGCTTGGTCCATGATAAAACTCTTCCCCTTTTCGGTTCGATAGAGCACTCATGCAAAACACTTGCTGCGCATATCCAGCAAACTTAACCATCGCTCCACACCGTTGGCATCGCTGCTGCAGGATGCATAATCGGTGACGGTACGTGCAGCGCGTTCAAGCAGTTGAATGTCGGCTTCGTGTTGACGTGCAACGTGCGGGTCTTCCAAAAACAGCACACGCCGGCATTGGCGATTCAAAATCAGTTCGGCGATTTGCGCATCGCCGCCTAAC
Source organism: Burkholderiaceae bacterium (assembly GCA_036560485.1). Classification (GTDB taxonomy): domain Bacteria; phylum Pseudomonadota; class Gammaproteobacteria; order Burkholderiales; family Burkholderiaceae_D; genus DATBRC01. The sequence goes on from DATBRC010000060.1 coordinate 22,268, forward strand.
GGACCGCTCAGGAACGGCTGCACCCAATTGCGCCTTGCTTCGCTTCCTTTGATCTTTCGTGCCAGCTGATTCAGCAAGCCGCCGGTTGTACCGGTCGCGTAGCGAACTGCAAACCTGTCCAGCAATTCAAAATGCTGTTCGACCAAGGCCAGCATGCGACCTTTCATCGCATCATGCGCAATCAGGGCAATATTTTCCGTCGCCAGGTTAAAAATGGCATCGAGTGTTGGATCAGGCGCAGCACCGACGGCTATGGCTTCAAGTTCCAGCCATTCGCGCGCGCCTGCGAGCGTTGATAGAAACGGTTTTCCATGAATGACGCATTGACGTTTGAGCGCCAAGGCTTCAGGAAAAGTGGACGATGGATCAGCCGGGTCCATCAAGTAGATGATGGCATCCAGAGATTTCGCGGCATCGACCTCGGCGATGCGCGATACAAGCATCATCAAGCCGCCTTCGCGGCCATAAGGAAAGCGCTCGATCGACGGATACCCGGGCAACAAGTTATGAGCGCGCATTGCATCCAGCGTTCTTCCCACGACAACAAATTGCGGCTGCAAATAAGTCTCGATCGCTTCGCGTCCCTCCTGCAGCAATCGCACTAATGCCGAACCGGCAGCATCTTGATGCGCCCGGTTGGCGGCCAGGCCGATTCTGAAATGAGGTGGCGAATTAAGAGTAGGCATTCAACCTGGCATCGGCTTGGTAATCGATCGGCTTGAAAATAAGAAGTATCAATGCAGTCATGCCGCTTATAAGGGATCGGCCAATCTTGCATGCAGCAATATTCAGCGGCACGTGATCAAGACCGGCCAAGCTCAAACAAGCAGTTTTCTACATCTTGCTGAGCATGCTCATGGACACATCGGCAGTATCCGCAGTCAATTCATCCTTACGTTGGCTGATACTCTCGCCTAGTGCTTCCAGATCAACTTTCGCTTTTTTAACCGCCGGGAATATTTTTCCTTCTTCCTCTTTAATATGGTGATTAATGTATTCACCCAACACAAGGACTTTTGCATCGTAATATTCCTGATCAGGCTGCATCGTTTGCAATTGCCTGATTAATTCTTTTGCGTTGGCGTGTTCAACATAGGCTTCATCCAGTATCTCCCTGTTTGTGAAAGCTTCGCGAGCGGCTGGATAAAATAATTCTTCCTCGGCTTTTGTATGGATCGTAAGCTCAACGCAGATTTGCTGAACAAGCTCTTTTCTCTTGTCCTCGCTATTCTTGTGCCCGCATAGTTTTTCAAATTGTTTAAACAAGCCTTGCACTCGCTTGTGATCTTCACTCAGTACAGAGATTGCATCGTGTTTGGTGGAATGGCTTGTGCTCCTTCTTGCGTGCGTTGCGCCAGACTTTGCCTTCTTGTGCTGTGTGTGTTCTGTATGTTGCATGATGATCTCCTAAAATCGTAACTATCAAAATTAAGATCAATCAAATTTTCATTGATCAATCTTATGACTTGCAGAAATATCGTACGTCGGGAATGTCTTTGCTAATACCAACAACAGCGATCCTATTTAGAGCATTTTTCAGATGATCTTCATTTCAACCTTCCTCGAACAGAAAGAGTATTTATAGATCAAATATTTTGCTCTTGAGTTCCTTGTGAATTTAAAAAATCATTAACAGAAGACCTTCATCTGAACAGCATGCACCGATAAGAAGCGCTCAATTGCAACGAGCGGGAACTGAGCTGGTCCGTTACCAGGTCTTAGTCATATTGGTTTATTTAACCTGTATTGGCAATGCAAGGTAAGAGAAAATGAAAATAAGCATGTGTATGCTGAATGTTTTGTCGGCAGCATTTTTCGGAATGACGCTTGTTCCGTATGCGATCGCTGATGCAGAGATTTCCGGCTTGGCTTCGGTACAGGAAGATAGCTCAATAAAAATATCCGGTTATGTAATCCATCTTTATGGCATTTACATTCCTCCGACCGATCACACATGCTATCTATTTATCAGGCCGTCTCCATGCGGGACACGATCGTCATTGGCGCTGGATTTCAAGATCTCCGGTGATTTCGTTCACTGCACACCGCGAGCAACAAATTCTGACGGCAGCATTGTGGCAAGCTGCCGATACGAAAATGAGGATTTAAGCGAATGGATGTTGCAAAGAGGATGGGCAGTTGCCGCACCAGGCGCACCTTTTGAATACGTGACAATGGAAAAAATTGCCCAATCGAGGGGAATCGGCATCTGGGGCATTCCAGTGGAGGTTATTCCACCACGCAAATGAGTTTATATCTTTTTCTTTTACCGAATCATATTCAGAAAAATATCAAACCGGCTTAAAGACCATCATGTAAAACACAAGCAAGAAAGCGATGAATGCCATGATGCCGAGCAGGATCCATGTCGTCAGATAGCGCTAATAAATGGACGGCAAGGTCTCGTAATGACTCGACGCTTCGCGTGCACAGTCACGCATTTTTATCTGCAGCCAGACAACAGGAATCCAGCAACCGACTGCAACAGCGTACAGAACGATCGACCAGATTACCCAACGGGTATTGAATGGAACGCCGATCAAACCTAACAGGTAAAAACCGGTCAGCGGTTGCAGGATCACAGTCGGCGTGGTGAAAAGCCAGTCCGCCCATACGACTAGTCGTGTCACCACGGCAGTGGCATGAAGATCGCGCGTCAGGCTTGTCAACAACAGATAAAAAGCGGAGCCGATGCCGGTGCCGAATAAAAGCGTCGATGAAATGATGTGGATCCATTTGACTGCAAGATATTCCATTACTATTCCATTATGCTTTTTCCATTTCCAGCAGAAGCCAGATCGCTGCAGCCATTGGGAGATTTTTCAGCAACGGCCCATAGGGATGAATCCAGAATTCAGGAAGCTTCCAGCTGATTATCGCCGTGTAAAAAAATATGACCGCCAACTGGGCCAGCCATAAGTAATGACGCCGTTTCAGCAGCAGTGTGGCAGCACCGAATATGAAATCAAGAAGCGCTGCGCCGTACAGCATCACAGGTGCGAATGCGCCGCCGATACCGACACGCGCCAGCAGCGCATAACTTTCGGCAACCGGAAACAGCCAGGCCGACACAATGCCTGTCACAATCCATACCAATGCGATACTTATACGCAGCATCGGCAGCAGCCAGCTTAACTGTGCCTGCGTGCGTATCGCAGCAGCATTACGCTGCGTGATGAATTGCTCTGGTGGTTTAGGTGCTCTGCCAAGCAAAGCACACATCGGCATCGCAGCTGCCGTGTTGCCGCGTTCAAGCATTTGCAGCGTTTCGTTATCGAGCAGACTGCCGGGCAGAAAGCGGCTTGCACTCGTTCCAATACGCATCAATGTGCGCGGTATCGGGATAAATAACGGATGCTTCAATCCCATTGATGTTCGAAGAATCGACAGAAAATTCCGGTATGACAAAGGCTGCGGCCCGACTACCGGAAGCCGTGTGCCTGAAGATAGTTTTTTATCCAGCAGGGCAACAATAACAGCTGACACATCCTCGATATGAACCGGCTGGATCATTTGTTTTCCGGCTCCAGGCAATGGAATAACCGGCAAACTTGCCAGTGTGGTAAAAAGTTTTGCACTGGTGCCATCATCGCCATAGATGAGCGAAGGTTGCACAATGACGGATGGCAAATTCAGCGAGACAAGAAAGTCATCGGCCTCTTTCTTGGATCGGTGATAACGGCTTTGCGCGCCAGCATCGGCTCCCAGCGCCGAAATTTGTATAACCAGTTTTACACCTGCATGTACGCAAGCGGAAAATAAAGCGCGTGGCGTCTTGACATGGATCGCATCGAAAGTTTGAAACGGCGTCTCACGAATGATGCCGACCGCATTGATGACACCATCGATGCCTTGCAGTCTCGGTAACCACATTGTCTCGTCGAAGTCGCGCGTGAAGTCGACTGCAATGTGGCGCAAGCGGGGATCTTGCACATTTTTTGAGGAAGTGTTGCGCACGGCACAAATGACTTGATGTCCTGCCGCCGATAATACTTCCAATAGATGTCGACCAAGAAATCCGCTTGCGCCGGTTAGTAGAAGAACCATTTTGTTTTGGGAACCACACGGGATCCTGATCGTCAGAACAGATATGACTAAATATGCAGAACATCGGTTCAATGCAAACAGGAGCATGCGATGAAGACATGGGGACAAGCACTGCGCGATGGCGCCGTATCCGGCGCGATTGCGGCAGCTGCTTCCGCAGCAGCATTGGCGGCGCGCGGCAAACATGAAAGCGGCACGCCATTCGGGCCTGTAAATGCAATCAGCCACTGGATTTGGGGAGATGAGGCAGCGCAGCACAATGCGCCTAGTTCGCGATATTCATTGCTTGGATACATGATCCATCATTCCGCATCGACCTTGTGGGCCACCATATATGAAAAATGGTTCGGAAAACATGCGGATATTCAGGCAGAGAACCGCGAAATCGGCAAGATACTGGCCGGGGGCATTGCAGTATCGGCCCTCGCCTGCTTTGTCGATTACAAAATGACGCCGCACAGATTGCAACCAGGATATGAAATGCGGCTATCGAGCAAATCGTTGTTAATCGTTTATGCAGCCTTTGGGCTTGGCTTGGCGCTGCGTGGTTTGGTAACACATCACACAACTGCTTTGCGGTCAGGCGGCCACTGCATTGACTTTACTGCGAAGGCGGCACTGCCCGATTAATTGACTGCTTCAATTTTTCTTCACGCTTCGTCTTGCGCGTGCTCTGTTTTTTTGATTTCAGCGCCGCATTTGCAGCGGGTATGTCATTGCCCTCTACTTCACCCCAATCCAGAGACAGTTGGCCTACCTGTCTGGCTTTATCGGATTGCTGATCCAGATTCACCTCTTCGGCCACGGAAAATCGCCCATCGCCGGTTTGATCGGCGGATGATTGCGAAAGTGCGTTATCGGATTGTCCCGATGAACTGACCTGCTGGTTGCGTAAAGTCGTATCGGCCTGTGATCGCGGCTGTTTGCTTGCCATGTTGAATCTCCTTGTTGATTCGCCTCTGAAAAATCAGTGACATTTCAAGAATGGATGCACAGCGATAAGACTGGATATGACGCAGCAAGTTGCATGACAAATCATTCGGCACGTCGACGTTTGTGGAACTACGCATGGTTCCGGCGTTCAAAGAAAATCATTTCAATGTTCGACTCTCTGCAACTTGAATTGTAAATAAGCATTCCAACTCTCGCGCACATAATGGAGAACGGCTATGAATACAATCACGAATAAACTAGTCACGCCAATTA
>DATBRC010000061.1:0-38668 GCA_036560485.1 Burkholderiaceae bacterium
GATATTGCGAAAATATTGTTGATTAACCAAATATAAAAACAATATAACAGTCGATAATCTATGAACAAGACGCCTATAAAAGTTTTGTGTGTCTTTGGCACACGGCCCGAGGCTATAAAAATGGCGCCTTTAGTTTTAGCGCTATCTGCTGATATTCGATTTGATACTAAGGTCTGTGTTACTGGACAACATAGAGAAATGTTGGATCAGGTATTGAGGCTTTTTTCGATTCGGCCACACTTCGATCTAGATATTATGAAGCGAGGCCAAGATTTAACTGATGTCATTACGAGTATTTTACAAAGTATGAAAGGAGTGTTTGCACAATTTGCGCCTGAAGTTGTATTAGTACATGGTGACACCGCTACAACTTTTGCAGTAAGTCTAGCAGCATACTTTCAGAAAACCCCAGTTGCACACGTTGAAGCTGGATTGCGCACAGGAAATATGTATGCTCCTTGGCCTGAAGAGGGGAATCGCAAATTGACGGGTAGTCTAGCCGCTTTACACTTTGCACCTACAGAAACATCGCGCAATAATTTGTTACGAGAGGGTATTGATTACGCCACGATTACTGTCACGGGTAATACAGTAATTGATGCGCTACTTGAAGTCTTAGTTAAACTTCGTAATTCGCCTGGGTTGCAACAAGAATTGGATCAACAGTTCAATTTTTTGCGTAAGAACAAACGCATGATTTTAGTTACGGGTCATAGACGTGAAAACTTCGGTGGAGGATTTGATCGTATATGTCAAGCGCTGGCTGATACCGCAAAAAAATTCCCGGAAGTTGAAATCGTTTATCCTGTGCACTTAAATCCCAATGTGCGTGAACCAGTTAATAGTTTACTTGCACATATACCCAATGTTTATTTAATTGAGCCATTAGATTATCTCCCTTTTGTTTATTTAATGGATCGTGCGTATGTAATTTTGACCGATTCTGGAGGCATTCAAGAGGAGGCTCCGTCACTCGGTAAACCAGTACTTGTAATGCGTGATACCACAGAGCGGCCTGAGGCCGTGGCAGCCGGAACAGTCAAACTTGTTGGCACATCCGTAACCGCGATTACTAGTCATTTGCATGAATTGCTAACCAACTCAGAAACTTATGAGAAGATGAGTTTCGCGCATAATCCGTACGGTGATGGTAAATCATGTGTTCGTATTCTTGAATCTTTAGTTAAAACTTATCGTTTGCAATCATGAATTTTGAATCTATTTCAATTATTGGCTTGGGTTATATTGGATTGCCAACAGCGGCCGTTTTCGCATCTTTCAAAAAGAAAGTTGTTGGTGTTGATGTCAGTCAGACAGCGGTAGATACTATCAATCGCGGTGAGATTCATATCATTGAGCCGGATCTCGATATGGTTGTGCATGCAGCGGTCACCAGTGGATACTTGCGTGCCACTACAAAACCAGAGCCGGCAGATGCATTCCTTATTGCTGTGCCAACACCGTTTAAAGGGAATCATGAACCAGATCTTTCATTTATAGAGGCTGCAAGCAAAGCAATTGCTCCAGTATTGAAGAAGGGTGACCTTGTCATATTGGAATCAACGTCCCCGGTTGGGACAACTGAGCAAATAGCTACCTGGTTGAATGCAGTACGGCCAGATCTAACTTTTCCCCATACGCATGGGGAGAGTTCTGATATTCGTCTTGCTCATTGTCCAGAGCGAGTCCTACCTGGGCATGTGTTGCGCGAATTAGTGCAAAACGATCGGGTCATTGGCGGTATTACTCCAAAATGTGCCGCCGCCGCCGCCGCACTTTATAAAACTTTCGTGGAGGGCGAATGTATTCTTACGGATGCTCGTACTGCAGAAATGTGCAAGTTGACCGAAAATAGTTTTCGAGATGTGAATATTGCCTTTGCTAACGAGCTTTCTATTATTTGCGATAAGTTAAATATTAGCGTTTGGGAATTAATCAAACTGGCAAATCGGCACCCGCGGGTAAATATCCTGCAACCAGGGCCAGGTGTCGGTGGACATTGTATTGCTGTTGATCCATGGTTCATTGTTAGTCAATCGCCTGGGCAAGCAAGATTGATTCGAACTGCTCGTGAAGTAAATGATGGGAAACCTGGTTGGGTTTTAAACAAAATTAAATTGGCTGTAGCAGATATCCTTCAGGAAAATCCAAATAAAACTGCGCGTGATATAACAATTGCATGCTTTGGTCTCTCTTTTAAACCGGATATCGACGATTTGCGTGAAAGCCCTGCAGTGGTGATTGCCCAGGAAATTTTGGCATGTCATCCTGGGTCTGTTATTGCTGTGGAACCAAATATTGATAGATTACCGGCCAAATTGTTGGGAAGACTGCTTTTGAGCAGCATCGAGGAGGCTTTGATGCAAGCCCATGTGGTGGTCTTGTTAGTTGACCATAAGTTATTTAAAGGTATTTCCAAACACACAATGCGATCTTATAAGGTTGTTGATACACGTGGTCTCTGGACATAATGAAATTATCCTTGCCCCAAAATGGCGGCGTAAGATTAAGATGAAATTATTCTTTAAAGAGTTATCGCGTTTTCATAAACAAATTATTGCTGCAACAGTAGATCTGTTTATGCTGCCATTGGCTGTTTATATGGCTATTTCATTGCGCTATGACGGCGTCACTTACCCATTGTTTATGCAATATGTTTGGGTAATTGTCTGTGCACCACTCATTTCAATTCCAATTTTTATTAGACTGGGTTTATACCGTGCAGTCATTCGTTTTCTAGATCAAAAAATCGTAGTTGTGGTCGTGTGGGGTATGACATTCTCAGTCTTATTACTGTCGGTATTAGCATTTTTCACGACGCATATGCAGGGAATGTCACGTGGCGTTTTCATTATGTACTGGGTGGGTGGAAGTTTATATGTGGTGGTGAGTCGCTATTTGGTGCGTGGATATTTTATGCAGATCACTCGCTCTGAGGATGCTCAATGTGTCGCGATTTACGGTGCAGGTCGAGCAGGTTCGCAATTGGCGAATGCCCTTAGAGCTGAGCATGAATATATACCGGTCGCTTTTATCGATGATAAAAAAGAGCTGGAAGGCGCAACGGTTGCTGGTATTAAAGTTTATTCTATAAACGCGATGTCCGAATTGATCGCACGCAAAGGCATTAAAGAAGTGTTATTGGCTATGCCATCAATAACCAGAAGCCAGCAAAAGCGCATTCTCGATCGTCTCGAAGCTTACAAGGTCAAAATAAAAGTGACTCCCCCGATCGGGAGCTTGCTCAATGGTGAGTTGCGGGCACAAGATGTGCGCGACATTGAGATTGAAGATCTTTTGGGGCGTGACACAGTCGATCCGGATATGCGTTTGATCGCGAGCTGCATAACTGATAAATCCGTCATGGTAACTGGTGCAGGGGGATCGATAGGGGCAGAGTTGTGCCGTCAGATTATTCGGCTTAAGCCGTCTCGATTAATCCTGTTGGACATGTCTGAATTTGCACTCTATTCGATCAAGCAAGAATTAAGAGCACTGAATAATTCATTGGAATCGAAAGTTGAATTATTGCCGTTTCTTGGTTCCGTCGCGGACAATGAAAAATGCAAAAAAATCCTGACCACGTTTTCAGTGGAGACGGTATATCACGCAGCAGCTTATAAACATGTACCTTTGGTAGAGCACAACCCGATTGAAGGGATCCGCAACAATGTGTTTGGTACTCTAAGCATTGCACAAGCGGCGGTAGCAACAGGAGTGAAGTGCTTTGTATTGATCTCAACGGACAAGGCAGTGCGACCAACGAACGTGATGGGATCTACCAAGCGATTTGCAGAGCTCATTTTGCAAGCATTGTCGCGCGAACAGAATCGCACAAGGTTTTGTATGGTGCGCTTCGGGAACGTTCTGGGGTCGTCAGGATCTGTTGTGCCGTTATTTCGCAAACAGATAATGGAAGGCGGTCCAGTCACGGTTACCCATCCCGAGATTACGCGTTACTTCATGACAATTCCAGAGGCGGCACAGCTAGTCTTGCAGGCAGGCGCGATGGGCGAAGGTGGCGATGTTTTCGTCCTGGATATGGGTGAGCCGGTCAAGATCATGGACTTGGCAAGACGCATGGTGCATCTGAGCGGATTGGAAGTAAAAGGTGAGTCAACGGACGGCACCATAGAAATTCAGCATATTGGTTTGCGTCCGGGTGAAAAGCTATATGAAGAATTGTTAATTGGCGATAATGTTGAAGGTACCGAACACCCATTAATCATGAGGGCGCAAGAAAAGGAAATTGCCTGGCCGGTATTGTATGAACTGTTGATGAAAATGGAGAATGCTTGTAGCCGGGCCGACTATGAGGAAATGCGTGCATTGCTTATGCAAGCTGTCGACGAATATCAGCCCCAGTGTGGAATTGAGGATTATATTTGGGCAGAAAAAAGTAAGAAGTCTGAACTTTCGGCTGATATAACATTTCTGAAGCGGCGATAGGTCATTTGTATTTTCGGCCCAAACAGAAGCTTTTGTATGTCCGATTTATTTTCTGTTTGACGTTTTCGTGGAAGAGTGAGCCTGGATTCCCGAGAGTAACTATTATTTCCTTTGATGACAGATATCAGAAGTCGGAAATATTACTATGCTAATATTTTCGAATCTCACTAAAAAACCAGACTAGTAATGTTAAACCTCTCAAAAAGCATCTTTAAAGCCTACGACATCCGTGGCATCGTCGGCAAAACACTGGATGCGTCAATCGCCAAAAAAATCGGTCACGCTTTCGGCTTGGCAGTACGCGCTAAAGGCGAACAAATTGTCGTGATTGGACGTGATGGCCGGCTGTCGGGGCCAGAGCTGGCAGCGGCCTTGGCAGTCGGTTTGCAATCTTCCGGTGTCGATGTAATAGATCTCGGCGTCGTTGCCACGCCGATGGTGTATTTCGGCACGCATGTGCTCAATGCAAAATCCGGCATCATGGTGACCGGTAGCCACAATCCACCTGACTACAATGGCTTCAAAATGGTGCTGGCGGGCGAAGCGATTTATGGCGACACGATTCAAGCGTTGTATCACACGATCGTGCAAAATGAGTCCAGGCTAAATGCTGAAAGTGCATCCGGCAAATACAGCGCGCATGACATCAAGACTGAATATCAACAACGAATTGTTGATGATGTGAAGCTGGCGCGTCCGATGAAGATTGCAATTGATTGCGGCAATGGTGTGGCAGGCGCATTTGCCGGCGATCTGTATCGTGCGATGGGTTGCGATGTCATCGAATTGTTTTGCGAAGTGGATGGCAATTTCCCGAATCACCATCCTGATCCCGCGCACCCTGAAAATTTGCAGGACCTGATTCGTTGCCTGCAGCAGACCGATGCAGAAATTGGTTTGGCTTTTGATGGCGACGGTGACCGTTTGGGTGTTGTGACAAAAGATGGCCAGATCATTTATCCGGATCGTCAGTTGATGTTGTTCGCTGCAGATGTGTTGACACGCAATGCAGGCAAACAAATTCTGTATGACGTTAAATGCACACGCCATCTTGCGCCATGGATTACGCAACGCGGTGGCAAGCCATTGATGTGTAAAACCGGGCACTCGCTGGTGAAAGCAAAAATGCGCGAGACCGAGGCACCGCTGGGTGGCGAAATGAGCGGCCATATTTTCTTTAAAGATCGCTGGTATGGTTTTGATGATGGTTTGTATGCTGGTGCGCGCCTGCTTGAATTGTTGAGCCGTGAAAAAGATTCTTCTGCAATCTTGAATGCACTTCCGCAATCGACCAGTACGCCTGAGCTGCAGTTGCAACTTGCGGAAGGCGAGAATTTTTCCTTGATTGAAAAGATGCAGCGCGATGCGAAATTCCCCGGTTCAGATCAAATCATTACAATCGATGGTTTGCGCGTCGAGTATCCGGATGGTTTTGGCTTGGCGCGCTCGTCCAATACGACACCGGTGATTGTGATGCGATTTGAAGCGGAATCGAAAGCGGCACTGGATCGCATTCAAGCGGAATTCAAGCGCGTGATCGTTGCAGCGAAACCAGATGCGGCGCTACCGTTTTGATGTGCGCGTATCCTGTGCGCTGACCGTTGAATCGGATCTGATTTGAATATCCTGATCGTCCGCGTTTCGTCGCTGGGCGACGTGGTGCATAACATGCCGATGGTGGCGGATATTTTGCGCCACTATCCAGACGCTCATATCGATTGGGTCGTCGAGGAAGCGTATACCAGTCTGGTACGTTTGAATCCCAGTGTGCGCAATATCATTCCATTCGCATTGCGCCGTTGGCGGAAAAGTTTTTTCTCGGCGAATACGCGCGCGGAAATGCGCAACTTCCACCAATCGTTACGTCGCGAATCCTACGATTTTGTTTTCGATACACAAGGCTTGTTCAAAACCAGCGCAGTGATGCGCATGGCACGTTTGGCACCGAACGGTAAACGCGTTGGCTTGGCGAATGCGACTGAAGGTTCGGGTTATGAAGGCATCTCACGGATTTTTCACGACATCAGTGTGCCGGTTGATACGCATACGCATGCGGTGCTGCGTGCGCGTCAGGTGGCTGCTGCTGCGTTACACTATTCAATCGATGGACAAGCCGATTTTAATTTGCAGCCGGCTGATACGTCACACGAGGCGCTGCCCACATGGTTGCCGACTACGCCTTATGCCGTGTTCTTTCATGGCACGGCGCGCGCTGCCAAGCAATGGGCACCTTCCCACTGGATTCAGATAGCACAAGGATTGAATGAGCGCGGGTTGCAGGTGCTATTGCCATGGGGGAGCGAAGATGAGAAGGATGCAGCGCAACGGCTGGCTGCACAAATGCGTAATGCCAAGGTTTTGCCAAAACTGCCGTTAATGGAAGCGGTGACGTTGGCGCAACGTGCAAAACTGGTGATCGGCGTCGATACCGGCTTGACGCATATCGCTGCAGCGTTCATGCGTCCCACCATTGAACTGTATTGCGATTCGCCGCGCTGGAAAACGCAAGGCGATTGGTCGCCAAAAATTATTAATATCGGTGATATTGGGCAGCCTCCCACTGTGACTGAAGTGGAAGCCGCAATTGATGCTTTGACGGTATCGCAGAAACCTGTCATTCCAGCGAACGCTGGAGCCTAGTGTCTTCATTGCGTCTGGCTAAGGAAATTCGTAGTTTAATGCTGCTGGATCCCAGCGTTCGCTGGGACGACACCCTATCTCTTCGGGCGCCTTGGCACTCGTAAGCTCCTCCCAAGTTATTTGTTTCTCACCTGAATCGCGGCATAATACGGGAATGGAAAACCAAATTCTCGAAATTGATGCAGCAGAATGGACAGTTGGTACCGTGTCCGATTCATGGATTGCCGCGCTGGAAGCTGGAAAGGTCTTGTATTTCCCCAAACTGGCGTTCAGGCCATCAACCGATGAAAAGCGTTTCTTTTCCCCTGAGATCCGCGATCCCAAATCACGCAACATCAGTCTGGATGCGCAAGGCCGTTTGAAAGGCGCAGTCGGCGATGCTGCAACGCAAGCGGCATTGGCTTCGATGATAGGCCGTTTCCGCACACAAGCGCAGTCGTTGATTCATTCGATCGTGCCGCGCTACACCGATGCATTGCGTTTGGCACCGACCAGCTATCGTCCGATGCAAGTCGCAACGCGTAGTCAATCATGGCGTGCCGATGATCGACGCATGCATGTCGATGCATTTCCATCGCGGCCGAATTATGGCGAGCGTATCCTGCGCGTGTTCACCAATGTCAATCCATCCGGCGAACCGCGTGTATGGCGCATAGGTGAGCCATTCGAGGCAGTCGCCAAACGATTTTTACCGCGCGCCAAACCGTATGTTGCATGGCAAGCGAAAGCGATCAATGCACTGCACATTACAAAATCCTTGCGCAGCGAATACGATCACTTGATGCTGCAATTGCATGACGGGATGAAATCGGATCTTGATTATCAGCGCGATGCGCCGCAAATCACGATGCCGTTTCCGTCTGGTTGTGTATGGGTTTGCTTTTCCGACCAGACATCGCACGCCGTGATGTCGGGGCAATACATGATGGAGCAAACCTTTCATTTGCCGGTCGCACAGCAATACGACCCTGAAGCGAGTCCGCTCGCAATTCTGACGCGCCTCACCGGCCGCACACTTATCTGATGCGCGCGCTTTATTCCCTGGCATGGTGGATCGCCTTGCCTTTGGTGCTGGCGCGGTTATGGTGGCGTGGCCGCAAAGAACCAGACTATCGGCAGCATTGGGCCGAGAGGCTGAGTTTTTATCAGTGCAGTGCATTCAATCGCGCGATCACGCCGGTGATCTGGATTCATGCAGTGTCAGTTGGCGAGACACGTGCGGCAGAACCTTTGCTGGAAGCGTTGTTGTCTGCTTATCCGGCGCATACCATCCTGCTCACACATATGACGCCGACCGGCCGCACAGCAGGGAAGGCGTTATTCGGAAAATATGCGCCGCGTGTTTTGCAATGCTATTTGCCATACGATACCGGCTGGATGGTGGGACGTTTCCTCAAGCACTTTGCACCGCGGATTTGCATATTGATGGAAACGGAAGTGTGGCCTAACGCAGTGGCGCAATGTGCGAAGCATCATATTCCAGTCGCGCTCGTCAATGCACGTTTGTCGGAACGCTCACTCGCCAAAGCACACAGGTTATCCAGTTTGATCACTGATGCGGCCAAGCAGTTAACTTGCATCGCAGCGCAAACCAAATCCGATGCGGCGCGCTTGAAACAACTTGGCGCAAATAAAGTGGTTGTCACTGGCAGCATCAAATTCGATGTGACGCCACCGGATGCAGCATTGCGCAATGGAGCAGAGTTGCGTGCGCAAATCGGCACACGTCCGGTTTTGCTATGCGCCAGCACGCGTGAAGGCGAAGAAGCATTGATACTCGATGCGTTGAAAAAAATGCCGTCGTCGGATGCATTGATCGTCATTGTGCCGCGTCATCCGCAACGATTCGATGAAGTGGCGCGCATGATCACTGCACGCGGTTTGCCGATGTGCCGTCGCTCGACATTGGGTACAGCGGCGATTGCTCCTGAAGTACGCATCATGCTGGGCGATTCGATGGGTGAAATGTTCACCTATTACGCTGCATGCGATATCGCTTTCGTCGGCGGCAGCCTGATGCCGCTGGGAGGACAGAATTTGATCGAAGCTTGCGCGTTAGGCAAGCCGGTATTGCTCGGGCCGTACACATTTAATTTCAGTGTGGTCAGCGAAGATGCAATTGAAGCAGGCGCCGCATTGCGGGTGCAGGATGCCGCCGCAATGTTGAATGAGGCGATGCGTTTATTGCATACCAATAGTCAATACACGAACATGGGTGAGAAGGCGAAAATCTTCGCCGAACTTCACCGCGGCGCGACGAACCGGACAATGGCTTTATTGCGGCCACTCTTGGATTGATTCCTTGAGGAAATGACATTTCATCTTCATAACGAAGATGAGTTCGCTATTCTCATTTCGGCATCTTGCCATTCTGCTCTGTTGGTTATTGAGATGTGTCAGCGCGATTTATTTCCCTATGTTATTGACGCATGATAGGCTTAATATAAAATCCAGAAATAAAAGCAAGCACCCAAGCATCATAAACCGGGGAGACAAATGAATCCTAGCCAAGTATTGATCGTCGATGATTCAAAGACTGCGCAGCATTTGCTCAAGCGCATGCTGCAAAAATATCATCTCAAAATCGACGTCGTGTCTTCCGCTGAAGAGGCATTGGCTTATCTGAGTTATAACCATCCGGCCGTCATTTTTCTTGATCATCAAATGACAGGAATGACGGGAATGGAGGCGCTCAAGACCATCAAGGCAAGTCCGCATACTGCGCTGATCCCGGTCGTGATGTACACATCGCAGCAAGATGATCTATTTGTCAGTCAGGCGATCGCCTTGGGTGCCCAGGATATCCTCGCAAAAGGAGCGATGCAGCCATCCAATCTGGAACGGGTGCTGCAAGTTCTGAATATCAGTATGCAAGCACCTGCAACCACAGAGAGTGGAGACAAGGACAAAGCCGACACATCGCTCGTCGCACAACGGACAAACACCTCGATTATCGCCGCCGTAAAGGAACAACCCATTCAGGATGTCGACAAGGTAAGACTGCAAATCGGCCGCTTGTTCGAGATCCATATCGCAGATGTCAGAAGTCAAATCAACAACAGCACACAATTTATCATCAAGCGCTTGTCCACCAACATCGAAAAATCGGCGAACAAGGAAGCTGTTATCGGTGGCGCTTCATTATCAGCGGTTAAGTCCGTGGTTAAAAATATCATTTCTGCAGAAAGGAAAAGGATTGCCATTTCTTCCAATTTGTTGCTCGCTGCGATTACCTTGGGTATCGGTTTTCTGGGATATGCGCTATGGCAGGTTCAAGCTGAATTGAAAGAGGCGTCAAAAAATTTATTGGCTGCTGCAGAAATAAGGAAAACAGAAACTCCGCCGGTTCCTGCTTCACCTCTCAATAGGCTGATGGCCGATGCCAATTCCGCAGACAATGCGAGTTTGTTGCGGGCGATCGGCTGGGTGCAAAATGCCGATTTCCAATTCAATTATGGAGAGCCGCCGCTCAATGATTTGCAACTGGCGAACTTGAACAGGCTGGTGAATATTCTCGACGATGCGGGTTATAAGGGGCCGCTGGTCGTTGATATTAATTTCGGAAATGTGTGTCTTGAAGTAGGCGATGGAAATACATGGCGTCTGGCGCGCAACGATTTGCCGGCGACGCAGTGCAAGATGCTCAAGGATTTGAATCCAAAATTTTTGGTAACGGACTACCTGACCGTTCCCTATCAGAATTTTGAAAAGGTAGCGTTGCCATTAAAAGATGGCCGCATCAGCATTCGCCTGGTTTCCAGCGGATTGAACGTGCCGCATGTCGATTATCCGATCATTCGTGCAACCACCACAGCGGGAGAATGGAATGCCGCAGCTTTGCGCAATAACAGGATATCGATTCAGTTTTTGAATTGATTGCGCCTGCGGCCCTGATGATTATCCATAAGTCTGCGCAGTAAAAGGATTCCCTCCCTTTCAAGGGGAGGGTTAGGGGTGCAGTAGGGAATTCAAGCGGCATGCCGCTTGCCTGCGGAACGACTCAGGCTTGCAAGCCTGAGCGCGCCCTGCAAGGGGAGATGGGTTAATAAATGCAGTACAACCCATCCCCCACCCAACCTCCCCCTTGAAAGGGGAGGAGATTAAAAGCCGCATCGCGTTTGTGTTGCTATTGTTTTTCAGACGGCAGCATCATGACCGTTTCATCCAGGCCGCCACCCAACGCACGATACAAGTCAATCGCGTTGGTCAATCGCAGCAAGCTGATCTGCACTAAAGCTTGCTGCGCCGAGAATAAATCACGCTCCGCATCCAGTACATCCAGCGAGCTTGAAACGCCGCCTTGAAAACGTTGCTGCGACAGTTTCAAACGTTCCGTTACCGCATTCAGGAAAGCACGCTGCGCGTCGATCTGTTCATCAATCGCACTGCGCGCGACCAACGCATCCGCAACTTCGCGGAATGCAACCTGGATGGTTTTTTCATAATCGACAATCGCTTCATTCTTGCGCACTTCCGATAGCGTCAGATTACCTCTATTGCGGCCTGCATCGAAAATCGGCATCACCAATTGCGGTGCAAATGACCACGTGCGCGAGCCCGCTTCAAATAATCCGGACAGTGCATTGCTGGCAGTGCCGACCCCTGCGGTCAGCGAAATGCGCGGGAAGAAAGCGGCACGGGCAGCGCCGATATTGGCATTGGCCGATTTCAATCGCTGTTCTGCAGCGCGGATATCGGGGCGGCGTGTCAACAAATCGGACGGCAAGCCGGCAGGCAACTCGGTCACAATATTTTGATCCGACAATGATTTCGCTTCCGGTAAATCAGACAACGGTTTGCCTACCAACAGCGTCAATGCATTGATCGCTTGTGCGCGCTGACGCACCAGCGTTGCCAGTGCGATCCGCGCAGACGCGACCAGCGTTTCACTTAAACGTAAATCGAGCGCAGATGATGCACCGACATCAAAACGCTGTTTGGCAAGCTTGTAGGATGCATCGCGTCCTTCGAATGCTTTTTGTGCCAACATTTGTTGCTCATACAGTGCACGTTCAGTCAGATAGGCTTTGGCGACTTCAGCAACCAGGCTGATATGTGCGGCCTGGCGTGCTTCGGCTGTCGCCAGGTATTGCGCCAGCGCGGCATCGTTCAAGCTGCGCACGCGGCCGAAAAAATCCAGTTCAAACGATGCCAGGCTCAGGCCGACTTGATAACTGCTGGCGACCACTTCCTTGCCGGAAGAGGACAGGCTGGCAGGCACGCGGGTGCGTGATCCGCTTGCGCCGGCGTTCAGATTCGGCAGCAAATCGGCCCATTGAATATTGTATTGCGCGCGCGCCTCTTCGATGCGCAGTGATGCCATGCGCAAGTCACGATTGTTTTCAAGCGCACTGGTGATCAATGTTTGCAGGCGTGGATCAGGGAAGTATTGGCGCCAGCCGATATCGACGGCATTGTGCGCAATCTTTTCCGTGATATCGGTAGGGCCGACAGGAAAGGTGGGGGCCACTGGTGCATCGGGACGCACATACGTCGGTGCCATCGAACAACCGGTCAATACGCCCGCTGCGACAAGTGCATAGGTGACCTGGCGCAGGAAAGTTTTAGTCATGCTTATGGTCCTCGCTATGATCGATGTTGGCTGCATACATTTTGCGTTGACGTTCGCTACCCTTAAAAACTCTTCGTACAACCACGAAGAATACCGGCACCAGGAATACGGCTAACGCCGTAGCAGAAATCATCCCGCCCATTACGCCGGTACCGATCGCGCGTTGGCTGGCTGAACCGGCGCCAGTAGCGATCACCAATGGCAGCACACCCAGAATAAATGCGAGCGACGTCATCAGAATCGGTCGGAAGCGCAGATGCACGGCTTCCAGTGTGGCTTCGATCAATCCCATTCCTTCAGCCTGCAAATCTTTCGCGAACTCGATAATCAGAATCGCGTTTTTGGAAGACAAGCCGATGATCGCAATCAGGCCGACTTTGAAGTACACATCGTTCGGCATATCGCGCAGCCATGCGCCGAGCAATGCGCCGAGAATGCCAAGCGGTACCACCAGGATGACGGAAAACGGAATCGATGTGCTTTCATACAATGCCGCCAGGCACAGGAACACGGCGAGCAAAGACAGTGCGTATAGCGCCGTTGCTTGCGAGCCGGAAGTTTTTTCCTCGAACGAAGAGCCGGTCCATTCATAGCCGAATCCATTTGGCAATTGGTTTGCCAATCTTTCCATTTCCGCCATGGCTTCTCCGGTGCTGCGCCCGGGTGCAGCATCGCCAGAAATTTTATAAGCTGGATAGCCGTTGTAACGTGCCAATTGCACGGAGCCGACGATCCAGCGCGAGCTGGCAAAGGAGGAGAACGGCACCATCGTACCTTGTGCATTGCGCACATAAATCTTCAACAAATCTTCCGGCTGCAAACGTTGCGGCGCATCTGCCTGCAGGATCACGCGCTGTTGGCGTCCCATGTTGGGGAAGTCGTTCAGGTAGGCTGCACCCAGCGTATTCGACAGCGCGCTGTTGATGTCGGCAAAGGAGACGCCGAGCGCATTGGCCTTGTCGCGGTCAATGTCCAATTGCAGTTGCGGCGCGTCTTCCAATCCTTCCGGGCGCGTACCCTTCAGTACGGGACTCTTGGCTGCCATGCCGAGCAATTGATTGCGCGCTGCCAGCAAAGCTTCATGTCCCAAACCGCCACGGTCCTGCAGGCGGAAGGTAAAGCCGGTGGCATTGCCCAGTTCACGGATCGGAGGAGGATTGACCGGAAAGATAATCGCATCGCGGATGGTCGAGAGCGCACCAAATGCGCGGCCCACGATCGCCGTCGCAGAATTATTCTTGTCGCGCTCATTCCAATCAATCAATGGCGTAAATACCAGGCCCGCATTTTGTCCGCTGCCGGAAAAACTGAATCCGGTGACGGCAAGCACACGGTCAATTGCAGGCTGCTTCGCATAATAAGCGTCGACCTGTTCCAGCACACTGGCGGTCCGGCTTGCGCTGGCGCCCGGCGGCAACTGCACATTGGTAATCAGGTAGCCTTGATCTTCTGCGGGCAAAAATGACGATGGTCTGGTTGCGTAGAGCAAGCCGACACACACAATGATCAAGCCATACACGATCATGTAGCGTGTGGTGGTCTTGAGCATCTTGCCGATACGACTCTGATAGTGCGTTGCGGTGCTTTTGAATGCGCGGTTGAACCAGCCGAAGAAACCGCGTTTTTCTGCATGATCTTCAGGATTGATCGGCTTGAGCAAGACTGCGCACAGCGCAGGCGTCAGGCTCAATGCCATCAGTGCCGAGAACAGCATCGACGACACCATCGACAAGGTGAACTGACGATAGATCGCACCGACCGCACCGCCGAAGAATGCCATCGGGATGAACACCGCAGTCAGCACCAGCGTGATGCCGACGATCGCGCCGGTGATCTGACCCATCGCCTTGCGCGTGGCATCGCGCGGCGACAGCCCTTCCGTGCTCATGATGCGTTCGACGTTTTCCACCACTACGATGGCATCATCGACCAGAATGCCGATCGCCAGTACCATGCCGAACATGGTCAGTACGTTGATCGAATAACCGAACGCCGCCATCGAGGCGAAGGTGCCCATCAATGCGACCGGCACCACGATGGTCGGGATCAGCGTGTAGCGGATGTTTTGCAGAAATAAATACATCACCAGGAACACCAGAAACACTGCTTCCAGCAAAGTCTTGACCACTTCTTCAATCGAGATTTTCACGAACAGCGATGTGTCGTAGGGGATGTCGTACTTCACGCCTGCAGGGAAAAATCGCGACAGTTCATTCATCTTGGCGCGCACCAGTTTTGCGGTTTCCAGCGCATTGGCGGTAGGTGAAAGCAGCACGCCGACAGCTGAAATCGGCTTGCCCTGTAGTAGAGCCGAGCGTGAATAATCCTGACCGCCGATTTCAATCCGCGCCACATCGCGCAGGCGCACGGTGGAACCGTTGGGGTTGGCGCGCAACACGATATTTCCAAATTCTTCGACAGACGACAATTGGCCGGTCACGACGATCGGCGCCGAAATACGCTGCGAATCCGGACTCGGTAAATCACCCAGCGTGCCGGAAGCAACCTGCGCATTCTGGTTCTTGATGGCGGCCGAGACATCGGCCGGTGTCAATTTCAAGCCGACCAGTTTTTGCGGATCCACCCAAATGCGCATCGCGCGTTCGGTGCCGAACAAGGTCGCCTGACCGACGCCCGGCACGCGCTTGATTTCATTCAATACATTGCGCGACAAATAATCGCCCAAGGCGACCGGATCCAGACGGCCATCGGTGGATGACAATGTGGCGAACAGCAGGAAGTTGCTGCGTGCCTTGGTGACTTGCACTCCTTGCTGGGTGACGGCTTGCGGCAAGCGTGCCTCGACGCGCTTCAGGCGGTTTTGCACATCGACGGCAGCCAGATCGGGATTGGTGCCCGGAATAAAAGTCACGGTGATGGTGGCGACGCCGTTGGCTTCGCTTTGCGACTCCATGTATTGCAAGCCGTCGGCACCATTCATTTCCTGTTCAATCAGGCTGGTGACGCTTTCATCCAGCGTCTTGGCAGAGGCGCCTGGATAGGTTGCGGTGACGACGATCGCCGGCGGTGCAATGGTCGGGTATTGTGCAACCGGCAGCTTGGTGACCGAGAGCGCACCAGCCAACAAAATAAAGAGGGCAATGACCCAGGCAAAAACCGGGCGATCGATAAAGAACTTTGCCATGTGCTGCTTCCTTGATTACGTTCTGTTCTTTTGATTGGCCGGCGGTGCAGATTGCCAGAGCACCGGCTTGACTGTTGCGCCCGGTTTGGCTTTCTGGAACCCTTCGACAATGATTTGATCGCCCGCTTTCAGACCTTTGCTGATCACCCATTTGCCCTCTTGCATGGTGTCTGCTTGCACAGGTTGCGATATCACTTTGCCGTCCGCACCGACCAGCAACACCGCTGCGCCATCGGCGCTTCGGATCACTGCCTGTTGCGGTACCGTGATCGCGTGTTCATTGACGGCTTGGTCGATGCGCGCGCGCACGTACATGCCCGGCAGCAGGATGTGTTCCGGATTGGGGAACGAGGCGCGCATCAAGATGGAGCCGGAGCTTTCATCGACGGTCATATCGGAGAACAGCAAATTGCCTTGATGCGGATAGATGCTGCCATCTTCCGTGACCAGCGATATCTTGAATTGATTCGGTGTGCCCTTCAACTTGCCGTTGGCGATTGCTTGCCGCAAGCGCAGCAAGTCTGTGCTGGATTGCGTTACGTTCACATAGATAGGATCGATTTGCTGAATCACAGCCAGCGGGGTGGCTTCACCTTGGCCAACCAGTGCGCCTTCGGTCACGAGCGCGCGACCGATTTGGCCGGAGATCGGTGCCGCGACACTTGCATAGCCGAGATTCAGGTGTGCATTTTCTTGCGCGGCCTTGGCGGAAGCGAGGTCTGCTGCCATCTGTTTTTGCGCAGTCAGCGCATCATCGTATTCCTGTTTGCTGATCGCATTGGTTTCCACCAGCGGTTTATAGCGTTCGACTTTCAGATTGGCTTGCGCCAGGTTGGCTTCCGCTTTGGCTTCTACTGCCTGTGCGCTGTTGTAAGTCGCCTGGAACGGTGTCGGATCGATCTGGAACAGCAATTCGCCTGCCTTCACCTGGCGGCCTTCCTCAAATGTGCGTTTCAATACGATGCCGGGCACGCGCGCGCGCACTTGTGCGATTCGCGTCGCTTCCAGGCGGCCTGGAAGCTCTGTTACCAATGTAATGCGCTCCGGTGCGATAGTGATTACTGACACTTCGGGTGGCGGCATGCCCCCCGCTACGGGATTGCTTGCAGCCTTGTCGCCGCAGGCGGCGACAGAGGACAAAATCAACAAAGCGGTTGCAAAGTGTGTAAGACGGCGAATTGAGCGCATAAATATCTCGTAAGGGAATGATGTGTGCATCCGCAGAGGATGCTGGTACGGGCAATCAGAAGCAAACCAAAACGCTGCGGAGGTCAAAAGCCGTCCGTTTCTATTTTTTCATGACAATCATTTTAGCTGGGGTATTATATATACATTCACCGTTGTATGTAAATTCAACAAAATGTAACGTTCATGCTTACATTTTGTTAAGGCCGCATTACTTATACACGTATACGAAGATATTGGTTAGATATGGCTAGATGTACCAAAGAAGAGGCGCAGGAAACGCGCAGCAGAATCCTCGACGCGGCGGAGGACGTTTTTTATGCGCAGGGTGTAACGCGCACGTCGCTGGCTGAGGTTGCGCAGGCGGCCAACGTCACACGTGGAGCCATATACTGGCACTTCAGGAACAAGAGCGATTTGTTCGTGGCAATGTGCGAGCGCGTGCGTTTGCCGATGGAAGCAATGGTCAAGGCTAGCGGTAACGATCTTGAAGATGATCCGCTTGGTCAACTCCGCAATAATTGTGTATTTATTTTGCGTGAAGCAATGTTGAACGAACATTCGCGCAAGGTGTTCGCTATCATGTTTCATAAGTGCGAATTCGTCGATGCTGCCGATCCGATTCAGGTCAGGCAGCAAGAGAGCTTTCACAACGGCACCATTAATTTCGAACGCATTCTGCGTAATGCGGTGAAAAAAGGGCAATTACCGCAAAATCTCGATACACGTCTTGCGGTCACTATGTTCCATGCGAGCCTGAGCGGCTTGTTGAATAACTGGCTGTTTTCACCCGCCAGTTTTGATTTGGCAAAGGACGCCGGAAAATTGATCGATGCCTGCATTGCGGCGATACGTAGTGCGCCTTCTTTGCAAAAGTCGACTACAGCATAGTTGGCAACTAAAAAGGCCATCGCGTTGGATTTGAGACCATTGAAACGCAATGGTGGATAATGGTTGCAAGAAAAAAATCCCGAGGAAAATATGAACGACATGCATATCATTGCAGCGGTTATCTTTGGCCTGGCGCTGGCGCACACATTTGTCGCAAAATCGTTTGAGCGTCTGGCCCATCGTTATCCGAAACATGCCGGCCTGTTTCATTTCTTTGGCGAAGTCGAAGTCGTATTCGGGCTCTGGTCTTTTGTACTGATTGTTGTGATGGCCTTTGTTTCCGGCGGCGAGCAAGCGATTGCGTATACGGAATCGCGCAAGTACACGGAACCGTTGTTTGTCTTCGTGATCATGGTCGTTGCAGCTTCCAGGCCGGTGCTGGAAAGCGTCAGAGGATTGGTGACGATACTCGCACGGTTTGCACCGGTAAAAACGGCTGTGGCACGTGTCTGGCTTTACCTTGGGTTGGTGCCGTTATCCGGCTCGTTGATCACTGAGCCGGGCGCAATGACGCTCGCGGCATTGATGCTTGCGCCGCTTGTATTCAGGCAAGGCGTACCGGAGTGGCTGAAGTATGGTGCACTTGGCGCGTTGTTCGTCAATGTCTCGATTGGCGGCACATTGACATCGTTTGCCGCGCCGCCCGTATTGATGGTCGCATCGACTTGGCATTGGGACAGTGCGTTCATGTTTTTCCACTTCGGTTGGCGCGTCGCGATTGCCGTGCTGATTAATGCGACGGTCATTACTTTTCTGCTGCGTCCTTATATCGCGGATCGTGATGTGCATCAGGCCGATGGCATCACAGTACCTATTCTTGTGCGAGGAATTCACATATTGTTTCTCGCTGGTGTAGTCATCTTTGCGCATCATCCCGTTATTTTTATCGGACTCTTTCTTTTCTTCCTCGGTTTTACACAAGCCTATGCGCTATACCAAAGCCCCTTGATTCTTAAAGAAGGTTTGCTGGTCGGATTTTTTCTTGCCGGTTTGGTGGTATTGGGTGGAATGCAGCATTGGTGGTTGCAACCGATCGTGTCGAGCCTTCAGCCGACTGCGCTGTTTTTCGGTGCGACCGGATTGACGGCGATTACCGACAACGCTGCGTTGACGTATCTCGGATCATTGATTACCGGTATTACGGATGAGGCCAAGTACATGCTGATGGCGGGCGCAGTTGCCGGCGGTGGATTGACCGTGATTGCCAATGCACCGAATCCAGCCGGCGCTGCCTTGCTCAGAAAAGGTTTCAATGATGAATCGATAGGCGCTGTCGAGTTGTTGCTGGGCGCATTGTTGCCGACTGTAGTGGCTGTGGTGTTTTTCCTATTGTAAGAATGATGTATGCCATGGGTCAATCGAATTGCCGGAGTGTTTGTTCATGCTAGTCGAGAAAAAAACCGTCAAACTTGTCTACCCCTTCACGACTGAAAGTGGTTTTGTCATCGCGCAGCCGCAGGTTGCTTATGAAGAGTATGGCACACCAACAGGTCCGGTGATTATGTTATGTCATGGCGGACTTTCGTCGCATCACGCCGCAGGCAAACATGCACCGACCGACATGCAGGCTGGGTGGTGGGATGCGCTGGTAGGGCCGGGCAAGGTATTCGATACCGATCGTTATCGCATTTTGTCGATGAATGCATTGGGCAGCATGTTCGGCTCCAGCGGCGCAGCCGAGATTGATCCTGCAACCGGCCGTCGCTACGGCCCGACTTTTCCCGATGTATCGGTGCGTGACCAGGCGCATTTCATCAAGGCATTCCTCGACCATATGGGCATCGCGCGATTGCATCTGATGGCAGGGCCATCGATGGGCTCATTACATACGCAACAAATGGCCGCGCTTTATCCTGAGGTTGTTGGTGCCGCGATCGCGGTAGCCACGGCAGGACGCATGACTGCATCGGGTATGGCCATGCATCACTTCATGATCAATGCATGCAAGGGCGATCCGGAGTTTGCGGATGGATGGTATGAACCAGGCACGCAATTGTTTGGCGTCAAAATGATTTGGCAAGTCATGCGCATTTACTACACCAGTGAAAAAATCTTTCGCATCAAATGCTTTGATCCGATTTCTCACAAGCCTGGTGCGCAACGTATGCGTATGGATGCGACGCGGCGTTTCTTGATGGTTGGTTTGGAAAACGGTATTGCCGAATATGATCCCAATGCATTGATCACATTAACCAACAGCGTCAATACACATGACCTTGGCGATCAGTTTGCGACGTACGAAGAAGGTGTGCAGCGCATTCGTTGTCCGATACTGTTGATGAATATCGACCACGATCAGGAATTCCCTCTTGAATGCGCGCAAGAACTGGCAAGCATTCTGAATGCAGTACGTCCTGGGCAAGCCACTGAACGCATGATCGAATCGGCATGGGGCCATTTGGCCTGTGTGCTGGAGTCGGAACAATTGAGCCATCACATCGGCGCATGGATGAAGGCGCAAAATTTATAAATCTGTGCGTGGCCTCACCGTGTAACAAGCGCTCCGTTTATTTTTTGCTTTCAGCTGCTCTGACGATTATTCAACTGCCGGAACGTTCCTGTTGAATTTTCCAATGGCCATCTCGTTTGGTCAGCACCAGAGTTTTATTGCTCTGTCCGGTTAAACGATCGGATTGATAAATCTGCCGGAAATTCACTGTTGCGGTGTTGCCATCGATCGTAATTTGCGGCGACTCCACTTGAATAACAATGTGGTTCTTGTTTGTAATGCGCTTGCGGCGCTGCGCGGCCCAGTTATCGCGAGAGACGCCATCAGGCGTCTTGAAATCTTCCGCATAAGCATCGAGGTAATTTTGCACGTCCTGCTTACTCCATGCATGCGCCCATTGATTTACCGCGTCCAGTACCGCACTACGCTCGTCGGCGTCATTTTGTCTGCCGGCGGCCGGTTGTGATATTGCAGAATTGGTTTGCGCTATGGGCGATGGCTCTTCTGTTTTTCCGATAGCGCCATTTGGCATCGACGCTGCTGGCTCATTTTGCGCAAGCAATTCATTGATCTGCACGACATCAATTTCTTTCAATGTGCCGGCGGCTGATTTCAAACGCAATCCATTCATGATCGTGTCATAACGGGCTTTCGCCAAATTCTGCTGCGTGGCGTATACCTGCTGCTGCGCATTCAGCACATCGATGTTGATCCGCACACCAACTTGATAGCCGAGCTTGTTGGATTCCAATGCCAACTTGCTCGATGCTTCGGCTGCTTCCAGCGCCTTCACTTGTGACAGGCCGCTATTCACGCCGAGATACGATTGGCGTGCACCTTGTGCAGCAGTGCGACGCGCGCTTTCCAGATCGTTGCGCGCTTTGTCTTCCAATGCTATCGATTCGCGCACTTTGCTGGTAACGGCAAAGCCGGAAAAGATTGGCATGTTCCATTGAACGCCGACTGTGGTGGCATTGGCCGTGCTGCCGGTTGCTATCAATGTGCTGCCTGATTGTGTGGTGTGACTGCGGCTGGCCACCAGATCGAGCGTAGGCGCATGGCCGGCACGATTCCTCTTGATGTCGCGCGTGGCGATTTCGAGTGCAAGCTGCTGGCCGATCACACTGTAATTCTGTTGTTCTGCACTATCGACCCATGATTCGATTTTTGCAGGGTCAGGGCCATTCAGTTGTACGCCCGCTCGCAACGTAGCAAGATTGGCAGGAGGCTTGCCGATGATCTGCTGCAATGCCGTGCGTTTGATTTGCAAATCGTTTTCAGCGGCCAGCGCTTGCGCGACAGCGAGGTCGTAACGCGCTTGCGCTTCATGTGTGTCCGTGATGGTGGCGGTGCCAACTTCAAAATTGCGTTTGGCAGACGCCAATTGTTCGGTAATCGCAACTTCTTGCGCTTGTACCGATGCGAGTGCATCCTGTGCCGTCAGCACATCGAAATAAGCCTGACTGACACGAACAATCAAATCCAGCTGCGCCTGCGCAAATTGCGCCTGGCTGATGGCAACCGACAATTTTCCCTGCTCATACTGTTCCCAGTTAGCCCAGCGGAATAGTGGTTGCGACAGCGCTAACGTATAACCGTTGGAAAAAAAATCGCGTGAACCTAGCGCCGGATTGAGTACATCAAGATTGGTTTTACTGTAGCCGCCTGATAATGCAACGAGAGGCAGTAACCCGGCACGGCCTTGCGGATATTTTTCCTCGCCAGCAGTGAAAGAGGCACGTGCGCTGGCATAAACCGGATCGTTGGCAAGCGCATCCTGATATACCTGCAGCAGATTCTCAGCAGCAACCGGAAGGGTAGCAAATGCACCGGTGATCAGCGGGACGAGCAGTGACAGGCGCATTGCATTTTTTCCGGTGGATGCGTTCAAGTAAACGTGATGGAACTTAATATGTCGGCATGGAAGGATCAACCTGTTGTGCCCATGCATGTATGCCGCCGGTCAAGTTGATCATGTTGGTGAATCCGTTCTGCTCGAGAAAATTGGCGACCTGCATGCTGCGTGCGCCATGATGGCAGATGCAGACGATCGACGCGTCCGGCTCCAGTTCCGACAGGCGCGATGGAATCGTATTCATCGGTATCGGAATCGATCCCTCGATCATGCAGGTTTGATGCTCGCGCGGCTCGCGCACATCCAGTAACACAGGTTGCGCGCGCGATGTATCGGTGATCCATGCGGCTAATTCAGGTGCTGTCATCTGTTGCATAACGGCTTTCAGAATTTGAAGTGAGAAGGCGTCAACGCATTGCGCAATGGCTTGACGTTGGTTTCAAACAGTTTCAATGTGTTGTAGGAGATGTCGGAAATACGCGAGATGATTTCCGCCGACATCACCGGTGCTTCGCCGATAATCGCAATCAGCCGTCCGCCGATCTTGATTTGCTGCAGCATCGATGCAGGCACAACAGGCAATGATCCGGAAATGATGATCACATCATATTGCTCGCTACCCCATCCTTTGGCGCCGTCACCGAGAACTACTTTCACATTGTCGACCAGGGTTTTGGACAAGTTCTTTTCGGCAAATGCCTTCAGTTCCGCTTCAATTTCAACTGTTGTGACATGGCGTGCCTTGTAGGCAAGCAGTGCAGCCATATAACCGGAACCTGTGCCGATCTCCAAAACATTTTCATGCTTTTTGACTGCCGCTTCCTGCAGAATGCGCGCTTCCAGTTTGGGTGTGAACATGCTTTCGCCGCAAGGCAACGGGATTTCCGTATCGGAGAAAGCCAGATCCTTGTACGGTGCAGGGACAAAGTCTTCGCGTTTGACGATGGAGAGCAAGTCGAGAATCCCTTGATCCAATACATCCCAAGGGCGGATTTGCTGTTCAATCATGTAAAAACGGGCTTGTTCGATATTCATGTCAGAGGCTCACGGGTAAAAATGCAAAAGGTTAATTGGCAAAACTAGTATTTTATCAAACGACATCGTCATTTTTCTGCAGCGGCGACGCAGCAACGCTGCTATGCCCTACGGGAGACGCCTGCCATTTGCGTTTGACCCAGGCAGCGGCGTCATCCAGGTAAGTATAAATCACCGGCACCACTACCAGCGTCAATAATGACGAGGTAATAACACCGCCGATGATCGCTTGACCCATCGGTGCGCGCTGTTCCGAGCCTTCCGACAAGCCGAATGCCATCGGCACCATGCCGAATACCATCGAAAGCGTCGTCATCAAAATCGGACGCAAACGCACATGGGCCGCTTCCAGCAAGGCGGCTGATCGCTCGACACCGGCCCTGCGTGCCTGGTTGGCAAAGTCGATCAGCAAAATACCGTTCTTGGTGACCAGGCCCATCAGCATGATGAAACCGATGATCGAAAATAAATTGAAGGTCGAGCGGAAGAACAGCAACGACAGGAACACGCCGATCAGAGTCAGTGGCAACGCCGACATGATCGCCACCGGTTGCAGGAAGCTATGGAATTGCGAAGCCAGAATCATGTAAATGAAAATCACCGCAAGCGCCAGTGCCGATGCTGCGTAGCCCATCGATTCCTGCATGTTTTTTGCGGAGCCGTTCACCTTGTAGCGGTAACCCGGCTGCCAGTTCATATTGTTCATCACTTTCTGGATGTCGGCATTGACTTGACCGGCCGAACGATTGATCACGTTGGCAGTAATCTCAACTTCATGATTCATGTCGCGCCGATTGATTTGATTCGCACCTGTCGATGGCGTGATGGTCGCCACTTGATGCAGCGATACCATCCTGGGTGAACCATCTGCATTGGTTTGACTGCTGGTTAGCATCAAGCGCGATAAGTCTTCCATATTGTTACGGTCGGTTGGCGACAGCCGCACAGTGACATCGTAATTCTCATCGTCCGGTCCGCGCCAGGTGCTGGCTGCTTCGCCTGCCAACAGAGGGCGCAATGCACCACCGATTTGCGCGACACCGACACCCAGATCGGCAGCCAGGTCGCGTTTTGGCTCGACCGATATCGTTGGTTTCTCGGCTTTCAAGCTGGAATCCAGATCGACCAATCCCGGGATAGTGCGCAATTTCTTTTGTGCTTCTTCCGACAGCATGTTGAGTTGTTTCAGATCCGTGCCAAGGATGCTGAAACGAATTTGTTTTATATCGCCGCCGACGCCTTCCAGCGATCCGATGTGCGTAACCGTGATGCCTGCGATTTGCGTGAGCCGCTCACGCAGCGGAATACTCATCGCGGCAGAACTGCGTTTGCGTTGATCGCGCGGCGTCAAGCGTATGAACGTCGTCGCATAATTTTTGCCGAGCGCGGATCCGGTGTTTATGGTGGTATACAGATCGCGCACTTCCGGAAATTCGCGCAGCACGGCTTCCACTTGGTGTGCCTTGGTCTCGGTGAATTCGAGTGAGGACCCTACCGGCGTATAAAACGTGACACCGGTTTCGGAGTAGTCGGCAGCCGGCACGAACTCGCTGCCGATCAGTCCGCTGGCTGGAATCGCAATACCTGCGACAAAGGTGGCAATCGCGATCACCAAGGTCAGTATTCGATGCTTGAGCGACCAGCTCAATAGGATTTGATAGACGTTGGACAACCATTGCACCAAGCGCTCGAATTGCTCCAGCACGCGGCCGATCGTATTTGCATACAGGCCTTTGCGCTTGCCGTCCGTATCGTGCAAAGCCGGATCAGGCCACACCGATGACAACATTGGATCCAATGTGAATGACA
The DNA here is from genome assembly GCA_036560485.1 of Burkholderiaceae bacterium. Taxonomy (GTDB): domain Bacteria; phylum Pseudomonadota; class Gammaproteobacteria; order Burkholderiales; family Burkholderiaceae_D; genus DATBRC01. The sequence goes on from DATBRC010000061.1 coordinate 25,031, forward strand.
CGAACATCGAGATCAGCACAGCTGCTGTCACCGTAACACCGAACTGATGGAAGAAGCGGCCGATAATGCCACCCATGAAGCCGACCGGCAAGAACACGGCCACAATCGAGAACGTCGTCGCAATCACCGCCAGCCCGATTTCTGCCGTGCCTTCCATTGCAGCTGTCCTATGATCCTTGAAGATGCCGTTGACCCGCATGCCGGCATGGCGCACGATGTTTTCACGCACGACGATCGCATCGTCAATCAACAAGCCTACGCATAAATTCAGCGCCATCAACGTAATGCCATTGATCGTGAAGCCGAACATGTACATGAACAGGAAGGTGCCGATTAGTGCGACAGGCAAAGTCAAACCGGTGATCACAGTCGAGCGCCATGAATTCAAAAACAGGAACACGATCAATACCGTCAGCAGCGCGCCTTCAATCAATGTGCGGCGCACATTATTGACACCGACACGGATCTGGCGCGAACTATCCTTGATCACTTCGAGCTTGATGCCGGGATAGAGCGCCTGCATGCTCGGTTTCAATTCCTTCAACGCATTGGTCAGGCCGTCGGCCACTTCAATCGTGTTTTGACCTTGCGCCTTCAAGATGTCCAGCGACAGCGTGCGTTTGCCGTTATACAGCGCCAGGCTTTCCTGTTCTTCCTGCCCATCGACGACAGTCGCGATCTGCGACAAGGTGACCGGTTGGCCGCCGCGCTTTGCAACAATGATGCGATTAAAGTCATCCGGATTTTTCAAGCGGCCTTGTACTTGCACGATCTGCTCATTGGCCAGCGAACGGATGGCGCCGGTCGGCAACTCCTGGTTTTCATTGCGCACTGCATTGATCACTTGATCGACGCCTATGCCGAGCGCTTCCATTTCTGTCGGCTTCACGTAAATTTTGATTTCACGCTTGACGCCGCCGACCAGTGCGGTCGAGCCGACGCCGCGTACATTCTCCAGGCGTTTCTTGATGACTTGATCGGCGATGGTTGTTATTTCGCGCAACGAGCGTTGCTTGATACTGTCGTCATTGCTGATGGAAATGGAAAAGATCGGGCGATCGGCCGGATCGTAACGCATCACGCGCGGTTCTTTGACTTCAGGCCGGAAGCTTGATCGGATCATCGCGACTTTTTCGCGCACGTCTTGCGCTGCTTGCACTGGATCGACAGTCAGATCGAATTCGATGATGACAACCGAGGTGCTCTCATACGAGCGCGAGGTGAGGGCGTTGATGCCGCTGATGGAATTGACCGCTTCTTCCACTTTGCGCGTGATGTCGGATTCGACACTTTCCGGCGATGCGCCGGGATAGTCGGTTTGTACAACCACGACCGGGAAAGTCACATCAGGGAATTGCTCGATGCGCAGGCGATTGTAGGAGAACAGTCCAAGCACGACAACGGCAACCATCATCATGGTTGCAAATACTGGATTGCCGATGCTGATGCGGGTGAACCACATGGATTTTTTCCTGGTCAGCGTTACTACGCTGTTTATTGTTTATTGTTGTGCCTGTATTTTTGCAAATCTGACATCGGTGCCACTACGCAAATTACCCAGGTTGCTCTTGACGATTTGCGCGCCGCTTTCCAATCCCCGCACTATTTCGACTGCGCCGCCATTTTCATCCAGCCCTTTCATACCGAGCGTGACCGGCTTTTGTATCAGCTTGTTATTTTCGATCGCAAACACTGTCGTGTTACCCGCGTCGGTTTGGATTGCGGTAAGCGGCACCGTCAAGACGCCGGTTTTTTTCGCCAGCGTCAATTGCGCTTCGCCGAACATGCCCACGCGCAGCATATTTTTCGGATTGTCGATTTGGATGTAAGCCATGATCGAACGTGAGCCGCTTTGTGTCGATGGATTGATGCGCGCCACTTTGCCGGTCAGTGGTTCGGCGAGTCCTTCAACTTTCACTTGTACTTCCTGGCCGAGTGCAATGCTCATGATGTCCGTTGTCGGAATCGCTGCTTCCATTTCCATCTGGTGTAAATCGACGATATCGAGCAGACGGTTGTCGGCTGATACCTTTTCGCCGGGTTGCACGGTGCGGCTGCTGACCAGACCACTGATCGGTGCGCGTATCACGGTGTCGTTCAACGATTTCTGCGCGACGTCAAATGCGCCTTTGGCTGAATCGAGATTGGCGCGTGCTATGTCGTATTGGCTCGCGGCATTGTCAAAAGCATTTTGCGAAATAAAACCCTTCGTCAGCAATGCCTGATTGTTATCGCGTGCCTTGGTCGCGATATCGAGCTGGCCGCGTGCGGCTTGCAGCGTGCCTCTGGCTTGTTCCAGGCGCGCGGTATATTCACTGGTATCGATTTTGATCAGGATCTGGCCTGCGCTGACGGACTCTCCTTCGCGCACCAACACATCGCGCACTTCACCGGCGAGGCGTGCTTTGACGGCGATTTGATTTACCGCACGCAGCGATCCGGAAAACACCAGAGTTTGCCGCAAATCGCGTGGCTTGACCTGCATGACATCGCTAATCAAGAATTCCAATACCGGCACGGCTGGCGCTGCTGTGGTTGTTGCAGAAGCGGAGACAGCATTCCTCTGTTCGCTTCTTTGTTTTAAAGCAGCCACGCATCCGCCCGCAACCACGAGCAGCAGCACAAACGTCATCCAGAAACTTCGGCGTTTTAACATGAACAATCCATTTGCAATACGTTCAATTCGATGATGCAGGTGAAACCAACAGGCCGCGCAGTATCAAGTCAATAAAACAATTCAAATAATCCTGGGGTTCGATCGGTTCTATCCGGCATGCACTGAAAGAGTGGTTCCACATCATCAGCATGATCATCGGTGCAACGATGACATTCATCGCTTGCTTGGTATCGATCGGACGGAATTCACCGCGACTGATGCCGCGCTCCAGCATGCGGATGATTAACGCATTGCCGCGCGAGATCACTTCTTCGTGATAAAACTTGGCGACATCCGGAAAATTGCCGGATTCCGCCATCATCAATTTGGTCAGGCCGGATAATTTGGTATTGCCGATTCGGTTCCACCATCCCATCATGATGTCGCGGAATAGGGTCGCGCTATCGCCTTCAAAACGATCGACCGTTTGTTCCGCTTCACCTAGTACCGGCACCACGTTTTCGCGCACCACTGCTTTGAACAAGTCTTCCTTGTTCGTGAAATACAAATACAAGGTGCCTTTCGATACGCCGGCATTTTTTGCCACGTCATCCAGCCGGGTCGCGAGATAGCCGCGCTCCACAAACAAATCGAGCGCAGCGGATAACAATTCCTGCGGACGCGCTTCTTTACGGCGAGCCCAGCGCGGTTGGTTTTTGAAAGGGCAAGAGAGCATTGATGCGCCGATTTTAGTAACTTACTGGGGAGTCAGTAATGTAGCTGTCTAATGGACTGACGTCAAGTCAACGGGCACGGCATACCAATATTCACTGAGTGCTTAATTTTTTAGAGCGCTTAACAAAATGCGTCGGGCAAGGCGCGCCGCCCGTGGCCCTGAAGGACATGAATTTGTCCTTGCAAGGCAAACCGTATAGCAGGCTGGCAGCATGCTGCCAGAACCCCCATGCTAAACCGCAGACAGTACGGACGTACGGCAAGGACAAATAACGCTGCCCGACGCATTTTGTTAGGCGCTCTTAATGTAGGACTTACGCAAAATGCATAACCCGTTGTTCCCGCCTGCACGGAAACGACGGTGATTGATCGCGGTCTCAAACGCATGGCCAAATAAAAAAAGGGAGGCAACTAGCACGCCTCCCTCAACTCGGACCGATCAATTAAATCAAGCCGCTGTTTTCGTTTCAATCTCAGGGTCGTTAGCGCCTTCTGTTCCTAGCGCTTCTTCTAGGGCGCGATCCACCACGCCGCTCACCAGCACATGACGTGCGCCGTTGTTGCGGAAGGTTTCTGCCAGCTTCTCGGAAGACATGGAGAAAGATTCTTTCTTGTCGCCGGTGGTGAAGATATACAGGTTGCGCATCGGGCTGACCCATGCCAATTTGTATTTCGCGACTGCCGCATCCTTCGGCGTGAATTCCAGCCACATGCCGCGTTCCAGTTTTTCGACTGTATCGACAAACTCGTCAGCTTCAACTTCAGGCTGTTTTTTCGCGCGGATTTCCAAGCGGCGCTCGGCAGCTTTTTTGGCTGCTTCCATCGATAATTCCAATTGCCGTTGAGGCGACATTTCAATCGGTGCGCGCACAATCGAAGCATGGCATTCTGCCAATTCGGCAAAGAACTTCAATCGCTCGGCATCGTCCAGTTTGACGATATTGAGCCACTTGTTCAGCGTTGCCAGCAATCCCGGCAGCTTCGCAACCAATTCCTTGCGCTGTTCCGGCGTAATCTTCGGTTTAACGCTCCAGATCAAGTCATCCATCGTCTTGATAGCGCTATCCAGAGCTTGCGGTTTTTCATCCTTGACGCTATAGGCAATGGTCAGCACCGATACCCATTTGCTTTCCAGGAAAGTTTCGACAAATGCCACGACTTCACCGGTGCCGACACGCATTGCCACATCTGTCTTGGCCGACTTGGTCGCGACAATGATTTTCTCTTGCTTGAGCGCGTTAGTGATTGGTGTCGCAAGCGCTTCGGTGGCAGTCGCTTCTTCCTTGTTGATGTATGCCTCAAGATCGGACACCACATCGGAGAATACGGAAACTTCCTGATCGTAATCCTTTTGCACGCGCGCCACATTGCGCTTCATTGTTTGGTAAAGCGGATCTTCAATACCTTTGTTTTGATCCCAACCAAGACTGGATTTGGAGAGCAGATCAATCAGCCGTCTGGCCGGATGGTCATCCTTGAAGAAGAAATCCTTGTCGATCAATGAAGCCTTCAGCACCGGCACTTGCAACATGCCGATCAATGATTTGACCTCGGTCGGGATATTCTGGTCGCGAAAAACGATATCGAAAATCTTTGTCAGTAGATCGATCGTTTGTTCATCGACCTTGCGCAAAGCCCCTTGCGGCGCCTGGTTTTTGATGCTGGTCAGCGCAGCAGTCGTCAGTGAATTGCCGATTGCGCCAGCATCCAGCGGCGCATCGAAAATGCTCTTTTGCATGCCGGCCAAAAAGCCCAGTAACTGGTTGCTGGCAGCGGTCGCTTGCAAAAACTGTGCAGGCAATCCGCCTGCGCCGCCGCCCATGCCGCCCGCTCCGCCCATTGCGGCGGCAACACCTGCATCCGGCACAGCCTCTTGCCCAAACATGCGTTTCAACTGTTCATCGACGGCAGCCTTTTTGGACGCATCTTTTGTCGAGTTGGATTTTTTGATGCGGTATGAATCGGACAGCTCGGTTTGTATGCCGCGTCCAATCAGCGCTTCGTTCATCGCCTGCAATAGCGGTGCCAAATCAATAAAATTTTCTGTTGTAAGCAGAGGCAGAATGATGCTGTGCGTCTCGGGATCAGGGTTGAACTCACTCCATGCAGCGGTAATGGCATTCAAAAATACTTCAGGCCGAAATGGGTTTTGCGAAATGGAAAATTCTTCGCGATTAAACAATGCGGCAAGACGGATGCCAAGTGAAGTATATAAATTGGTATGGATAGATTCGATCGGACGGCATATATTGCCAAACGTGACTTTGCTTTCCATTTCTTCAAAGGACACCAGCGACAAACCGCCTTCTTCGCTTTTTAACTTTGCGGATGGTGTATCTTTTTCACAAGCCTGGATTTCGTTGCGAATTGCATCTTCAAGGTGGGCAGACGCGACGTAATAAAATGGATAGGCGTTTTTCTTTAACAGGTTGGCAGAATTGAATGCGGCATTCGCAATCTTCGGATCGTGATTTTGTTCAGACAACGCAAACAACGCATCGGTTAAGCGGATGGTGAATGCGTCGAGTTGCCCATTGGCTTCACCCGCAGCGACAGGGATCAGGCTTTGCAAAATCTCACTCCGCCTCGAAATCGAGACCGAATTTGCAATTCGCTTGCTCATGGCTGTAAGAGTGCCCATAGTCTTGCTAGTCTAATGTGAATGTTCGAGCAGATACAACCTGTCTGCTATTTGTTTTATAAACCGGAAAAACGCCTTGTGTAATTTAATGCTTCAAAAACCTTCACTTGTTTATGACGATTGAAATTGCAGCTTCAAAGTACGCACTGTGAAACACAATTTCACAATTCTATTGTGGCAGAAAATTTCCACAAGGCAATACATTTTGTGCGATTGTTACAAATTATTTCGTAAAAATTGCAGTTCTGATATTAGCTTTGATATTTTGTTATGTATGTTGGTAGCGAATGTTAGTAGCCTAAGTATCCAAATTAATGGCTGTTTCCCATTGTTATTAACGGGAAAAACCATCATTACTTAAATTGCTTTCATTGACGAATGTCAAAGAAATAGCGTTGTGGAAATTAAATCAGCCAACGATGACATCTCAATGACCAGACGATATTCCACATCACTTTACTGATGAATACTTTTAATTGCCGAGCCGCTTGCGGTGCATGCTGTATTGCGCCTTCCATCTCATCTGCGATTCCCGGTATGCCGAATGGCAAATTGGCCGGCGAGCGCTGTATCCAATTGGGCGACGATGAGCGCTGCAAAATCTTCGGTCATCCCGATCGTCCTGCAGTGTGCCGCAGCCTGCAACCTTCACACGAGATGTGCGGTGAAACACGGGCAGATGCGATGTTCTATTTGAACAGACTCGAAACATTAACTTCAACATAACTTCAACATAAAGCAAGTTGGCAACAGGCATATTCACCATGCAATTTGACGCTATGCAAGTCGGCAAAATATGACGGCCTTATCCTCTCCATAATTTACGGCTACGTGGTAACCTTCAGCCCAGCCGAAAATGTTTGAGCCGTACTCTGCACCGCGCCGTACCGGATCCGACAATCACTTTATTAACTACACCGATCATCACGCCAAACCATGGATCTCATACTTGCATGTAAAGCGCTCATCATGGGCATTGTCGAAGGACTCACAGAATTCTTGCCGATCTCGTCAACAGGACATTTGATCCTCGCCGGAAGCTTGCTTGATTTTACCGGCGATAAAATCAAGGTATTCGAAATCGTCATCCAGGCCGGCGCCATTTTTGCAGTGTGCTGGGAATATCGAGTCAAAATCGGCGCCGTGATCGCAGGTTTGTTCAGCGACGCCAAAGCGCAGAAATTCGCACTCAATCTGGTGGTCGCCTTTTTGCCGGCAGCGGTACTCGGCGTTTTGTTCAACAAGAAAATCAAGGAAGTATTGTTCTCCGCTGTTCCCGTTGCGCTGGCTTTCATTATCGGCGGCTTGATTATCCTGTGGGTGGAGCGTCGCCATAAAGATGATGCGGTTGTCGCTCGAATCAATTCGGTCGATGACATGAGTTTGATGGATGCATTGAAGATCGGTTGTGCCCAGGCATTCGCATTAATACCCGGCACCAGCCGATCGGGCGCCACCATCATTGGCGCCATGCTGTTCGGCATGTCGCGCAAGGCAGCAACCGAGTTTTCATTTTTCCTCGCGATTCCGACATTATTCGGCGCCACGATTTTTTCGCTTTATAAAGAACGTGCGCTGTTGTCCGCAGCGGATGTGCCGTTGTTCAGCATCGGCACTGTTGCCGCATTTATTTCGGCTTTCTTTTGTGTGCGCTGGTTGCTGCGTTATATCAGTACACACAACTTCAGTGCGTTCGCATGGTATCGCATCGCGTTTGGTTTGGTGATCATCGCCACCTCATATTATGGTTTGGTTGTTTGGGCAGATTAATGTTGAAAGATAATGTTTAAAGAATCGAGCAGCGCATTGAGCAAAGAGCGTGCGCTGCATCAATTACAAACTGTTTTCGGCTATTCCGCATTTCGTGGTCCGCAAGCGGAAATCGTCGAGCACATCACGCAAGGCGGCGATGCGCTGGTGCTGATGCCGACCGGCGGGGGCAAATCGTTGTGCTATCAAATCCCGTCGTTGTTGCGTGAAGGTGTCGGCGTCGTGATTTCACCGTTGATCGCATTGATGCAGGACCAGGTCGATGCGCTGGCAGAAGTCGGTGTGCGCGCAGCCTTCATCAACTCGACACAAACCTATGAAGAATCGGCGCGCATCGAACGCCGTGTCAGAAGCGGCGACCTCGATCTGGTCTATGTCGCGCCGGAACGGTTGCTCACACCGCGTTGCCTGGATTTATTGGAATCATCGAAGATTGCATTGTTCGCCATCGACGAAGCACATTGCGTATCGCAATGGGGCCACGATTTCCGTCCGGAATACATCAAGCTGTCGGTACTGCATGAACGCTTCCCCAATGTGCCGCGCATCGCACTGACCGCAACTGCCGACCAGCAAACGCGCGAGGAGATCGCGCATCGTCTGCAGCTCGACGATGCACGACAATTCGTTTCATCATTCGATCGCCCCAATATCCGTTATCAAATCGTCGAGAAAAATAATGGCCGCAAGCAGCTGCTCGAATTTATCGAAAGCGAACATGCGAGCGATGCAGGTATTGTGTATTGCCTTTCGCGCAAGAAGGTCGAAGAAACCGCAGAGTTCCTGAAAGAAAACGGCATCAATGCATTGCCGTATCACGCCGGCATGGACACGCCGACACGCACTAAAAATCAGGCGCGCTTCCTGCGCGAGGAATCGATCGTGATGGTCGCCACTATCGCTTTCGGCATGGGCATCGACAAGCCCGATGTGCGTTTCGTCGCGCATCTCGATCTGCCGAAAAGTATCGAAGGTTATTATCAGGAAACCGGCCGCGCCGGCCGCGACGGCGCACCTGCCAATGCATGGATGGCGTACGGCTTGCAAGATGTCGTGCAGCAGCGTCGCATGATCGATGAGTCGGAAGCCGATGAAACCTTCAAGCGTGTGCAAAGCGTCAAGCTCGATGCAATGCTCGGCTTGTGCGAGACGATGAATTGTCGTCGTGCGCGATTGCTCACGTATTTCGGACAGGCAGCAGGCGCATGCGGCAATTGCGATACCTGTCTGAATCCGCCGACGTCATTCGACGGCACCGTACTGGTACAAAAATTATTGTCGACGATTTACCGCGTCGATCAACGCTTCGGTGCAATGCATGTGATTGAAGTTTTGCGCGGTGCCGACACCGACAAGATCAAGCAATGGCATCATCATGAAATCTCGACCTACGGCATCGGCTCGGCCATCAGTGAAGCAGAGTGGCGCGCGATTCTGCGCCAGACCATTGCTCTCGGATTGGTAACGGTTGATCATGAAGCATATAGCGCGTTGAAGCTGACCGACGCTGCACGTCCGGTATTGAAAGGCGAGCAAACAGTTCAGTTGCGTCAATATCAAAAGCCGGTCAAGACAAAACAAAAATCGGCCAAGCCGAAAGGTTATGTCGAATCCGATCTTTCTACCACCGAGCAAGCGATATTCGACAAGCTGCGCTGGTGGCGTGTCGAGACCGCGCGCAAGCATAATGTGCCCGCGTATGTGATCTTTCATGACGCGACAATGCGCGAGATTGCCAAGGCGCAGCCTGGATCGTTGCGTGATTTGCGCGGCGTGTCGGGAGTAGGGGAGAAGAAGCTGGAAACCTACGGTGACGAGATTATTGCGTTGATTGCCGAGATGAGCTGATTTCAAGTATTGGTCACTTCGTTCGCATCAACATGTTTTACCGTGCCGGAAATCCCTCCGATAACCGCAGCAGCTCCGGAAAATAACGTTCCATCATATTCATGATCGTTCCTTCCAGCAGCATGCCGGCAATGCCGAGCACGGCGATTGCCACCATCGCAACCGACAGGCCGAACGACAGGCGGCGATTCCGGGCGCGGAATACAAACGGCAAATTAATCACGACACTGGCAATCGAAGCAATCACGGCACCGGTCGCTGCAACACTGAATGAGATGGTGCCGCTGGAAGACAAACTGGCCGCTGCCGCTACCGCACTGGCGCTCGACACGACGCCACCGATTACGCTGACAACATAAAAACCGACATCGCCAAAATACCGCTGCGTCAACACACCGACCACATGCAGCACCAAAAAGATGAACCCGAATTTCAGCGCTGCCCACAAAGAAAACGGCAAAGTCAACGAGGTGTCGCTGATCGGATTTTCTTCCGGAACTTCAACCCTTCGGCGTCGTCGTCCGATTAATGCCCAGCCTGCGCTGGCTAGTAGCATCAGCACAAAAGAAATCAATGCCGACATCGCAGCACGCGGTGCAAGCAGTAGCAGGATTACCGCGTTGCGCGCAATCATCGCCGCCGTCGCCAGCAGTATGCCTTGGTAAGCGGCAACGATCTCGCTACGAGCGCGGCTGTTTCTGATACGTGTTGCCAGTTCGTTCACGGTGACGCTGCTATTCACCAGGCCGCCAAGAAAACCCGCGATCGTGATGCCGCGCGTCCCGTATATTTTCCACAGAACATAGTTTACAAAACCGATGCCGGCGATCAGGATCACCGTGATCCATGCAGCACGCGGCTCGATCAATCCCAACGGACCGATGTTGCCCATCGGTAGCGCCGGATAGATGACGATGCCGAGGATCGCCAGCAACAACGCCGAGCGCAATTCGTTTTCCGTCAAGCCGATACTGAAACCTTGCAACCGATCCTTCCATGCCAGCAGTGCCGTCGTGCTGACCATGATCGCGGCCGGTGTCAGCGTATGGCCCTTGCCGCACAGAATGCCGACCACGCAAGTGATCAGCATGGCCGCCGACGTGGTCAGTTCGGTGCCTTCACGCGTACGCAATTCCTGGATGTTCAGAAAAATCGTCAGCAGTCCCGTCAGGCACAGAATGATGTACGCATACGGATCGCCAAGCGCCGCACCGACCGATCCCAGCAGCGCAATAAAACCGAAGGTGCGCAATCCCGCTTCCTTCTTGCGCCGCTCGCGCTCCAACCCGATCAGCAGCCCAAGCGCCAACGCCAACGCAAAGCGCGCGAGCATTTCAAGATAAGGCCAATCGGACGAAGGACCGATAGCCAAGTCGGCGATACCGGAAGCAGCGGATGTCAAAGACAAGGTAAGGGTCATCTGGTTCGATGTCTTGTTCTTGTTGGTAATCCCTGTATTTTATGAACGCGGCCTCAGCCGCATATTGATATATGAATAGAAGCGTGCAGAAAGTATGAATGCAGAATGGATTGTAATGCGGCTGAAATGCTCAACGTTTCGTGAACACCAAATCCCACACGCCATGTCCCAGCTTCAACCCGCGATTCTCAAACTTCGTCACAGGCCGATAAGCAGGACACGGCGCATAACCATCCACCGTATTTTGCAACGTCGGTTCTGCACTTAACACTGTCAGCATCTGCTCCGCATAATCCTGCCAATCGGTCGCGCAATGCAGATAACCGCCCGACGCAATGCGTGACATCAGCAATTCGATAAACGGCGCTTGAATCAGGCGCCGCTTGTTATGCCGCGCCTTGTGCCACGGATCAGGGAAAAAAATATGCGCACCCGCCAACGATCCCGGCGCAATCATGTGCGTGATCACTTCGACAGCATCATGCTGCACCAGACGCAAGTTGGTCAGGCCTTGTTCACCAATCAGTTTCAACAAGCTGCCGACACCCGGCGTATGCACTTCCACACCAATGAAGTTTTTATCCGGCATCGCTGCTGCAATCTTCGCCGTCGTATCGCCCATGCCAAAACCGATTTCCAGAATTGTCGGCGCATTGCGTTGAAAGCTCGCCGCAAGATCGAGCGGCGCTTTCGCATACGGGATGCAGAACTGCGGCCCCAACTCTTCAATCGCACGCGCCTGCGCAATCGACAAGCGCCCCGCACGCGTGACGAAGCTGCGAATGCGATGTTCGGTTGGGTCATAGAACAGCGGCTTGTTGCTGCCGTCGCCGGATGGGTTGTTGGGCATGCTGGTTACTCTTTACGTTTACTGAATTTGCATTGCACATGCATTGCAATAAAAAAGGCACCGATTGATGGTGCCTCGATAATATCTGGAGCGGGTGAAGGGGATCGAACCCTCGTCTAGAGCTTGGGAAGCTTTCGTTCTACCATTGAACTACACCCGCCTACACTGCGAATTATACGGTGTAGACAATGACACTGTCGATCTGGACAAAGTTGCTGGGGACAGTAATGGGCATACCGTTGCATCTATATCAGTTAAATTTCCCCCACTTGTTTAATAAGTTATTTGAACAGCTTTAACAGCTCGGTATGCCCAATGGGTAATCAATGGATTAAAAATGGCAAATAAAATCTATTTCTTTAAGTGATCAATAAATTCTATAAGACTCTCAAAAGCATCTTTCGCCGTTTTGTCGAATTGTTGTTCCAATTCGTTTAACTCGACGTTGATTCCAAGCTCCCTTTTCACTTCAAAAAATAATTTCGCTTGAAGTTTTCGGAAAAGAGTCATTTCGACATAAAAGACTTTCGCAAATTGCTCTGGGAAATCCTTTTTTTGTTGGTGATACTCAGTAGAGGTTGGTTGATCCTTTAACTGGCTATCAATAGCAACATTTTTTAACCTCCATTCCAACGATGTTAGATAGAGTTTTCCACAGACTGGAATAAGGCTATTCGCAATTGCTTGCGTCTCAGGTTCAGCTACGAGAACAACTTTAAGTAACGCTGTTAAGAGCAGATTATGCTGTTCGACATCCACCACCTTATCTAAATCAGTTAAGGCCATTTTTGCATAATAAGAAATAGCAGTGGTTGATCGATTGGCGAGGTCTAAATAGACTTCGCTGCGCAATTCATGTTTTCTATCCCTTTCTTTTTCAGAGGTCTCTTGTCGATGATCTTCTAACTGAATAAGTCGATTATGTTTATTGGATATGCGAAGTGTGATTGTGGCAGTAATCGTAGCAATAAATCCTGCTATAAACGCCGACCAAATCACATCAGGAATACCAAGAAACGGCGTTTCTTTTGATTTTATATTTTCTGACGAAACTGCGATTTGTACTTTAATCGGATTAGATGTACTCGCTTCAATTAACCGTGGGGCGGCAGGTGGAGATGTTGAAGAGGGGGCTTGATCTGCTGCTATCGTATAGGCAGTAATGCAAACAATAGACATAAGGAGGATGATTTTTTTCATATCCAATTGTAACTTACTGTCCCCAGCAACTTTGTCCAGATCGACAGTGTCATTGTCTACACCGTATAATTCGCAGTGTAGGCGGGTGTAGTTCAATGGTAGAACGAAAGCTTCCCAATTAACGGATGCAGGTCAAAAATCACATTGAACACATACGGATTCCGTAATCGATTAATGGCTTCTCCATTTGCATCCATCATTGGTTTGATTAAGGGGATCGACCGGTAATGGCACCAGTCTGGTTGCATGCAATCCCATTCAAATCTCACAGTTCTGCCACGGCCAAAAATCTGACCGCTCTCCCACTGCACCAACCAAAATTTTTACACCAATTCCGACGACCCAAAGCACGGTAGCAGCTAACAGATTCGTTTTTTATTATAAGAAAAGGAATTCAGTCAGCTGCTTCACCCCTTTTGGGTGCCAGGGGGATGAATCCAAAACCACATTCCGATCCAACCCGTTGCCCGGTTGCCGGTTTGGATGGATAGTATGCACAATGGAACAGCGTTTAGTTTCAACGACGTTTGGGATAGTCTTTTAAAACATCATCGAGAATCGCATTGATGATCTTGCTA
>DATBRC010000062.1:0-18227 GCA_036560485.1 Burkholderiaceae bacterium
ATCCAGTTGATTGGTAAAATCCTGTTTTACCAGTTTCCTGGCTTATTCTCCTGGCTTATTTTCGGATCACGTCACTATGCGTACCAAGACCCCTCAAGCGATTCAGCGCAGCGATTACAAGCCGCCCAGTTTTTTGGTTGAAACAGTGGAAATGGGCTTTGATCTCGATCCGCTTGAAACACGAGTCGCCACGCGCATCACGTTGCGTCACAATCCCGCCAGCAGCAGTCATGACATCTTCCTTTACGGCGAAGAGCTGACGCTAGCGCAACTGCGCATGAACGGCACGTCGCTATCCAAACGCGACTACAAGCTCGACAACGACGGTCTGCAGATTCCGAATGCGCCCGACCAGGTCACGCTGGAAATCGAAACGATCATCGAACCGGCCAAGAACACATCGCTGTCCGGGCTGTATGTCTCAAGCGGAAATTTCTTCACACAATGCGAAGCAGAAGGCTTCCGTAAAATCACGTTCTTCCCCGATCGCCCTGATGTGATGGCGAAATACACCGTCATGCTGCGCGCCGATAAAAAGAAATACCCGGTGCTGCTTTCCAACGGCAATCTGATCGAGCAAGGTGATGTAGGCGATGGCCGCCATTACGCAAAATGGGAAGACCCGTTTAAAAAGCCATCGTATTTATTCGCACTGGTCGCAGGCAAACTGGTCTGTCAGGAAGAAAAGTACAAGCTCAAATCCGGTCGTGAAGTGCTGCTGCAAGTATGGGTTGAAGCCGGCAATCTAGACAAGACGCAGCATGCGATGGATTCGCTGAAAAACAGTATCCGCTGGGATGAAGATCGCTTCGGTTTGGAGCTCGATCTGGATCGCTTCATGATCGTCGCGGTGAGCGACTTCAACATGGGCGCGATGGAAAACAAGGGCTTGAATATTTTCAATACCAAGTTCGTGCTGGCCAATCCTAAGATCGCGACCGACATCGATTATGCGAATATCGAAGCAGTGGTCGGCCATGAATATTTCCACAACTGGACCGGCAATCGTGTGACATGCCGCGACTGGTTCCAGTTGTCGCTGAAAGAAGGTTTGACGGTATTCCGCGATCAGGAATTTTCTGCCGATATGGTCGGCACCGATTCCGGCCGTGCGGTCAAACGCATCGATGATGTGCGCGTATTGCGTCAGGCGCAATTCCCGGAAGATGCCGGCCCGATGGCGCATCCGGTGCGGCCCGATTCCTTCATCGAGATCAATAATTTCTATACCGTCACCGTGTATGAAAAAGGTGCGGAAGTGGTGCGCATGTATCAAACCTTGCTGGGTCGCGATGGCTTCCGCAAAGGCATGGATTTGTATTTTGAACGGCACGATGGGCAGGCAGTTACATGCGACGATTTCCGCGCAGCGATGTCGGACGCCAATGGGCGCGATCTCAGCCAGTTCGAACGCTGGTATAGCCAGGCCGGCACACCGCATGTCAGTGTCGAGACTTACTACGATGATGAACAACGGACCTTCACGATATCGCTGACGCAATCGTGTCCACCGACACCAGGACAAGACAAAAAACTGCCATTCCATATTCCGGTCGCAGTGGGACTGTTGGACAGCAATGGGCAGGAAATGTCATTGGAGCTGGACGGTGTCAAACAAGATTCCAAGACCTGTGTGCTGGAGTTGACCGAAGCACATCAGGCTTTCTGCTTCACCAATGTTTCCGAACATCCGATACCGTCCCTGTTGCGCAATTTCTCGGCGCCAGTGATTCTGGAATTCGACTACACCGATGTAGAACTTGCTTTCCTGATGGCGCATGACAGCGATCCGTTCAATCGATGGGAAGCAGGGCAGCGTCTTGCATCACGCCGTTTGCTGGCATTGACCAAAGCTCTGCATGCTGCGCCCTCTACCAACGGCACGCGTGCAACGCATTCCATTTCCGAATTGAGCGAAACCAATTCCAGCATCGCAGCACTGATCGCCAACTTCAGCATCACGCTCAACGACACATCGCTCGATCCTGCGTTCCGTGAAGTCGCGCTGACGTTGCCATCGGAAACCATGATCGCCGAACAAATGGAAGTGGTCGATCCGCAAGCGATTCATACTGCACGTCAATCGCTGCGTCACAGCATGGCACAAGCGATGCAAGAAGATTTGCTGAAGGCGTATCAAGAAAATCAAACGCCGGGCAACTACAGTCCTGATCCTGCCTCGGCCGGCAAGCGCGGCTTGAAAAATATCGCGTTGTCGTACCTCTCCGAGCTGGACGATGACGACGCGCATGTGCTGATGCAGAAGCAATGCGACCAGGCCAATAACATGACTGACCGCATGGCTGCGCTCACTGCGCTGACCAACAGTCATGCACCGGACAAAGCAGCGGCACTCGCGAAGTTTTACAAGGAATTCGAAAAAGAAGCATTGGTCATCGACAAATGGTTCACGCTGCAGGCAATGGCGCACACTACCGACGTCGCCGCAGTGCGCAAGCTGATGAAGCATCCGGCTTTTACATTAAAAAATCCGAATCGTGCACGCAGCTTGATCTTCAGTTTCTGCAACGGCAATCCGGCGCAGTTCCACGCAGCCGACGGTAGCGGTTATGCCTTCTGGGCTGAACAGGTCATTGCACTCAATGCGATCAATCCGCAGGTTGCCGCCCGTCTGGCACGCAGCCTCGACCGCTGGCGCAAGTACGCACCCGCATTACAAGAAAAAATGCGCCACGCGTTACAGCAGGTCGCCAAATCCCCATCCCTTTCCAACGATGTATCCGAAGTCATCACCAAATCCCTTGCCAATTAACGATCGCCTATATGAAGAAACCAGGAAAACGCGTCAGTCTCACACAACACCTCGTCGAAGAACAACGTCAGCACAACTCGATACCAGCCGAGTTGCGCCTGCTGATCGAAGTCGTCGCACGCGCCTGTAAAACCATTAGCCACGCAGTCGGCAAAGGCGCATTGGGTGAAGTGCTCGGCAGTGCCGGCAGTGAGAATATCCAGGGCGAAGTACAAAAGAAGCTCGACATTCTGTCTAACGAGATTCTGCTGGAAGCGAACGAGTGGGGCGGCCACCTGGCTGCGATGGCATCGGAAGAAATGGAAGACATCCATCCAATTCCGAATCGTTATCCGAAAGGCGAATACATGCTGCTGTTCGATCCGCTCGACGGCTCCAGCAACATCGATGTCAACGTATCGATCGGCACCATCTTCTCAGTGATCAAGGCGCCGGAAGGCATGGGCACGCCGACCGAAAAAGATTTTCTGCAAAAGGGATGCAAGCAAGTCGCAGCCGGCTACGCAGTCTACGGTCCGCAAACCGTGCTGGTCCTCACCACCGGCAACGGCGTCAATTGCTTTACGCTTGACCGCGAAATGGGTTCATGGGTGCTGACGCAACGTGACATGAAGATCCCGGTAGAGACCAAGGAATTTGCCATCAACGCATCCAACACGCGTCACTGGTATCCGCCCGTCACGCGTTATGTCGATGAACTGCTGGCGGGTAAAACCGGTGCGCGCGGCACAGACTTCAACATGCGCTGGATCGCATCGATGGTCGCCGACGTGCATCGTATCCTTAACCGCGGCGGTATCTTCATGTATCCGGCCGACAAACGCGAACCGGACAAGGCAGGCAAGCTGCGCCTGATGTACGAAGCCAACCCGATGGCCTTCATCGTCGAGCAGGCAGGCGGCGCAGCGACCAACGGCAAGCAACGCATCATGGATATCCAGCCGGAAAAACTGCATCAACGCGTCGCTGTTTTCCTCGGCTCCAAGAATGAAGTGGAGCGGGTAACCAGCTATCACACAGACTAAAGCAGCGCATAAATAGAGGTTGCAGGGACCAAATAAGCAAGTGCCTAGCGGAATCACGCACTTTTTTGTTAAAATGCACGTCTTCGCTGATGTAGCTCAGTTGGTAGAGCAACTGATTCGTAATCAGTAGGTCGGACGTTCGATTCGTCTCATCAGCACCAGCAAATGAAAAGGGCCGGCAGAAATGCCGGCCCTTTTTTCGTTTTTGTTCAGGACATCACACTCACTGCTTCGCAGGTCGCGTCATCGCTTCAAGTTTATCAACGCTGAGGGAGCTGACAATATTCTTCAGCGCAGCGATATCAACACCCTTGCCTTCGGCGCTGAAGTGGACGCCATTTTCCAGATAGATGGTGTAGCTGGCACTGCTTCCGTCTTTTAGATATTTTTCATGGACGCTTCGCTTGCCATCTCGATACATTTTATCAACTGATGTGGCTGTTTCCTGTTCACTTGTCGTATTGAGCAAAACCGGCATGGCGGATGTGGCTACGATCGATCCCTGGTCAAGGAGGCCCAATTGGATTTCCTTGTTCCCTGCGTTATATTTTGCAGAGGCTGTTGCAAAGAGCAGGCCGGAAGTACTGCCATGGGATTCAATGGAAGTCCGCTTGAAATCGCCAATCGAATCCGGCAACAGTGCTTTCAAGTCTTGAGGCGAGAACACGCTTCCTGCATCCGTCGGCATGGCGGAAATGACTGGAGCAGGAGTAGCAGCAGTTGCTCCGGCATTGGCCTGTGCCTGCTGCATTTGTGCGCTGAGTTCTTTCATTTTTTCTGCAGCAATTTGCATTTTGGCCATGTTGGCGTTGACATCACGTGTGTTGGTCATCCCAACATTGTCGCCATTGAACATGCCTCGGTTGCCATAACCGTAACCGCCCATGCCCATACCCATGCTGGTTACCGCGCCAATAATCAGTCCGGCTACGATGCCGCATATCACCACAACGGCGGTGTAACCAATGGCCTTTTCTTGCGGACATTTCATCATGACCGGCAGCCCGATATAGACCAGGTAGATCGAATACAGTGACACTAATGCCCCTAATATTCCCAGCATCGGAATCAAACTAAAAACACCGGCAACAAATCCTGCTGTGCTGGCATAGGCAACCAGCTTGAGTGCATTGTTGCTATTTTTTGTGCCATTGAAGGTAGGTGCAAGTGCATCAACGATCAATGCCAGCACGAATATCATGATCAGCGATACCACATAGCGTCCGACAGCCATGATCAGCCCTTGAACAAGCGGCATGTGATAACTGAAACCAAAAGCGCCGACGCCGATCAGCGACATTCCGATAAAGCCCGCGATTGCCGGAATGGCCGCGAGGAAGATCAGGTATTGCGTGTAGATCGCTGCCGTATTCGTCGACTCGGATTCGATAACTTGCCAGGTATCTTTCGGCTTCAATAAAATATCTTGGACGCGCTGAATCAGATTCATTTCTACTCCCTTTTTTAAATTGTGCTTTTGAATTTGCTAGAAACGGTAAGATCTGAAAAGCAATCAGCATCGCATCAGCAGCATGGCCGGCTTCATTTCGCGTTGCCGCTTCTTGCCATACGACTTGCACTGACTTCACCGTGAAGTCTTGCCGGGACACTATGCGTAAGTCCTCATTTCTTTTCAAGGATTCTGAAGGCTAACATTGAATTGTAAAAAAGACAATTTTATGTTGCGCAGCATAAGCTGAATGATGTCGTCAACAATAGAAATACTGTGTCTTTTTGCCTCACAACCGGACACACTGTTGCAAGAAAAACGTGCAATTTGTGTGCATAAGCGTCATTATGTTTCTGTCAGTAAATTTCTATCATATTGAGACAGACCTCATCCCACGCTAATAAGGAAATCGAATTATGGCGATCAAGAAAATTCTCATCGTGGATGACTCATCTACTGCGCGGCATTTTCTACTGGATGTATTGGGCAAGGCTGGCTATCAAGCCATCTCGGCCGAGAACGGCGACGAGGCAATTCTTAAAGCAAAAGCAGAAATGCCGGACCTCATTCTGATGGACGTCATCATGCCGGGCATTAATGGTTATCAGGCGACACGCACGATTACCAAAGACGACGCGACCAAACATATTCCCGTCTTGATCATCACCAGCAAGGATATGGAAACGGATCGCATCTGGGGCATGCGTCAAGGCGCGACTGCATTCCTCAGCAAGCCGATTGAACCTGCCACATTGCTCGCCAAAATCAGCGAGTTGAATACGGCTGGATAATCAAAGGGAGTGATCCTTTTAATTGCTCAGCAGGCGCCTGCCTGTCCCATCAAAATCGCATTCAACGCCATGACGACGTAATCGTTGCCACATCATTTTATTCCTGCACAAAATTCACTCAGCCAGATGCTAGAACATCTGCATCCTCGATCGCCGTAACGCGCGGCACTTTCTGAATACAAACTTGTGTTCGGCACACATGTAGTGCTTGCCATTCTGCAGCGCACTTTTTGTTGCATGATCATCGCGATGTCTTGCATGACGAAGATTCTTAATGCCCTCCAGCATGGTTGCGTCAATTCTCACAATGCTTGCAAATGGATTAGCGCATAAAAATAGTTCAACAAAATGCATTGATCAAATTCAAAAGGGTCCTGTCGACAATCTGCTACCGTAAATTCTTCATCGAATTAAATCTTTACGACCAACTTGTGCACAGACAAATCACGCAGATATCACGAATCGAATAATACGTATAAGCATGAGAACGTGAGGTAGCGCGGGACGATACAAACTCATCAAAAATCTTGGCCGAACCATTGCGGAGAGCAGAGAAATGCGTAAAAAATTCAAGAAGGGGGTCGTAAAAGAATCCATGTCCGAGGACAGGCTTGAGCCGACATTCCAGGATCCGCCTTCTACAAAACCCGGATCAATCCGCACAATTTCGGTTGAAGAATATAAAAAGCAAATCGAAGCAGCTAAAAAAATCGACGCGGAAGCAGCCAGGTTAAAAGCGCAAAACGACGAAACCGAAAAATACAACCAACTGTATAGCCAACCGAAAAAAGCGGCATGGAAAAAAATATTCAGCGCAACAATCGGGATAACACTGATATCCATCAACGTTGCTTTGGGATATTTTGAAATTCAGCCAAAAATAATGAAGCCGACATTTTCCGTTGCGACTCCTTGGGGAGTGGCGGAAGTATGGACGCCATGGGGAACCGATGGAAAGAAAATTGCCCAATTGGATTTGAGAAAAATACATCCTGCCGAAAAAGTCAAAGAGCCTGAAAACACAGCCAATAACGATAAACAAGAACAACAATAATCGTTATTCCAGTGCCGACTTTTCTGATTCTTCTCTGTTCGATTTGCCGTGGCAGATAGGCTCGCTCAGATTTGATCCAGCGCATTAATTTTTTTTTCTTCCGTGATACCGTGGAGGCAACGGCCGAATGGCCCTAAGCAATCATGATTCAAAGGAAATCAAATGGCATCTGGAAAAATCCTGGTCGCCCAAGGCGGCGGCCCCACAGCAGTGATCAACCAATCGCTCGTCGGCGTCACACTGGAAGCACGACGCTTTCGCAAAGTGGAACACGTGTACGGCGCGCGGCATGGAGTGCGCGGCATTCTGGATGAAGATTTTCTCGACTTGACGCAGGAGACCAGCCACAACCTCGAACTGGTCGCATGCACGCCGTCATCGGCATTGGGCTCCACGCGCGACAAACCGGACGAAAAATATTGCCACGAGATTTTCAAGGTATTGAAGGCGCATCAGATCGAGCACTTCTTTTACATCGGAGGCAACGATTCATCCGACACAGTGCGCATCGTCAGCATGGAAGCACAAAAAGCCGACTACCCGCTGCGCTGCATCCACATCCCCAAGACCATCGACAACGACCTGGTCGCCAACGATCACACACCAGGGTTTCCATCCGCTGCACGCTTTGTCGCGCAGGCATTTGCCGGCGTCAACCTGGACAATGCGTCGCTGCCCGGCGTCTACGTCGGCGTGGTGATGGGCCGTCACGCCGGATTTCTGACGGCCGCATCGGCACTGGGCAAAAAGTTTCCTGACGATGGACCGCACCTGATTTATCTACCGGAGCGCACCTTCGTGATTGAGACGTTTCTGCAAGACGTGAAAGCAGCATACGAGCGTTTCGGCCGCTGCGTCATTGCAGTATCAGAAGGCATCCACGATACATCCGGCACGCCGATCGCCTGCTTGCTCGCCAGGGAACTGGAGCACGACGCGCACGGCAACGTGCAACTGTCGGGCAACGGCGCGCTGGCTGATTTGCTATGTGCAGAAATCAAAGCGAAGCTGAAGATCAAGCGCGTGCGCGGCGACACCTTCGGCTATCTACAACGTTCATTTATCGGTTGCGTATCCGACGTCGACCAGCGCGAGGCGCGCGAGGTCGGCGAGAAAGCGGTGCAGTTCGCGATGTGGGGCAATCAAGACGGCAGTGTCGCGATCAAGCGCACTGGATATTATTCGGTCGATTATGAGTTGCTGCCGCTGGAAGCCGTCGCAGGCAAGACGCGCGTGATGGAGGGGGAGTTCATTGCTGCGAATGGCACGGATATTACCGATGCATTTCGGCTTTACTTGCGACCGTTACTTGGGTCGGGGTTGCCGGATGCGTTTCGGCTGAGGGGGAATACGGTTGCGAAGGTGATTAATGGGGCGCGATGATTATAGGTGCATCTCATGGTAGCCATCATAATTTTCTTGCTGGTTAGGAATGTGCAAATATATAAATTTCGCATGGGGGCACTCGTTACGTTCTTGCAAGTGGTCTTGATGCCTATATTCTTTTTCGTGGCATTCCTATTCGTTATATTGTCGCTATGGGGAGATTCAGATGTGAAGCGGGTACGGGTTGTCAAATAAATTGGTCGTAAAGTGAAATTCAATGCGTGACTGTATTAGGTTAAACCAACCATCGTTTGTTCAACTTCTTCGTATTGCTCATGATTGTCTGCTGCAGGCGATACAGCATTGTTTTCTCTGTTCCGTCGCCAATAAACGGTAATAGATCTTTCGCTACACCTTCGATGTTGGCGATCAGATTTTCTGCCAACTTATTCGCGACAGTGAACACATACTGCTTCTTGAATACCAACTGTTCCGCCATCGCTTCAATATGCTCAGCCTTTATTTCACCGTTATTGAATTCCCCGCCAATGCTGAATGCAAATCTCTTCGACAAGCCGGCATACATGGTAGTCGACATCAGGTCATAGAAGGGCGCAAGCCGAGCACCATGTCCTGTCGTGTATAAAATCGCTAGGTTTTTGGCGTGGCTATCGTTATTGCCTACATACAGATTGAAGAACACCCATTCCAGCAGGCGCTTGAGATCGATAGCGGGCACGCTGTTTTGTTGCAGCAGTGTGCGGCATCTTGCCAGCGTCGGGCCGCCGTCGGCTTCGTATTTGATGTCCGATGGTTTGCCGTCCAGTTGACACAGGTCGAGCTGGTGCAGGCGGATCAATTCTCCTTTTTCATTGGTCGTTCTATCGTAACGTTTGACCAGGCATGCCTTGACGATTGGTTGATAGGCGACTTCGGCTACGCCCAGTTTCAATGCGTGGGCCAGTTTCATCACGAAGGTTTCGTTTAGTGCGGTAGACCATACCTTTGGCAACCGGACGATGTCGGGTTTCAGTATGTGCGTGGACGGCGCGGAGCCTAGCGGTATCGCAGGTGTGCCGTCCGGCATGACGACCAGCAGCATCTTGTCTTGCGCACCCGCGAGGGAGATGCGGCCGTCGTGTGCGTTCTGTGCGAGCAGCGGTGCTTTGTCTGGATCGTGCAGCGATTTGGCGATGGCTTTCCAGGTGGTGGGGCGATAATTGCGCGAGGCAGGTTTTTCTCCTTGGGGTAGCAGGCTCAGCCCGCTGGCAGTGTCGCCGCCGACGGCGCTTAACAGACCGAATACGGTGGTGGCATGTTGGCTGATGCTCAGGTAGCGGCGTATGTCGCCTTCCGGTAGCAGGTTTTCAAAGTAGGCGTAGACAAGCTCGCCTGTGTGTTCTTGCTGATGCAGGCCGAGCATCGGTGCAATCGGTTCGGCATTGTTCGCCTGCATCCATGTGTCCGCATAGCGGAATCGTAATGGCGTTTCGTCAAACAGCGTGCCGACCAGCCGGTCGTTGCGGTAGACGTCGAGTGCGCGTGCGCTGGCCATTTACTTGGTTCCTTTTCTGCGGACGATCACTTCCAATCCGATCAGGTCGAGTACATCGAGCACTTTTTGTAATTGGAGTGTCGGTTTGCCTTTTTCCAGATCGACGATGAAGCGGTTGCCTGTATTGGCCAGGCCGACGATGTCCGCTTGCAGCATGTTTTGCGACGTGCGATATTGCTTGATGAATTCGCCGAGTTCCTGTGATGTATGGATCTGTGCTGAGGTGGTCAGGTTGGCCGGCGTATTTGCTAAAGGTGACTTGGCCATTTTGGGTGCCTTGTTCTATATTAATTACCGATCGGTAAAATTATAGGCATTCCGATACAAAATGCAATGTAAATTTACCGATCGGTAAATAAAATAGCTAAAATGATGCAATGAGTAATTTAAATTACCGATCGGTAATTTATAACAATAAAGCGGTTTAGCTTCGCATCAAAAAATAATATGAAGCTGACCAATTTTGTATTTGGTACGCTTCATAGAACCTTTAGGTTCTAAAATACATTTAGAACTTATAAGTTCTAATTTGCGTTTAGTGCTTCGTGAAACGTTCAATCAATGTCTATAATTTAGATGCAATCTCTTTCATAAAAATAAGGCAAACAATGAAGCTTTTCGCATCGTTACTAATCGGCATCGCATTCGCAAGCTCCTGCGCAGCATATGGCCTCGACGACTATAAAGACATCATGCTCCCGGACAGTCCGCGCGCAGGAGCCGACAAGAAGCAACTGCGCGTGATGTTCATGGGTGTCGCGACGCTGCTGTTTGACGATGGCGAGACCGCGATCATGACCGATGGATATTTTTCGCGTCCCGGTCGCGCGGCGATGCAAGGCAAGATGGAGCCGAATCAGGAACGCATTACCAAATCGCTGCAGCGTGCCGGTGTCAAATCGTTGGCTGCGGTGATTGTGGTGCATTCGCACTTTGATCATGCTCTCGATTCGCCGACGGTGGTGAGGAAGACGGGGGCTTTGCTGGTCGGTTCAAATTCAACAGCGAATATCGGACGCGGTTCCGGATTGCCGGAAGAAAAAATTCGGGTTGCAGCCAACGGGCAGACGATGGAATTTGGCCGCTTCAAGGTGACTTTCCTGGCTTCTGCGCATTTGCCGATTGGGTTTGCGATGGGCGATATCAAGGAGCCGTTGTTACTTCCTGCAAGAGCATCCGAATACAAAGCGGGCGATTGCTATACCTTATTGATCGAACATGATGGTCATACGATATTGGTGCAGGGCAGTGCAGGATTTATTCCCGGTGCATTGAAAGGCCGCAAGGCCGATGTTGTGTATCTTGGCGTCGGAGGGATGAGCGCAATAGTCGGCACGTATAAAAATGATTATTGGCACGAACTGGTTCAGACGGTCGGTGCGCGTAGAGTGATTCCGATTCATTGGGATGATTTTTTTGTTTCGAATGAAGAGCCCCTGAAGCCGAACAGCGATTTTTATTCGGTCATGCGTTTTTTGCAGGAGCAGGGCAAGAAAGAAAACGTGGATGTGCGGGTGCCGACGGCGTGGGCCATGTCAGATCCATTGATCGGTTTGTGACAAATCAATTGATGTCATATTCAACGAAAATCAATATCTTCTAAAATTATTTATGACTACATTTAAACAAACCATTCTCTACACCGACACCGATGGCTATGCAAAATTCCGCGAAGAAGAGATCGCCTTGCCCGAAGGCTCACCGCAATCGATGCTGTCGACACTGTATCCATCAGCCGGCTATCAATTGCGTCACAGTCCGGTCGGCTTTAGCAGCCAGTTTCATTGCACGACAACCGCACAATGGCTGGTCGTGTTAAGCGGGAAAATGGAAATCGGTTTGCAGGATGGCACTACGCGCACGTTCGGGCCAGGCGATCATTTTTATTCTGCTGATCTGTTGCCGGATGGTGCGGTGTTCGATGCTGATGTGCATGGACATTGCAGCAGGCAATTGGGCGATAGTCCGCTCGTCACGATGTTTGTTCGCACGTAGATGCGTATCGCTGATCGTTGATCAAGCTTGCGATGATACGGGCATCACCTTGCCGGAACCTGCCTTCATTTTTTCCATGAATGGTGTGACCAGATCCAGCGGTAGCGGAAAGACGACAGTGGTATTTTTGTCTGCGCCGATGACCGTGAGCGTCTCCAGGTAGCGCAGTAAAATTGCTTGCGGTTCTTGCGCCAGGATTTGTGCGGCTTGAAATAATTTCTCGGAAGCCTGTAATTCTCCTTCGGCATGAATGACCTTCGCGCGCCGCTCGCGTTCCGCTTCGGCCTGCCTGGCAATTGCGCGGATCATTGATTCTGTCAGATCGACTTGCTTGATCTCGACGTTGGACACCTTGATACCCCACGTATCGGTTTGCGCATCCAGCGCTTGCCGGATATCCATGTTCAGTTTTTCCCGCTCTGCCAGCATATCATCGAGCAAGTGTTTGCCGAGTACCGAGCGCAACATGGTCTGCGCCAGCTGACTGGTGGCGTTGAGAAAATCCACCACTTGAATGATGGCTTTCTCCGGATCGATCACGCGTAGGTACACGACTGCACTGACCTTGACTGAAACATTATCGCGAGAAATTACGTCTTGAGTCGGCACCTCCAACACGATGGTGCGTAGGTCAACCCGTACTGCTTGCTGAATGATGGGAATAATCAATATCAGCCCGGGTCCTCTCACTTTCCAAAAACGCCCAAGCGTGAAGACGACGCCGCGTTCATATTCGCGAAAGATGCGGATTGCAGAATTTAAAATGATGACGGCGATTACAAACAGGATGACAGCAATGTTCGAGCCAAGACCCCATGTCATTTGCGTTCTCCAGTTCCAGTAAGCGTTTAGCGGCTGATGAGTTTTCAGGATAGAGCAAACTGCAAAGAAACCGAGCCAATCCACCTTGCGTAGCATCATGGATCTGTGCGATTGAAGTTTTTCCAAACGGTGGATTGATTATTTTCAGGAATGGAAATAACCGAGCGACGTCGTCTTGTTCAGATACAAGATGCGTTGCGCCAAGAATACGTCAAGTGCTTACAGATTTGAAAGTGTTTTGAACATTTCTATGCAGTACCGCTCCAATACCAGTCAAGTTTATTCAATAAATTTAATGGAGAGAAAATTACCATGAAAAAATTGATCGTTAGTATCGCAGCATTCATGCTGGTGATGACAGGTTGTGCGGATATGACGCCGACTCAAAAGGGCACCGCGACAGGTGCTGGCGTCGGCGCAGGTTTAGGCGCAGTACTGAGTCACGCAACCGGCGGCCACGCGACAACAGGTGCAGTGCTGGGCGGTGCGGCAGGTGCAGTAGTCGGAAATATCTGGTCCAAACGTATGGAAGAGCAAAAACGCAAGATGGAACAAGCGACGCAAGGCACCGGTGTGCAAGTCAGCCAAACTGCGGACAATCGTTTGAAGCTGGATATTCCAAACGATATTTCATTTGATACCAATCGCGCTGATATCAAACCGACTTTACGCCCGATCCTGGATCAGTTTGCATCAACGCTGAATCAAAATCCGGCGACGACAGTCACCATCGTCGGCCACACCGACAATACCGGCAGCAATGCGGTCAATGATCCGTTGTCCGTCCAGCGGGCCGCACGCACGCGCGATTATTTGGAAGAGCATGGGGTCGCGCCGAATCGTTTCAATATCGAAGGTCGCGGCGAGCATGAGCCGATCGCGTCCAATGATACTGCGAGCGGGCGAGCACGCAATCGTCGCGTCGAGATCTATGTAGCGGAACCGGGTACTGGTGTTTCAGGTGCTTCCAATACATCAGGCACTGCAGGTAGTACCGGCGCAAGCGGCAATACCGGCACGACTTCTTACGGCCGGTGATAAGTAGTACATTGCGAAGCAATACGGACGAGGAAAAGGCCAGCATAGGATGAGTCGATGCTGGCTTTTTCTTTTTCTCTACATTGTTTTAAGTTGAATTATTTTCGGCCAGGCTAACTATGGCTTGGCACCGACTTCAGTACCGGCCGACCCTGCCGTACCCGCCACACCGCCCGAAGGGCCGGAAGGACCGGCAGCGTCAATGCCGGCCGATGCTCCGGTTTCATCGATGAAGGTATCGCTGTCTCTGCTGATGACGCGGCGGACGACGGGTTTGTCCTGTTGAGATCTTTTTATCTTTGCGCTTGTCTTGTCTGTACTTGTGACGGTACTGCCGGGCGCGTTTTTGTTGACCAGATCATCCGGCGTGACTTCAACCACGTCACTTGGATCTGCTGTGGCCGACACTTCAACATTGGGATTCATCTTTTCAGCCAGGACATCGGAACCGAGCAAGCCATCGGCTGTACCTGTGTCTGAAAACCTCGCATCGCTCATGTTCTCCGATACTTCTGATGTATTGCCTTGCGACGAACGGTCAGGCTCGGATGGGAAGGAGACTTTTTCCACCACATCCAGCATTTTGGCGTCGTCATCGGCAGCCTTGGTTGCGATGTCGCCCAACGACACGATACCCACCAGTTTTTTGCCATCATCATGCGAGATGACCGGCACCCGGCGGATCTGCGCGTCTGCCATTTGCTGCATCACTTCATCGAGCGGCTGGTCGTCGAAACACCAGCGCACATCGATGCTCATCACTTCATCGACGAGCGCTTCGTCCGGCGCAATGCCGGCCGACGTTGCACGCACGGTGATGTCACGATCGGTGACCATTCCTACCAGCCGCTCGCCATCGCACACCGGCAGCACGCCGACGTTCAAGTCATCCATTAATTGTGCAGCATGCTGCACCGTCTCTTGCGGCGACACATATTGGACATTGCGTGTCATCACTTCCGAAACCATTTGCATCATCATCTCCTTCCATTGCAAAGCCACATCCTCAAGCGCCTGGGAGAACAGCTGCAGGCCGCTTGCTATCATTTGATTCAGATGAATTTGATGCGCGTTTGTTCAAAACTTGCCGGACAAATCGCGGATCGCCGGAATGGCACGTGCTTCAATTCATTTCATTGCACCAACTTGCGCAAGCACAAACTTTTATTCCAATGGATGCTGTGCGTAGGCATGTCCCAGAACCATTCCGGCAGTGACGTATCGAATCAAATAATGTACGCATATGCAATGATGTTTTCTTCCATGAGGAAGACGCATGGATTTATTTCAAAACGCTATCGGCCAATCCAGCGAGTCCTGCCTGCTGCAGCCGGGCCGCAACTGTTGGCGTATTGAACGGGCGCAGCGTTTCGCCATGCTGGTGGATGCCGACAGTTATTTCCGGGCGGTACGCGCGGCGATCCGTTCTGCCCAACACAGCATCTTTATTCTGAGCTGGGACATCGACAGCCGCATGTTGCTGGTGCCGGGCGGCGCCAATGACGGCTATCCGGAACCGTTGGGAGAATTTTTGCATGCGGTCGTTGCATCGCGGCCGCAGCTGCATGCGTACGTACTCAATTGGGATTTTGCAATGCTGTATGCGCTGGAACGCGAATGGCTGCCGGTCTACAAGCTGGATTGGCTGACCCACAAGCGTTTGGCATTTCGCATGGATGGCAAACATCCATTGGGCGCATCGCATCATCAAAAGATCGTGGTCATCGACGATGCGCTTGCTTTTGTCGGTGGATTGGATTTGACGCGTTGTCGATGGGATACGCCCGAGCATCGGCACGTCCATCCTTTGCGCCGCGATACAAACAACAAATCGTATGCGCCGTTTCATGACGTGCAATCGATGGTCGATGGCGATACGGCGCGTGCATTGGGCGCACTGTGCCGCACACGCTGGCGGCGCGCTACCGGGCATGAGGCTGTGCCAGCATGCGACATGCCAAACGACCCATGGTCGCCCGAGGTCGTTCCGGATTTGACCGAGGTCGATGTTGCGATTGCGCGCACAGAGCCTGCCTATATCGGCAGTGCCGGCGTGCATGAGGTGCGGCAATTGCATCTGGATGCGATTGCCTCGTCACAACGTCATCTGTTTTTCGAAAGCCAATACTTTACGTCCGATCTCGTTGCAGCGGCGCTGTCATCGCGCCTGGCTGAACCGAATGGTCCGGAAGTCGCCATGATCTCTCCACGTTTGCAAAGCGGCTGGCTGGAGGAGGCTACCATGGGCGTGCTGCGCGCACGCCTGCATCGCAATCTGAAGATGGCAGACCAGCACAAGCGTTATCAGCTGTACTCGCCGCATCTTCCCGGATTGAAAGATGGATGTTTGAATGTGCACAGCAAGGTGTTTGCTGTGGATGACGATTTGTTTTCGATCGGCTCCGCCAATTTGAGCAATCGGTCGATGGCTTTCGATACGGAATGTAATCTGGCAATCGAAGCACGCGGTACCGATGCTGAAAAAAAACGCATTCGTGAACAGATCGCACATTTGCGTAACCGCTTGCTTGCAGAACATCTTGGCACAACGCCGGAGCATGTCAATGCTGCAATACGCGATCGGCATAGCCTGCATGATGCAATCGCTGCGCTGAAAACGGATGGCCGTTCCTTGCAGCCGCTGGAACCGATCCTCACTGCAGAACTGGATGCATTGATTCCGCAACAAGCCCCGTTTGATCCGGAAAAGCCGATCAAGCCGGATGAATTGGTTGCACAATTCATTCCGGAAGATGCGCGCAAGCCTGTGCCCAGACGATTTGTCCGCTTGGGCATATTGGCGCTGGTGCTGGCGTTGATCGGCGTTGCGTGGCGCTATACACCGCTGCGCGATTGGGTCAATCTGGCGACCTTGGTTGCATTGGCACGCGATTTGGAATCGCTGCCTTTGACGCCGGTCGCGATCATTATCGGTTACATGGTTGCCGGATTGCTGGTGCCGATCACACTATTGATTGCAGCTACCGGCATCGTGTTTGGGCCGATGGTCGGCGCAGTGTACGCAATTGCCGGCTCGCTGGTCAGCGCGACGGTGAGTTATTGGCTCGGATATTGGCTGGGACGCGATACGGTACGCTCGCTGGTCGGGAAACGCATCAATCGGTTGAGCAAGCGCATCGCACAACGTGGGATCGTGGCGGTGATGATCATCCGCATTTTACCGATTGCGCCGTTCGCAGTGGTCAATGTGGTCGCGGGGGCATCGCATTTGCTGTTTCGCGATTACTTGCTCGGCACGCTGCTCGGCATGACACCGGGCATTGTACTGACCGTCACGTTTATACATAACTTGACTGAGGTAATCCGCCATCCGAGCGCAGGGACGTTTGCAGTGCTGGCGATTGTGGCAAGCTTGCTGATTGGCTTTGCCATGCTGCTGCAACGCATACTGTCGAATAATCATCGTGAGCAAATCCGATCATGATGCGCTCATCAGCGTCCAAAAACGTAACCGAAGCGCGCGAGGTTGAAGGCATGACCGAGCCTGATCTCAATCCATGGCCGCTGACGATTGCAACCTACAATATTCATGGCGCAGTGGGAACGGATGGACGTTTTTTGCCGCAACGTATTGCAGATGTGCTGCAGGAAATGACTGTCGACATAATCGCATTGCAGGAAGTGCCACTGGGCGGTGACGGTTTCCCCAATGTGCATGCAATCCTGCAGCAGGCGACCGGTTTCAATGGCGCAGCGGATCTGACGTTCAGCGTGTCGGAACGCCATTTTGGTAACACCGTGTTGAGCCGCTATCCGATCCATGCGACGCGCAGCATCAACCTGTCTTTTGGGAATCGCGAGCCACGCGGCGCGCTGGATGTCGATGTCAATTGTCATGGACATCCGTTGCGCATAGTCGCCACGCATCTGGGATTGCGTTTTGCGGAAAGACGCTCGCAAATCGCAAAACTGCTGCAGGCTTTCGATACCGATCTGATGCCGGTTATCTTGTTGGGCGACATCAATGAATGGTTTGTCTGGAGAAGATCCTTGCGGCAACTGATATCGCATTTCGAGCAAGTGCCGGTGCATGCAACGTTTCCATCGCGCTATCCGTTATTGGCGCTGGATCGCATCTGGATTCGGCCACGCCATCGATTGGTCCATGTGAATGCGCATGGAACTGCGCTGGCGCGCGTTGCGTCCGATCATCTTCCGTTGGTGGCGCATATTGACGGCTGAAAACCTGCTCTGTATCTTGCTGTTGTCAGCATTGTTAATGCGAAGATCAGTTTGCTCCCTCTCCCGCATCAGCGGGAGAGGGTTGGGGTGAGGGGAAGGATTTTCGATGCCTTGACTGCCTATTGAACGACATCCGGCTGCAAGTGGATACGCGCATTGCAATTGATGATCAATGCCGTGTCATTCAGCTTTACC
>DATBRC010000063.1:0-48678 GCA_036560485.1 Burkholderiaceae bacterium
ACCAGCATGGATCGTGACGGCACCAAGAGCGGTTTCGATTTGGCATTGACGCGTGCGGTATCCGATGCAGTGACGGTGCCTGTGATTGCGTCAGGCGGTGTGGGCGGCTTGCAAGACTTGGCAGACGGCATCAAAGTCGGCAAGGCGGATGCTGTGTTGGCAGCCAGCATTTTTCACTATGGTCAACATACGGTGCAAGAAGCCAAGAACTTTATGGCGGGGCAAGGCATTCCGATGAGGCTGGCATGACTGTCAATGCAAAATGGCTTAACAAGGTAAAGTGGGATGAACACGGCTTGGTGCCGGTCATT
Source organism: Burkholderiaceae bacterium (assembly GCA_036560485.1). GTDB lineage: Bacteria > Pseudomonadota > Gammaproteobacteria > Burkholderiales > Burkholderiaceae_D > DATBRC01. The sequence continues at coordinate 312 of DATBRC010000063.1, forward strand.
GCACAGGAAGTCGGCTCCAACGACGTGCTGATGTTTGCCTGGATGAATCGTGATGCGCTCGCCAAAACAGTTGAGTTGGGCGAGGCAGTTTATTGGAGCCGCTCACGCAAAAAATTATGGCATAAGGGTGAAGAATCCGGCCATATTCAAAAAGTGCGTGAGATCCGCCTCGATTGCGATGAAGATGTGGTGCTGCTGAAGGTTGAACAAGTGGATGGCATTGCCTGTCATACCGGAAGGCATTCCTGTTTCTATCAAAAATTCAATGGCAATGCGCAGGATGGCGAGTGGAAAGAGGTTGAGTCTGTGTTAAAAGACCCTGCGAGCATTTACAAGAAGTAGAGCATGCGTCATCAGCCGGTGACGAAAATGATGTGGCGGATGAAGCCATTTAACCAAAAAAATAAAGCAATCGCATGAGTGATACATTAAAGCGCTTGGCCGATGTAATCGAATCGCGCAAACCTGCGAATGGTGGCGACGCGGAGCAATCCTATGTCGCGCGCCTGTTCGTAAAAGGCGATGACGCGATTCTGAAAAAAATTGGTGAAGAGGCAACCGAAACCGTGATGGCTGCAAAAGATGCACGTGCCACCGGCGATACATCCAAAGTGCTCTACGAATGTGCGGATTTATGGTTTCATTCGATGATCATGCTGGCGCAATTTGATTTGACGCCGCAAGATGTATTGAACGAGCTGGCGCGCCGCGAAGGTATTTCCGGTATCGAGGAAAAAGCGAATCGTAAATTAAGCGAACGTGAGCACGACGAACGTAAAAAATAAACCGAGTTGGAGAAATAGTGGACAACTGTATTTTTTGCAAGATTGCAGCAAAAAAAATCCCATCCAAAATGATTTATGAGGATGATGATCTTATTGCATTTCATGACATCAATCCTGCTGCACCGATGCATTTCTTGATTGTTCCGAAAGAACATATTCCAACGTTGGCAGATTGTGAACAAAAGCATGCTGCATTGCTGGGCAAAATGATGTTGCTGGCGCCAAAGTTGGCAACAGAAGTCGGTCATGGTTATTCGGTAGATGCAAATGGCAATGGCGTTGGCGGTTTCAGGACGCAATTTCACATCGGCCCGGATGGCGGCCAAGAGGTGTACCATATTCACTTGCATGTGATTGGCGGGCCACGTCCGTGGCGCGGACAGCACGTATAGCGCGTGCGACATCCAATTCATTGCATCCGTTTTGCCTTTTTTAACGTATAAATTTTTGTTGGGACTGACAAGTCCGGTAAGGAGAATCAAACATGGGTTCATTTAGTATGTTTCACTGGTTGATCGTGTTGCTCATCGTGGTGCTGGTATTCGGCACCAAGAAGTTGGGCAATATCGGATCGGATTTGGGCAAAGCGGTGAAAGGCTTTAAAGACGGCGTCAAGGGTGAAGAAGACAAGCCTGCTTCGACTGGCGCACCATCGCAAGTCACCGATAAAGGTACGATCGACGTCGAAGTGAAAGAGAAAACGAAACATTGATGTTTTGCGTCTGCATGGAATTTGTTCCATCGACGCTGCACATTAAGTTTTCGACGCCGGCATGATCGATATCGGTTTTTCCAAAATTGCGCTGATTGGCGTGGTTGCTCTCGTGGTGATTGGTCCAGAGAAGTTGCCGCGCGTTGCCCGCATGGCGGGGACATTATTCGGCCGTGCGCAGCGCTACATCAGCCAAGTTAAATCCGAAGTCAGCCGCGAAATGGAACTCGACGAGTTGCGCAAAATGCAGAAAGAAATGCATGATGCAGCCAACGAAGTCCAGCAAAGCATCGCGAAAAATCTCTCCGAAACAGAACAGGAATTGAATTCGGCATGGAACAGCGACGATTCAGGATTGACGAATCCATTGCTTGCAACGCCGACACCGGACCAGCTTGCAGTGAAGGCCAAGGATTTTCGCAAGAAAAAACTGGCACGCACATCGGCAGTTCCATCCTGGTACAAGCGGCAAAGCGGTCGCAAGACGCGTGTTATTTCCGGAGCTGCAAGAGTCGCAAAATATCGTCCGGCTGCCATCGCACGTAAATCATCGGCATCTTTCCACTCATAGCACTTTGTAATTTATCACCGAAGTAATTCAATGGCCGAAGAGAATACAGAGACCAGTACAACCGACACATTCATCTCGCATTTGGTTGAGCTGCGTAATCGCATCATGAAAGCTGCGCTTGGCGTGCTTGTGGTCTTCCTTGTTTTCTTTTTCGCATGGCCCGGTGCTGCTGCGATGTATGACTTCCTGGCACAGCCGATGATCGCATCGCTGCCGGCTGGTTCCAAGATGATTGCGACCGGTGTAATCACGCCGTTTCTGGTGCCAATGAAGGTTACGTTCCTCGCTTCCTTCGTGATCTCGCTGCCTTGGGTGCTGTATCAGATTTGGGCTTTCGTGGCGCCTGGCTTGTATACGCATGAGAAAAGATTGATCGCACCATTGGTCATCTCATCTTCGCTGCTGTTTATGGTTGGCGTCGCATTTTGTTACTTCCTTGTATTTGGAAGAGTGTTTGCCTTCATCAATGAGTTCTCGCCGAAATCAATTCAGGTTTCACCTGATATTGAAAGTTATTTCGATTTCGTCATGACGATGTGTCTGGCCTTCGGTGCTACTTTCGAACTGCCTGTAGTTGTTGTGGTGCTGGTGCGCATGGGGCTGGTCTCCGTCGAAAAGCTGAAGGAAATCCGCGGCTACGTCATGGTGGGTGTGACGATCGTGGCAGCGATTGTGACGCCGCCGGATGCGATGAGTATGTTGTTGCTGGCTGCGCCGATGTACTTGCTGTATGAAGCGGGGGTGTTAGTAGCACCGCTTTTTGTGAAGGTCACGCAAGCACCGCAGGATGCAGAGACATAAGTTGCAATAAACGAAAACGTTTTATTTGACTTGGCGCAGCCAAGTAATCAGCGGAAAAACGTTTTTAAATTCCGTCGCTAATACCTTCCCCAAATCCGCAGGAATTTTCTTTTTCAAGCTGGTTTCTTTCCACGCGATAAAGCTCTTGAGTTTGATATATTCGATGTGAGGCGCATCGGCATCAAAGCCTTTTGGTGGGCGTGTTAATTTCCCTTCCTCCTGCAAGCCGCCGAACGCTTCATTTAATTTTTTATTCTTCAGTAATTTACTGAATCCGGCAGCATCTGCAATCACATGCTGACGAATGCTGCGCAGGCGATCTGGCGGCGGCATGTATTCGCCGCCCGCAATTAACAGAACACCGTTCGCATCGATATGAAAATAATAGGCGGGGCCGCCGCCCTGGCTGGGTTTCTTCAAGCCGCTGGCCGTAATCGCTGCAGAGAATGTGGTTTTATAAGGACTCTTGTCATGCGAGAACCGCATGTCGCGATTGATGCGAAACAGCGCTTTTTTTGGATTGCAACCGGCAACTGCCGGATCGAACTTGCTGATGTCGGCAATCAGCTGCGTCACCAGTTCCAAAAATTCCGCACGCAAAATATCGTAGCGCGGTTTGTTCATTACAAACCATGCGCGATTATTGTTTTCCGATAGCTCGGCTAAAAATTGCGTGAGGTCGAGAATATGCATGATTGATCTTTATTCAGCGTCGCTGTCGTCGCGCTTCACTTTTGGCCGCTTGCCGACCGTGACATTCAAGACGGACTCGCTGTTCTTGCGCAGCACCGTCATTTTTGCTTTATTGCCTGGTACAAGCTGCGCAATCAAATTGAGCATCTCCGTGGTGTCATTGACGGGCTTGCCGTCCACGGCTACCAGAATGTCGCCTGGCTTCATGCCTGCCTTATCGGCTGGTCCACCTTTAAGTACGCCGGCGATGATTGCACCAGTCTTCTTGGTAAGTCCAAAACTCTCAGCCAATTCCGGTGTGATGTCTTGCGGTTCGACGCCGATCCATCCACGCACCACTTGGCCATTTGCAATGATCGAATCCATTACCGTTTTAACCGTGCTGACGGGTATCGCAAAACCAATGCCGAGCGAGCCGCCACTGCGCGAATAAATTGCGGTGTTGATGCCAAGCAGATTGCCATTGGTGTCAATCAACGCCCCTCCGGAATTGCCGGGATTGATCGCTGCATCAGTCTGAATAAAATTTTCAAAGGTATTGATGCCGAGATGGTTGCGGCCCAACGCGGAAATAATGCCCATCGTGACCGTTTGCCCAACGCCGAACGGATTGCCGATCGCCAGCACGACATCGCCTACTTTGGATTGATCAACGTGTCCAAGTGTGATGGACGGCAAATTTTGCAAATCGATTTTGACGACTGCCAAGTCGGTTTCCGGATCGGCGCCCACCACTTTTGCGACGGCTTTACGCCCATCTGCAAATGCAACTTCAATTCCATCGGCTGCTTCAACGACATGGTTATTAGTGAGGATGTAGCCTTGCGGACTGATCACGACGCCTGAACCAAGACTGAATTGTTTTTCATCTTGATCGCCGAAGCGATCACCAAAGAATTTCTTGAAAAACGGATCTTCCAGCAATGGATTTTTCGGTTGCCGAGCTTCTTTGCTTGTGAAGATGTTGACCACTGCAGGCATCGCCCGTTTGGCAGCATCGCGGTAAGAGCCCTGTGCAGGCGGTGCGCTGAACGGTGTTTCCTGAATAGTGACGAAACGTGTACTTTGCGCGCCGTTTATGGCTCGAGTTGCCCAATCGGGTTTCAAGGTCGTTACAATAAACCAGATCGCCAAACCGACAGTCGCGGTTTGCGCAAATAGAAGCCAAAGTCGTCGCATAGAGATAAAGGTGTTAGAAATGAATAAGACTATAAATCGAAATGAATTGGCCGAATATATTGCACAGTTGCTAAATATCGCACGTTATCGCGATTATTGCCCAAATGGGCTCCAGGTGGAAGGGCGCGAGCAAATTCACAGCGTGGTCACCGGAGTAACGGCCAGCCGGGCTTTGATCGAGGCAGCGATCGCCATGAAGGCAGATGCAATACTGGTGCATCACGGCTATTTCTGGCGCGGCGAAGATCCGCGCATCGTCGGTCCCAAGCATCAACGCTTGAAGCTGTTGATGTCGCTCGACATCAATTTGCTGGCTTATCACTTGCCTTTGGATATGCATCCTGAATTGGGAAATAATGCCCAATTCGCGAAAATGCTGGGATTGAGCCCGCAAGCCCGTTTTGGTGAAGATGAGCTGGGTTGGTTGGGTGTGCAGACAGATGCCGGTGTGAAAACGGTAGGTGATTTGGCGCGAATAGTGGAACGCGCTTTGAACAGAGTCCCCCTCGTGATTGGCGATCCTGCGCAGCTCTTGGGGCGTATCGGTTGGTGTACGGGCGCAGCGCAAAACTTGATGGGTGATGCTATTGCAGCCGGAGCGACTGCTTACTTAAGCGGGGAAATTTCCGAGTCAACCGTGCATTTGGCGCGCGAGGCTGGCGTAGCTTATTTGGCCTGCGGCCACCACGCGACCGAGCGCTATGGTGTGCAGGCATTGGGACGGCATTTGGCAGAGCGATTCGGTATCAAACATCATTTTATTGATGTCGACAATCCGGTTTAATCGGATGTCTATACTGCGCGCTTTATTTCTTCAGCGAGTCGCGAATTTCCCGTAGAAGCAATATTTCTTCAGAAGTCGGTGTTTGTTCGACTTTAGGCGCTGGTTCGGCTCTCTTGGCTTTCTGAAGAATCCGCACCATCTGAAAAATGATAAAAGCCAGAATGATGAAATTGATCAAAATGGTCAGGAAGCTGCCGTAAGCAAACACTGCCCCGGCTTTTTTTGCTTCGGCAAGCGTCAATTGTGTGCTTTGATGATTAAGCGGAATGTAGTAATTGTTGAAGTCGAGGCCGCCGATCAGCTTGCTGACGACCGGCATGATCAAATCCTGCACAACGGAATCGACAATTTTCCCAAATGCGCCGCCAATAATCACGGCAACGGCCAAATCAACCACGTTGCCTTTGATAGCAAATGCCTTGAACTCTTGCAGCATGCTCATAGTCGTCCCTTCCTTTGTCTGAATGAATAAATTTGTCCTAACCTTGATGTTGATTGTAATTCGCAACAAGAAACTTATCTGAATTTTAAGCCTGCGTCATTGCGCATTTGCGTGAGATTAATGAATTTCGACCAAATTGATTGCAATAATTGCCCCATAAAATAGCTTCCAAGCATTGAATTGCTTTAAAAGCGCTGCTGGCTCCGCTATAATCTAAGGTTGCTAGAAGTTTCGTACAAGTTTCGCATTTTGACTGATTGGGGTTGGTATGAGTAACGAAAAGCAGGTCGATTCGGGTCGACGGGGCTTACTCGTCGCTACATGTGCGGCGGGTGGTGTGGCTGGATTGGCCACTGCAGGTGCCTTTGTGTCGACGTTTCAGCCGTCTGAGCGGGCGAAAGCCGCCGGCGCACCGGTAGAAGCCGATATCTCGGATTTAAAGCCGGGGGAGATGAAAACGGTCGAGTGGCGCGGTAAGCCGGTTTGGATCGTCAAGCGCACGCCGGAAATGATTGCGGCGCTGCCAAAGAATGATAAAGAGCTTGCCGATCCTAATTCACAGCGCAATCAGGACGATTTGACACCGGAATATGCACGTAACGAGAATCGTTCGATCAAACCGGAAATTCTGGTTGCCGTCGGTATTTGTTCGCACTTGGGTTGCTCACCAGGCGCCAAATTTCAAACAGGTGCACAGCCTTCGTTGCCGGAAGACTGGAACGGTGGTTTCCTGTGTCCATGCCACGGTTCGACATTTGACCTTGCCGGTCGCGTTTTCAAGAACAAACCGGCGCCGGATAACCTTCAAGTGCCACGCCACATGTATGTCAGCGATACCAAAATCATCATTGGTAAAGACGAGAAAGGCGAGGCCTAATCATGGCATTTGTTGAGAAAAAATTGCCGGCCGATGCGCCGATCGCTGCCAAAGCGTTGAACTGGGTTGACGCACGCTTCCCGTTATCCAAACTGTGGAACGATCAGTGGGGTCAATATTACGCACCGAAGAACTTCAATTTCTGGTACATCTTCGGCTCGCTTGCGATGCTGGTATTGGTGATCCAAATCGTCACCGGTATTTTCCTCGTGATGCACTACAAACCGGATGCCAATCTGGCATTCGCATCAGTCGAATACATCATGCGCGATGTGCCTTGGGGCTGGCTGATTCGCTACATGCACTCCACCGGCGCGTCGGCATTCTTCATCATTGTCTACCTGCATATGACACGCGGGTTGCTGTACGGGTCGTATCGCAAGCCACGTGAGTTGATCTGGTTGTTCGGCGTCGGCATTTTCCTGTGCCTGATGGGCGAAGCGTTCTTCGGTTACTTGCTTCCATGGGGCCAGATGTCCTATTGGGGCGCACAAGTTATCGTGAACTTGTTCGGTGCAATTCCTTTCATTGGTCCTGATTTGTCATTGTGGATTCGTGGTGACTATGTGGTGTCCGATGCGACGCTAAATCGTTTCTTCTCATTCCATGTGATCGCGATTCCACTTGTGCTGTTGGGCTTGGTGGTTGCGCACTTGATCGCATTGCACGAAGTGGGTTCCAGCAATCCGGACGGCATTGAGGTAAAAGAAAAGCTCGGCGCTGACGGACATCCGTTGGACTCGATCCCTTCGCATCCTTACTACACATTCCATGATCTGTTTGGCGTATCGGTATTCCTAGTGATTTTCAGCGCGATTATTTTCTTCGCTCCGGAAATGGGCGGCTACTTCCTGGAATATAACAACTTTATCCCGGCCAACCCGTTACAAACGCCTCCGCATATTGCGCCGGTCTGGTACTTCACGCCTTACTACTCGGTTCTGCGCGCGACAACCTCTCAATTTATGTATGCTCTGATGGCTGCAGTAGCGGGATATGTTGTATTGGTTGCGCTCAAAACCAGATTAAGCAGTTTCATCAAGATGATCGTGCTTGCAATAGGTGTAGTTGCTATCGGTTCCATGTTCATTTTCGATGCCAAGTTCTTCGGCGTCGTCTTGATGGGTGTATCCGTAATGATTCTCGCCGCATTGCCATGGCTTGATCATTCAAAGGTTAAATCGATTCGTTATCGTCCGGATTGGCATAAATATGTTTATATCGTGTTCGGCATTGCTTTCCTGGTTCTCGGTTATCTGGGCGTATTGCCGCCGACCGCCGGCCGTACTCTGGTAGCGCAGATTTGCACGTTCATCTATTTTGGTTTCTTCGTGTTGATGCCATGGTGGAGCGCAATGGGTACTTTCAAGCCTGTTCCGGATCGTGTTACGTTCCATCCGCACTAAGCCGCAAAAGGGATATGAATATGAACTTGCTAAAAAAATTGATTGCGGCGATTGCATTGATGCCTGCTCTGGTATTGGCGAATGAAGGTGGCTTCACACTCGACCATGCACCGGATCGTTCGACAGATGTGGTTGCGTTGCAAAATGGCGCGAAGATTTTCGTCAATTACTGCTTGAATTGCCATGCGGCGGCATCGATGCGTTACAACCGCTTGCGCGATATCGGCTTGACTGAAGAGCAGATTAAAAACAATCTGCTTTTTACATCCGACAAGGTCGGCGATTTGATGAAGATATCAATGTCGCCCAGCGATGCGAAAGAATGGTTTGGCAAAGTGCCGCCGGATTTATCGGTGATTGCTCGTGCCAAATCATCGGAAGCGGGTACAGGCGCAGATTGGCTTTACACTTACCTGCGTACTTTCTACAAGGATGATACGCGCCCGACAGGCTGGAATAACATGGTATTCCCGAACGTTGGTATGCCACATGCACTTTGGGAACTGCAAGGTATTCGTGCAGCCAAATTTGTCGATGTAAAAGAGGAACATGACGAAGGCAAAGTGGAACATAAATTTGCAGGGTTCGAACAAGTCAAGCCAGGCAAACTATCAACGCTTGAGTATGACAATGCTGTAGCAGACCTCGTCGCGTATTTGAGCTGGATGGCGGAGCCAACACAAACTACGCGCAAGCAATTGGGCGTCTGGGTGTTGCTGTTCCTGGCATTGTTCTCAGTCCTGGCATGGCGTTTGAACGCATCCTACTGGAAAGAAGTTAAGTAATTTTTGTGTCCGTATTTTACGGACGTTCATTTCGGGGTGAGTCGTAATGCGTCTCACCCCTTTGTTTCTAAGGAACTATAAAAATGATGGTTCTCTATTCAGGTACAACCTGCCCATTTTCGCAACGCTGCCGTCTCGTTTTGTTCGAGAAGGGTATGGATTTTGAAGTGCGCGATGTCGACCTGTTCAACAAGCCGGAAGACATTTCGGTCATGAATCCGTATGGTCAAGTGCCGATCTTGGTTGAGCGCGATTTGATATTGTATGAATCCAATATCATTAATGAATACATCGATGAGCGTTTCCCGCATCCGCAATTGATGCCGGCAGATCCGTTGATGCGCGCGCGTGCGCGTTTGATGTTGTTCAATTTTGAAAAAGAATTGTTCATTCACGTTCATACGCTCGAAAATGAAAAAGCCAAGAGCGCGGAAAAGACTCACGAGAAGGCGCGCACAGAAATTCGCGATCGCCTGACGACACTGGCGCCGCTATTCTTGAAAAACAAATACATGCTCGGCGATGAATTCTCGATGCTGGATGTGGCGATTGCGCCATTGCTTTGGCGTCTCGATCATTACGGCGTGGAGCTTTCCAAGACCGCTGCGCCATTGATGAAATATGCGGAACGTATTTTCTCGCGCCCTGCCTATATCGAAGCGTTGACTCCATCCGAGAAAGTGATGCGTCGTTAGGACAGGATTTTCGTCATGCTATTCTGTTGCATGGATTTTATTTGGCGGAACGATTTGTCTTTCCGCAGGTCATAAGTCCCTATGCCGCGATAGCGTGACGAAAAGAATATTCCTACATCACTAATCATGTCCGAAATTTCCACCAAACCCTACATGCTGCGCGCCATTTACGAATGGTGCACTGACAATGGCTATACGCCCTATCTTGCCGTCAAGGTAGATGGTCAGACGCGTGTGCCGACGCAATTCGTCAAGAATGGGGAAATCGTACTCAACATCAGCTTTGAGGCGACAAGCGGATTGAAGATGGAAAACGACAGCATTCATTTCAATGCGCGTTTTGGCGGCGTATCACGAGAAATTTTCGTGCCGGTTGCAAACGTGGTTGCGATATATGCTCGGGAGAATGGACAAGGCATGGCATTCGATGTGCCGAAATCGACGAGTGAGGATTTATTTGAAGAGCAAGGTAGTGACTCGAAGGAAACAACCGCGCCTTCGCCTTCATTAACGGCTGTCGTATCGACACAGAACGAAAAAAACGCAGATCCATTGACTACCTCTCCAGACGACAGTCCGCAGCCTCCGAAAAAAGGTGGCCGCCCTACGCTGACTCGCATTAAATAATAAAGTACAATATCGATCTTTCAGTTTCGCCGGCTTAGCTCATTTGGTAGAGCAGTTGATTTGTAATCATCAGGTGGCCAGTTCGAATCCGGCAGTCGGCACCATAGTTTGTTTTAAGTAGTCCGAAGAAGTACAGAAACCCGCATTTCTCCCTATGAGACTGCGGGTTTTTTCATTCCAAGACGGTTTTTAATGGTCATGGACATCCAAAGTTTTTAGGGGCTTGTTTAGGTGCATGTCCTCAAAAAAAGAGAATGCCCCTTAAATGTCGCGAATCGTTCCAAGAGGGTTTTTGGCTTCTTGATATTCGGAAATTCGAGAGCCATGCGTGGAATGTATCGCTATAACTTATTCAGCAAATCAATTATTATCAATCGGCTCGCATGGCACATCATGTGTAATAAGAGAACCGCATTTTTGCAGCAATGCGTCCAACAGTTTGGCGAAGTCGTATCTTGACCGAAGTTGGGGCGATATTTTTTATGTTCTGTTTTTGGAGTGCCCACAAATAACAAACCCCGCCGAAGCGGGGTTGTGTCGAAACGGCTAATTATTATTGCTTACGGCGACGTGCAGCAGCAAAGCCAAAGAGGCCAAGACCGAGCAAAGCGAGAGTTGCTGGCTCAGGTACTGTTTCATTCACCCTAAGGTCATCCATGGCAAATTGAGTCCCACTTCCAGCAGTGTACCCATGAGCTGTGCCACCGAATGATGTGAAGTCTACAGAAGCAAGGTTGCTCCAGCCAAAAACTTCCAGGGATGGACCTGATGTATTAACGATAAAGTCTTTTATCAAAGTCTGGTTACTAAGGGTGGTGCCAACAACATGGACGTTCAGTCCATCATTCCATGCCGCAGTAAAGAAAGCATCATCTAAACTAAATCCGGAGTTACTGCTAGTAATGGCTAGAGTACCATTGCCATTAAAGGCAATGTTATTCCCGGATACATTTGCGTTTTGATATCCTGATACAGGTGAGGTTGTAGTGTTGTCTACATAAAAGTTATTCCAGTTTAATCCCTGATACCCGTTTGCAATGGGCGCAAAGGTGGTTGGGCTGAGGTCATCAAAATTGATAACCGTAGCAGACGCCATAAACGGAACCATGCTTGAAATGGTTAAAAATGCCGCCAATAAAGTTTTTCTAATATTTATCATGTTGGTTTATCCTGGAAACTATTTAGGGTAAGAGTGGAAGTTGTATAAAAGCAAATATTATGCCAGTAGTAAATCTCTATATTTTTCAGTTGGTTACGGAAAACGAAGTAATGGATTGTAATTTTTTTCGACATCGCCCCCTCTTTTAAAGGCAAAGATAAACAGAATAGCCTTGCACCATAGCGTGGATGGCAGGCTGCTTCACAGGATGCGCGTGTTGCCTTTGAGGCGAACAGATTGATCAAGAAAATGTTTAAGGAGGGGCGTTTTGGTATATGAAGTGCTCTTATAAAACGCAGATCGTTTTATGCTGGTTTTGAAAGATAATTGGACGACGGTAGTCCGATTAAAAAAGCCCAACTTGCAAAGTTGGGCTTTTGGGTTTTATGCTTCCATTCAGATACCGCATGAACATTGTCGCTAAAGCTATATATGCGCTGTAGTGAGTGTGCAAATCTAAGCGCAAAGTCGCGTATCGGCAATTCTGATGCGCATCAGTTCAACTGGTACCCCAAAGTGTCGAGCCATCACTTCGTCCGATGCGCCCTCACTCTCAAGCCGATGGATTTCATCTTCCGGCATCAAAAGCTCCTGGCTAAATCGATGGGCAAACACCTCTTTTGGATCAGTGCTTGAATGTTCATCACGTAGCGCAAGATGCTTGTAAAAATCATCTTGATGCAATTGGTGCTCTGCAAAGTGTCCTATTTTATGTGCACAGTTAAAGCGTTTATGACCTTGATCATCCGATTGATTAATGATGATCACCGGATCTTTGTACTGATCTTTCACAAGGGAACCTAGTACGGCTTCAGGCAGCTCTGTTTCAATGACTGTCACACCGAGTTTGCCGGCAATCCATGCCGGATCGACTGGAAAACCGCGGTCTATCCACACAGTCTGGAGCAAGCTATGAGCGGATCTGCGCGCGTACATTGCGGCGGTTGCTGCGTTCATATTCAGTTCTCCTATTGGATGATTGAATTGATAGGCCTAGAAAATTTAGTTTCTGTTGGACAATATAAAAACTCCGATGCTATAAGTCAACCTATATTTCCAAATGGAAATTTGTCAATTAAGAATAAGGTAAGACAGTGAAAACATGGGATTTAGAGCAAGTCCATAAATGAGGGGACTGCAGGAAGAGTGAGTACTATCTTTAAATTGGTGCCACAAGTTTCCGAGGGAATTAATCAAGCAGATTGATTGTTGGATTTTATCCCGTTCCATCTAGGCGTAAGCGCATGTGGAATGGCAAAAAGATCGAGTACACGGCCAACCGTGTGATTGACCATTTCTTCGATATTTTGCGGATGATGATAAAAGCTGGGGAGGGGTGGGAAGATAATTCCGCCCATTTCGGTAACAGCGGTCATGTTGCGCAGATGGGCCAGGTTGAAAGGTGTTTCCCTGACCATCAATACCAAGCGACGTCGCTCTTTTAACACGACGTCAGCAGCGCGGCTGATCAAGTTCTCCGACAAGCCGTGCGCGATCGAGGCAAGCGTTTTCATCGAACAGGGCGCCACGATCATGCCATCTGATTGGAAAGAACCGCTTGCAATCGATGCGCCGATTTCGCGCACATTATGTACGACATCGGCCAATGACTCGACGTCCTTGCGGTTCATTTCAAGTTCCTGGTACAGCGTTTGGACGCCGGCATCAGAGACCAACAAATGGGTTTCAATGTCCGGCATTGCTTGCAAAACCTGAAGCAGGCGTACGCCATAGATTGCACCAGTCGCACCGGTGATTGCGACGATCAGGTGTTTTGGCTGTTGAGGTGACATGCCGCTATTTGGCAGACTGGGGCGCACGATGGGGTTGTTCATGGTAAGCACCTACTCTGCCTGGAAGGCACGGAAGTAAATGAAGTGGGTTATGCCTTAAGCAGTGCCTGCAACTCGCCGGATTCAAACATCTCGCTCATGATATCGGAGCCGCCGACGAATTCACCTTTTACATACAGCTGTGGAATAGTCGGCCAGTTGGAAAATTCCTTGATGCCTTGGCGCACTTCAGCATCATCCAGCACGTTGATGGTGACGATGTTTTCAACACCGCTCGCCTTCAACAATTGGATAGCGCGGCCGGAAAAACCGCACTGCGGAAACTGCGCAGTTCCCTTCATAAACAACACGACCGGATTTTGCGTCACGGTATCTTTGATCCAGGCTTGTACGTCACTCATTGCAACCTCACTGTAATAGATACGCCATTATAAGAAAAATGGTCAAATCCTGCTCGTATCTGAATATCTATGGTTGATTTGCCAACTACGATTTTAGTTTGGCAAAAGCTGCGGCCATCGCATTATTGGCTGGAGCTTGACGTGATTGCTGTTGATGCTGCGACAGGCGTTTTGTATCGTTACGGTCGCCGCGCTGTTCCGGCTTGGCGCCCGGCACTGGCGGTGCGTCGGTCAAGCGCATGGTCAGCGCAATGCGTTTGCGTTTTTCATCGACTTCAAGCACTTTGACTTTGACTACCTGACCTGCCTTGACCACCGTATGCGGATCCTTCACGAAGGTATTCGACAATGCAGAAATGTGTACCAAGCCATCCTGATGCACACCAATATCGACAAACGCACCGAACGCAGCGACGTTGGTGACAACACCTTCCAGAATCATGTCGGGGCGCAAATCCTTGATTTCTTCGACGCCATCCTTGAAGGTTGCGGTGGTGAATTCCGGACGTGGATCGCGTCCCGGTTTTTCCAGTTCTTTCAAAATATCGGTAATGGTCGGCACGCCGAATTTGTCATCGGCGTACTTTGCGGGGTTCAGTGATTTCAACAACTTGCTATCGCCGATCACGCCTTTCACATCTTTCTTGATGTCGGCCAGGATTTTTTCGACCAACGGGTAGGACTCCGGATGAACAGCCGATGCATCCAGCGGATTGTCGCTGCCCATCACGCGCAAAAATCCGGCTGCCTGTTCAAAAGTCTTGTCGCCCAGACGCGGCACTGAGCGTAAGTCTGCACGCGAAGCAAATCGTCCCTTCATATCCCGATAGGCAACGATACTTTGCGCCACGCTGCTACTCAGGCCCGATACGCGCGCCAACAGCGGAGCAGAGGCAGTATTCACATCAACACCCACCGCATTCACGCAATCTTCCACCACAGCGTCCAGCGAGCGTGCCAATTGTGTCTGCCCGACGTCATGCTGATATTGCCCGACGCCGATCGACTTCGGATCGATCTTGACCAGTTCGGCCAGCGGGTCTTGCAATCGGCGCGCAATCGATACCGCACCGCGCAATGATACATCCATGTCCGGTAATTCTTTCGATGCAAATTCGGATGCCGAATAGACTGATGCACCCGCTTCCGACACGACAATTTTCGTCATCTTCAATTCAGGACGCAGCTTGATCAAATCATGTGCAAGCTTGTCGGTCTCGCGCGATGCGGTGCCATTGCCGATCGAGATCAACGACACTTGATGTTTCTCCGCCAATAAGGCAAGCGTATGTAGAGAGCCTTCCCAATCGTTACGCGGTTGATGCGGATAAATCGTTGAGGTATCGACGACCTTGCCGGTCGTATCGACTATCGCAACTTTCACGCCGGTGCGCAGACCAGGATCAAGTCCCATCGTCGCGCGCGGACCGGCAGGTGCGGCCAGCAGCAAGGCTTTCAAGTTGCGTGCAAAGACATTGATCGCTTCGACCTCTGCCTTCTCGCGCAAGTTGGTCATCAGCTCGGTTTCCAGATGCATGAAAGTCTTGACGCGCCAGGTCCAGCGCACAGTATCAGACAGCCATTTGTCGGCAGGGCGGTTTTGATTGCTGATGCCGAAGCGTGCCGCAATGCGGCCTTCACAAGGATTGTGTGGCGCATCCCATTTCGGTTTTTCTTCTTCGGTATCGAGGCGTAATGTGACATTCAACATTTCTTCACGACGTCCGCGGAATAATGCCAGTGCGCGATGCGATGGAATGGTGCCGATGGTTTCGGAGTAATCAAAATAATCGGCGAATTTTTCACCGGCATCCTGTTTGCCTTCAACCACTTTCGATTCGACCACGCCATGCTCGGTCAGATATTCGCGCAGTGATTGCAGCAGCGTCGCATCTTCGGCAAAACGTTCCATCAGGATTTGACGTGCGCCATCGAGTGCGGCTTTGGTATCGGGTACGCCAGGATTATCGGTGCCGTCGATCTTGAAAGCAGGCTTCAAATACTTTGCCGCTTCTTCTTCCGGATTCAATGTTGGATCAGCCAACAGCGCATCAGCCAGCGGCGTCAGGCCAGCTTCCGCGGCAATCTGCGCTTTAGTGCGGCGTTTTAATTTGTATGGAAGGTACAAGTCTTCCAGTCGCGTCTTGTCTTCAGCATGTGTGATGGCGTCCAACAATGCAGGCGTCATCTTACCTTGCTCATCAATTGAGGAAATGATTGCTGCACGGCGCTCTTCCAGTTCGCGCAAATAACGCAAGCGTTCTTCCAGTAAACGCAATTGAATGTCATCCAATCCGCCTGTTGCTTCCTTGCGATAGCGGGCAATGAAAGGAACGGTTGCACCTTCATCCAGCAAAGCGATGGCGGCGGCAACTTGTATTGGTTTTGCGGCAAGTTCGAGGGCGAGACGTTGTTCAATCGATGGAAGCATGGGTAATTTACGTAAGAGAAATCAAGCAGCAGATGATACGCAATTTGGGCAAATGCGCCAGTCTTGACAGTGCAAAAAAACGTAAGAGGAAATCGAGGCTTTTACATTAATAAATGAATTGTCGGCAAGGATGTTGGCATGTTGAAAATATGATTTCTGATCAATAGATGATTTTAAACCTG
Organism: Burkholderiaceae bacterium; assembly: GCA_036560485.1. Classification (GTDB taxonomy): domain Bacteria; phylum Pseudomonadota; class Gammaproteobacteria; order Burkholderiales; family Burkholderiaceae_D; genus DATBRC01. The sequence goes on from DATBRC010000063.1 coordinate 16,635, forward strand.
CTTGTCTGTACGCGAAGCTTGATGAAGGCGTTCATTTGAAATCGTACTCGAAATCTTTTCAAGCACGGCGTTTAATGGATCAATTTAGGGAATCATATTTCTGACCGCAGGCACTGATAGAAATTTATCGAGTTGAAGTGAATGTTGTATCAATATTTTGTAACTACAAGTTAATAATTGCGTGGTCTGCTGAGCTGAGTAAATCTGAGTTATTGATGCGCTTTTTTTATCGCGGATAAATCACTTCTTAGAATTGATCAAATTTTGCAACGGAAATAATATTTGTGCACATATATTTCTTGTTATAAATAATTTCGACTGTTAATCTTAAATCGCAACAACGACTTCTTTAGTAAGCGAGACAACATCAAAAGAGAAAGAGAAATCATGAAATTTAAATTAGGTGCAGGACTGCTGGCCATATTATTTGCTTCAAGTGTCTATGCCGACACGCCGCAAAAACCGCCAAGCGATAATGAAGGACGTGAACTGGATCCGGCAATAGCAAAAAGATTTAATCTGCCAGGTGGTTGCAGGGTTTCGTTGCCCGATCCAAAGGGAAAACAAGCGCGGGTGGCAAGAACAGCTGCACGAATGAGTGCCTGGGTTGCAGATCAAGCGCCAGAAATTAAAGACCCACCTAAGGTTTATCTTCATAGAGAGGGCGATGAGCATGTTTTGCTAATCGGACCCGCCAGAGATGGCGTCAATATGGGCACGCTACCGCCTGATAATTTTGTGAAAATCAATCAAAGGGAAGGTAGCGAAGAGCCCATTGGAATTATTGACCATACCAAAGAAGTACACTGGGTTGCTCTGACCAATATTGGAACAGTGAGAGACCGGTTGAAAGAGTATAAGGATGGCTTGGGTGATTTAGGCATGCTGGAAAAAATGTCGTTTACTGTCAAAAATGAACGGCCAACTAAAAAGATCGGACAGAGTTTGCACCACAATGCAGACAGTTATACCGTCACGGCGCTCATCATCAATTTCCTCGGGCAACCACGGGTTTTTGGAATCTGCATGTAGGATGTAAAGCCGTCTTGATGTATCAAGTAGCGTGAATAGAGGGGAGGCAGAAATAATAATGTCTTCCCCCTCGTCATCAAGCAGATAGTGCCAGCATGCGCGTTACTTTTGATCACACGTTTTTTTCTCAAGGCGTATCGCCTGAAAATAATTCTTGTTGCGCAGCGACCCCATCCGCTATGCAAAAAATACAGGATGTTGCATAGTGTCGTAAAACAATAATTTGCTTGTTGCAAGTATGGAATTGCAAGATCAGTCAGCTTGCTTGTAAAGTTTGAAGGAGGGGATGCCTATGCTTGATTGCATTGAGGTACACGCTGGCGAGAACAAGCATTGGCTTGTTTCCTCTCTATCGGCTGTCGTGGTAAGCGTGATGGCTATGCTGACCAGTGTGCCGGTGCGCGCCGATAATGACGTTTTTCGCGATAAATTCATATCGCTTGGCACTTCCTCCCGTAGCGGTATTTACCATGTGGTTGGCACTGGTCTGTGTAACGCCGTGAATCAGGAACGCAGGACTAGTCTGATGCGCTGCGTCGCCTATAACACTGTCGGTTCTGAATACAATGCCAAGGCCGTAACTTACGGCGAACTGTCAATGGGCATTACTCTCCCTGATATTGCTTATGCTGAATTCAGTCAAAAGCAATCGGATGATGCGCGTGGTGCTGATCTGCGGTCCGTGATGTCGTTGCATTCGAAACCGGTTGTGATGCTTGCGCGCCGCGCCGCCAAAATTGCCGACGCTACGCAGTTGGCAGGCCATTCAATCAATCTCGGAAATCGCGGCTCCGGTCAGCGCTTCGTGGTTGAAAACATCATGAAAGTACTCGGACTGACCGCGGCAGATTTTTCTGCGACAAGCGAATTGCATACTACAAAGATGGGCGAAGCCTTTTGTGCAGGCAAGATCGACGTGATCGTGGAATCATTGGGCAACACGTCGCCGTTTTATAAAAAGATGATCGAGGAGTGCGATGGCACGATCGTCAGCTTTCCGCCGCAAATGATCGACAAGATGCTGGCTGAAAATCCATTGATGTCCCGCTTGTCGATTCCAGGAGGGTTATATGCCGGTTATCCGCAACCTGTGCCGACATTCGGTTACCGAGCATTGCTGGTAACCAGCGCAAAGGTCAGTGACGAGGCAGTGAGCCGTTTTGTCGCCAGCATCATGCATGAGTTGCCCGATTTGAAGAAGACTGATCCGGTACTGAATGAACTTGATCCTGACAAGATGTTTACAGATGGTATCGTGATTCCATTGCATCCGGGCGTCATCCAATATTTGAATAACCAAAAAGCTGCCTCGGCCTATGCCCATTCCACTTCACGCTAAACGGCGACCTGGCCGCCCTCTGTCAGCGCGGATGTCATCCACGCTGCTATTGCCTGCGGTATTGGCGGTCGCTGTAACGGCTGTTTTTCCAACATCGGTCAATGCTGATGACTGGAACACTGCTTCATCCAATGAGTATATAAAAGCATCCGGTTCGGATTTTGCCAAATTGGTTGCAGCGATTCCGCAGACGCGTATCGACAGCGAGCCCAAGGCCAAAGCGCTGCAGGCGTTGACTTTGATCGGCAAGAACCAGTTGAAAGAAGGCTCAGTACTACTGAACACAGCATTGCAGCTCGACCCGTCGAATTCGTATCTGCAATTCTTCAATGCCTACACATATCACTTAATGGCAGAGGCTGGTGATACGCAAAAATTCAGTTTGGCAGAACAAGGTTATGCATTGGCAATCCAGTTCGATCGGTCCAACTGGATTGCGCATTATTATCTCGGCATGCTGCATTTTGAGCAGCGCAACTTTCGCTCAGCACAGAGTGAACTGGCGGAAGTCTTGCTGTTTCGCGAAGACGATCAAGACGTGTTGTTTCGGATGGTGGCTGCGTCTTATTATGCCGGCGACCCGGTGACTGCCGCAGCTTGCCTGGATCGTTTGCGCGTACTGAAACCGCAAGATACGCAAGTCTTGCGTTTATCGGCGCTGATCAGTGCTGCGATCGGACATCCGGAAGAAGCGCAACGTTGGCTGGCGCAGTATCAGGCGACCAAGCCCGATGCGAGAGAGTTGGCACATACGCAGGAACGCATTAAACACTGGAGCGTGGTGCGCCGGGAAACGCCGCTGAATCCCGTCAAGCCATTGGCGCCTGTGGGTGACGGCAATATGCCGATCATGGGTTCGTCTAGCGCCAAGTTGCATGACCCTGCATTCATACGTACTGCAGACGATGAGGACTACGCGACAGATGATGAAAAACCCAAATTTGCACCGCCAGCAAGTTCTATTCAATTTGCTCCCTCATCCTCTTCGCAATCCGCTAGTGGAGGTTTTTCGGATCAGTCAACGGCTCAAAATGGGCAAGTCGCCGTAGCAAAAAGCGACCGGATGGTGCTGGTTGACGTGGTGATTATGTTTACTGAAGATTCGCTATCGACAGGCAAAGGAGTGAATCTGCTGAATGCGCTGTCGCTGCAATTTGGAGGAGCCAAAGACAACGCACTGGCTTTTTCCAAAGCTTATGACAGTAGTAACGCGAACCCAACAATCCTTACCCGTGCGATTTCGATTCCGGCGCTGACGTACTCACTCAATATCGCCAATTCCAACACCAACTTGAATGAAGTCCTTGCGCGCCCTACGCTGGCTGCGCTCGACGGCGTGAAATCAGAATTTTTTTCCGGAGAATCGCTGAATGCGGCAGTGGTATCAACCGGCACCAATTCGGGCGGCGCAGTACAGATTCAACAGGAGATCGGTGTCAAGCTCGGCGTCGTGCCCAACATCCTGCCAGACGGCAAGGTCAGGTTGACGGTCGATGCACAACGCACATTTTTGAAGCCGCCAAGCCCCGATGTCGGTTTTACTTATAAGGTCGAAGTCTCGAAAATAATGGTCAACGCCAATGTCGTCATGAATTTTGGCGAGACCTTGGTGCTGGGCGGATTGAGTGAAAAAGAAACTACCCGAGTACGTGACGGCGTGCCGCTGCTACAAGATATCCCCGGCGTGCAATATCTGTTTTCACGCAAAGATACCAATGACTTTCAGCGTTCGGTGCTGATGCTGATCACGCCGCGCAAGCCGCAATACACTTACCGTTCAGATGAGGCTACGCGTGCCGATCCAGATGGCAGCGCCGACGCCGAAAGCATGAAGGAACTTCGTGCGCGTTACGGCGACTGGTTCAAGCCTTACCCGAACATGGCATCCGTATTCAATCATTTGAATCATTCATCGGTCTACCGCGAATTCCGCACCGGTGACGTGACGCTGGAAAAATGGGATAGACAAGTAACAGCACAGGAACGCTTGAAACAGGCACTGGATTTTCTTTTCTATTGAATCGAATTGGATATCGGCATGATTCGCGAAAAACGATGGTTGAAAAAGATGGCGTTATCGCTGCTGCTGATGGTGATGCAGGCAGCCTTTGCCGGCGACCCGGCGTCGGTGGCGGCATTCAACAGCAGCGGCCGCTGCGTGCAATGTGATTTACGATACGAGTCATTCGCCGGGCGTGACTTTGTCAAGGCCGATCTGACCGGCGCATACTTGTTCAACACCGATTTCAAAAATTGTTTGATGGTCTCTGCTGCATTGGAAAGTGCAATTCTGATCAACGCCAAACTGCAATACGCTGATTTGTCACACGCCAATATGGCGAAAGCATCACTGCAAGATGCCAACCTGCGTGGCGCGACATTGTTGGGCGCCAATCTGACTTTTGCCAATTTTAGCGGGGCAGCGATGGAGGCGGCAGAATTGTCGGAAGCGAACTTGACCACGGCATCGCTAGTCGGCGCGATTATGCAAAATTTGTTTGCGATTGAAACGCAGTTCCGCAGTGCGGATATGCGACGCGCCGATTTACGCAGCGCCAAACTCAATGGTGCCGACATGGAAGGGGCTAATTTGAACAACGCGCAATTAGGCAATGCAATACTGAACAACGCTCATATGCGCGGAGCGACATTGGTGGATGCCGACTTGTCTGGCGCTTCACTGCAATACGTCAATTTTCGCCAAGCCAATTTGCAGAATGCGGTCCTGGTCGGCGCCAATCTTCTTGGAGCAAATTTGCAGGACGCAGATTTTACCGGAGCCGACTTGAGCAAGGTCGACCTGAATGGCGTGTTTTATGAAGGCGCCAATTTTTGCAAAGCCAAGATGCCGGATGGTTCAATAGGGCCGTGCCGGGATCCAATAAAGTAAATTCCTGATACTGAAAAAAGCGGCCAACGATAGATGGCGAATTGATCAATGCCTGGAGAGTTTGGAAACAAAAAATGATGAAAAAAAATAGCAGTACGATTGATCGCTTGCTGGCAGATGAACTGCTCGCGCAAAGCAACTATCCGAGTTTGGCGCGCTTGTTACCTAAAGTGAGCGAAATGCATTTCGCTTCCGGAGAAAAAATTTACCAAGCCAACGCTGGTGCGGATCATTTTTTTCTGCTGGTCGATGGCAAGGTCAAACTGGTTTCGCAAGAAGGCCGCGAGACGGGATTGATTCATGGCCGCTTTGGTGAAGAAGCGGCATCCGATGCCGAACATTATCTGACAAATGCAATTGCAGTGACAGCTACGACGGTATTGGCGATTCCCCGTTTGGCAATGGCGGCATTGGTCGTAGCCAATCCCACGTTAAAGACGGATTTTTTGTTCTCATTGGCGAGCCATATGTCCGGCGAAAAACTGTCGCGCAAAATTCCCGAGCGCGAGCAGAAAAAAGAAACTGCCACCAACCCGGCCATGGTTGCGGGTTGGTCAATGGCCACGCTTTTACCAATTCTTGTTTTGCTGTATGGCGGCAAGCTGGGGCTTGATCGCAGCGCCGTAATCTTCATGGCGATTTTCTCGGTGACAGTCGTGATGTGGGTATTCAGCCTGGTGGATGATTACATTCCTGCCTTGTTTGCACTCGTTGCGACGCTTGTTACCGGACTGGTGCCTGTTCCAGTGATCTTGTCCGGTTTTGCTTCGGATGGTTTCATGATGGCGTTGTCGACTCTTGCGCTCGGCGCGGTGGTGGTCAGCTCGGGTCTCAGCTATCGCATGATGCTATCGCTGCTGATGCGGCTGCCTAACAATCAGTTCTGGCATTTCACCGGTGTGCTGTTGACCGGCACCTTTCTCACGCCGATCATACCGACCGCCAATGGCAGGATCGCACTCGTCACGCCGTTTTATTCTGATATGGTGGATAACCTCGGCCTTAAGCCGGAAGGACGTGCTGCGACCAAACTAGCCGTTGCATGTTTCAGCGGCGTCAGTATATTTTCGGCGATGGTCTTGACCAGTAAATCAGTCAACTTCGCCGTGTTCGGACTTTTGTCGCCACAACAGCAGGATCATTTTCAGTGGCTTACATGGTTATTTGCCTCGGCCGTTGCGGCGGGTGTGCTGATGGCAATCAATGGGATCTCTGTTCTGTTCTGGTTTCGCAATGAGGAATTGCCGCGCTTACCGAAAGAGAGGGTCGCGGAACAGCTGCGTTTGCTCGGCAAGATTAAAAATCGCGAATGGGCAGCAATCTTCGGCGTGATATTCATGTTATTGGGAATTATCACCAGTTCGATCCACAAGGTGCCGCCACCATGGCTCGGGTTCGCCATGCTGTTTGGCTTGCTGTTGTGCGGCACGTTAAGAAAAAAGGAACTCAAGGAAAAAGTCGATTGGACTTTTCTGCTTTATCTTGGTGGTATCACAGGCATTGTTGCGGCCTTTAATTATCTTGGATTGGATGCCGTGCTCGGCGCTGCATTGCCGGGGCTCGGCAGCTACATGCGTAACAATTTTCCTTTATTCATTCTGATGTTATTTGTAATTATTAATGTGATCCGGCTGGCGGTGCCTATCAATGCCACCGTCGTGATCCTGGCCGCGGTGCTCCTGCCACTTGCGGAAATCAATGGTGTGAATACCTGGGTACTTGGTTTCATTATTTTGATTTTGTCTGAAATGTGGTTCATGCCTTATCAATGTTCCTATTATCTGCAACTGCAGGAAATTAATCGGCAAAGACCGCTTTACAATGAAAAAACGTTCCTGCAGTTCAATGCGTTCTCGAATTTCGCGCGGCTGGCAGCAGTGTATGCATCGCTGCCTTATTGGAAAATGTTGGGGCTGCTATGAAAAAAATTAAGTTTGAAAATTTTATTATCGGCCTGTTTTTGGTTGCATCGATGGCGTTGTTTGTCTGGTATAACATGCATCGTAAAACGATCCTGGTGTTGCATAGTTATGCAACAGACTATTCCTGGGTGAGGGATATTGATGTCGGGATCAATCGCGTGCTCAAGCACAATCCTCTATACAGCGTACGCTGGTATTACATGGATACCAAACGCCATCCTTCTGCGGATTACAAAAAAAGCGCCGGAACCGCCGCGCGGTCGGTAATAGAAAAAATGCAGCCGGATATCATCATTGCCGTCGATGATAATGCGCAAGAATATGCCACACGCTATTTCCTCAATCATCCGAAAATCAAAATTATTTTTAGCGGCGTCAATAATGAGGCGAGTGATTACGGGTTCGACAAGGCTGATAATGTGACGGGCGTTTTGGAGCGTTTGCCATTGGGGGCGATGCGGGAGATGCTGCAGACCGCTACCAATTTCAAAAACTTGTCGCATCCGTTACGGATTGCCTATTTGGGGGATTCATCGGAATCGGTAAAAGGGGATGAAAAGCAGATCAAGCACTTCAATTGGTCACCCCTTGAGTTGTCCGCTGATATTCTCGTCGATACTTTCCCGAAGTGGCAGGCGACTGTCGAGCAATTAGGCAAGCAGGCAGATGTCATACTCGTCACAGGCTACCGTGGCTTGCACCGTTCAAGCACCAATAAGTCGCTTGTCCCGCCAAAGGAAGTCGTTGCCTGGACCGAGGCGCATTCAAAGATTCCGATTATTTCCGGTAATGGCTTTTTCATTGAAGACGGCGGTATGCTGGCAATCGGCACCTCTCCATACCAGCAAGGGGAAGCTGCAGCAGACATGGCCATGCAAGTCCTGAACGATGGGAAACGCATAGGCGGGATTCCAATCATCAGTTCCACGCAATTTGTCGTCAGTATGAGCGAGTCCAAGATGAAAGCGCGCCACTTTGAGTTGCCACAAGTTTATGAAGCCGCGGCTCGCATCGGAGATAAGTATCTTCCATAATCGTTATTGCTCTATCGTGTGCTCGCTATTGCGCCACTCACCCGTTCGATTCCTGCCAGGTCTTTCCAGCTTTGCACCTGGCTGAGTTTTTCTGCTTCCAGCAAAGCTCGCACGTTCTGCGCTTGATCGTAACCATGTTCCACCAACAGCCAAGCTTCTGGTGCGAGATGGCGCGATGCACCGCCGATGATGGTGCGTAACGCCGACAAGCCATCGGCATGATCGGTCAACGCGCTGATCGGTTCGAAACGCAAATCACCTTGTGACAAATGACTGTCACCACTGACGATGTAAGGCGGATTGGCGACGATGATATCGAAGCGCTGGTCGGCGAGTATGTCATACCAATCGCTTTGCAGAAATTCAATCTGTACTTGGTGATGCGCAGCGTTGCGTCGTGCAATGACCAATGCGGCTTCACTGACATCGAGTGCCGTCACTGTGACATCGGGACGCGCATAGGCGATCGCAACTGCGATAGCGCCGGAGCCGGTGCCCATATCGAGCACACGGCCATTTTCCGGCACGTATTCCAGTGCAAGTTCCACCAGCAACTCGGTCTCCGGCCGCGGAATCAGCACATCAGGGGTAACCTGAAAAGACAAGCCATAGAATTCGCGCTCGCCTATGATGTAGGCAATCGGTTCACCATTGCGGCGACGTTGGAATAATGCGGTCAGGCGTTGCGCTTCATCTTCGGTAAAGGCGCGTCCGGATTGCGTGATGAGTTGCACGCGCGATAGTTGCAGTGCATGCGAAATCAGAATGCGCGTTTCAAGCGCTGCAAGTGGCGGCCGATGCAGCAATGAATCGATGGTGCTGCCGGCAGCGACCAAGACGGTTTGATCAATGGACGCTGCCTGCATGGAACGGCCTTACTGCTTGCGCTTGAGCGCAATCCACACCAACACAAGGGCAAACACTGAAAACCATGCCAGCGACCATTGCGGAATTGACAGGCCGAGAATCGGCTCGTATTCAGTGGAGCAAAAACCATCTGCCTTGAGCAGGAAGGGCAACCAGTTCGCAGTCGGGATTTTATTCAGCGCAGTTTCCATCGGATCGATTCCGCATGAGACACCGGGGTGCGCTTTGACCCATAGGTGCCAGCCGGCGACACCTGCACCGGACAATGCAGCCAGCAATGCAATGAACGAACCTATCTGCGTTGCACTGCGCGGCAATGCCAGCGTGATCAGGCAGATCAACGCAACCGCGATGAATGCATAGCGTTGAATAATACAGAGCGGGCAAGGCAGCATGTGTTCTACGAATTGCAGATACAGACCAAAGCCCAGCAAGGCGAAGCAGGCGATGGCGATGGCGAGCAACAGTGGTTTTGAAGTTTTCATTTTCCGCTTTCTTTTTATGTGAGTGTTATAAATGAACGACCTTGTCTAAGAGTCTATCTGCGCCAGATGGTTCCTTGTCAGGATGCAAATATTACGCTCCTTCACCCAATGCCGCCAATAATTCTGCTTGACGCTCGGCCGCCAGCGCATTGGTCAGCTCTTCCAGATCGCCGTCCATGATGAAGTCGAGCTTGTACAGTGTCAAATTGATCCGATGGTCGGTCATGCGGCCCTGCGGGAAGTTGTAGGTACGGATGCGCTCACTTCGGTCGCCGGAACCGATCAGCGATTTGCGGGTGGCGGCTTCCTTGGCTTGCTGTTCGCGCAGCTGTACGTCCTTGATACGGGCTGCCAGCACCTTCATCGCGGAGGCCTTGTTCTTGTGCTGGCTGCGGTCGTCCTGGCATTCGACCACGATGCCGCTCGGAATATGCGTGATGCGGACGGCCGAGTCGGTCTTGTTGATGTGCTGGCCGCCCGCACCCGATGCGCGGAAGGTGTCGATGCGCAGATCGGCTGGATTGATGTTGACGTCCTCGACTTCATCGGCTTCCGGCATCACCGCGACGGTACACGCGGATGTGTGAATGCGGCCTTGCGTTTCGGTGGTCGGCACACGTTGCACGCGATGGCCGCCGGATTCGAATTTCAGTTTCGAATACGCACCGAACCCGACGATGCGCACAATGACTTCCTTATAACCGCCGATTTCGGATGGCGACTCGGACACCATTTCGACTTGCCAGCGATTGCGCTCGGCAAAGCGCGTATACATGCGCAGCAAATCGCCGGCAAACAATGCCGCCTCGTCGCCGCCGGTGCCGGCACGGATTTCAAGGAAGATATTGCGCTCATCGTTGGCATCTTTCGGCAGCAGCATTTTCTGCAAGTCGATTTCGAGTTGTTCCATGCGCGCTTTTGCGCTCATGATTTCTTCTTGCGCAAAATCTTTCATGTCAGGATCGGACAGCATTTCCTGCGCTGTTTTCACATCGTTGTCGGCTTGCGTGTATTCGCCATAGAGCGCAACCAGTGGGCCCAGCTCCGCATGTTCGCGCGTCATCTTGCGATAGTTATCCATGTTGGACGTGACATCGGGTTGCATCAGCAGTTCGTCTAATTCTGAAAGTCGATGTGTCAGTTGATCGAGCTTGGAGAGCATGGATGGTTTCATGAATATTTTCAGTCCTGAATTCTGATGATGGTAAGGCGGATCAAATAAGATCTGCCGTCTTGCATTGTCGATTAGGCATAGAGCCGTCGAAACGCCGCCAGCGATGTGGCGTAACAGAAAGCGTAGCTAACGCTTGGTGCGGAATAATTGCGGCAACAATGCAGCCAGGCGCGCACGCTCGTCGCCCTGTGCATTGTGCAAAGCCTGTTGCGGGCCGTGCAGGAATTTTGCGGTGATGCCTTTCGACAGCGCTTCCAGCACGGTATCGATGTCTTCACCGCGCGCCAGCATTTTTTTTGCGCGATCCAGTTCCGCCATGCGCAATACTTCGCTGGTTTCATGCAAGTCCTGAATCACCGGCACGACTGCGCGGCTATCCATCCAATGCATGAACGATTGCACGCGCGTTTCGATAATCGCTTCCGCTTGCGCGACGGCAGCCTGGCGATTTTCCATGCCGGTTTGCACCACTGTCCCAAGATCGTCGACGGTGTACAGATAGACATCGCTCAAGCGGCCGACTTCCGCTTCGATATCGCGCGGTACAGCAAGGTCGACCATGAAGATCGGCTTGCGGCGGCGTGCTTTCAATGCGCGTTCAATCAATCCCAATCCGATGATCGGCAAAGAAGATGCAGTGCACGATACGACGACATCGAAGCTCGCAAGTTTCTCCGGCAAGTCGGCGAGGCGGATCGCGCGGCCATTGAAACGATGCGCGAGGATCTCGCCGCGTTCCATCGTGCGGTTGGCGATCGTCAGCGATTTCGGATTCTGTGCAGCGAAGTGCGTTGCGCACAATTCAATCATTTCACCGGCACCGATGAACAATACATGCTGCTCGGATAAGGTATCGAAAATCCGCTGCGATAAGCGTACTGCCGCTGCTGCCATTGACACACTATGCGCACCGATTTCAGTAGTGCTGCGGACTTCTTTGGCCACCGCAAATGTGCGTTGAAACAGTTGATGCAAGTATGTGCCCAACCCGCCTGCCGCTTCAGACTGGCGTACCGCATCTTTCATTTGTCCCAGGATTTGTGGTTCGCCCAACACCATCGAATCAAGACCGGACGCAACACGGAACGCATGGCGCACCGCATCACCTTGCGGCAACGTGTACAGATAAGGGCGCAGTTCGGCGTAGGGGAGGCGGTGATATTCCGCCAGAAAATGTGCTGTTGCATCGATTGCGGCATTGACACCGCCGGTTAGATGGCTGGCCGCATAGAGTTCGGTGCGATTGCAAGTCGACAGGATTGCTGCTTCATCAGTAATGCCGCTTGTGCCGCTGCGGCCAAACCACTCGCGTGCGGCTGCCACGGCTTGACCAATCTGGTCAGCCGGAAACGCCACCTTTTCGCGTAACGCGACCGGTGCGGTAGTGTGATTGAGGCCGATTGTCAGCAGTTGCATTGCGTAGGACGATGTCTTGCTTTAATAAGCCGACATTATAGCTTGTTGTGCTATGGAGCAACGGGCGATAAGTCGAGCGTGGTCCATGCCACTTCCATGCAAGGCAAGGTCAGCGTGAAAGTCGTGCCTTCTCCCACTTTGCTGGTAAACGAGATTTGGCCGGCATGGCGCTCGATGACTGTTTTAATAAAGACAAGGCCCAATCCGATGCCATCCTGGCGTGGTTGATTCGGAACTTCAAGCCGTTGAAAGCGGCGAAATAATTTGGCTTGATCTGCCGGCGCGATGCCATAACCCTGATCGCTGATCCTGCATATGATGCGGGGCTCTTCAAACGATAGTTGGTGATGAATAGAACATGTAACACGCGTATTTTCCGGGCTGTAATTGATTGCATTCGAGATCAGGTTGACCAGAGCACGTGTCATGAGTGAGCGATCCACCATGATTGGAAAATCAGCATCCGGTACTTCAGTCATGATTTCGATTTTCTTGCTTTGCGCGAGTGACCACATTTCATCTGTGGCATCGAACAACAGATCCTTGAAATCTACTTCTTCCAAACGATATTCTTGCGATTCGGCGCGTGCCAATTGCACAAAATTATCCGCAAGCCCAAGTGTTTTGCGCGTGGCTTTTTCAATACGGGAAAAGAATTCTTCTTGCGGTAGCGCAGAAGATGGCTCGTGTTGCAATTCAAGCAGCGCGAGAATCGATGCTTGCGGCGCTCGCATATCGTGTGACAGGAAACGCAGCGTCTCATCGCGGCTGCGCTCTGCCGCGCGGATCGGCGAGATGTCAATGATGCTGATGATCCAGCCGGTCAGCACATTGGTGGAGGAACGGCATGGTGCGCTTTTGATTAGCAGATCGTGGCCGAACGGGTCTTGCACGCTGACGCCGGTAGCGAGCGCATCGATGTATTGCACATCAAGCAAATTCCACCAATCGAATTTGCTGGCATAGCCTTGATCGATTGGTTGCGGTGACAGCAGGCCGGAAAGCAAGTAGGGAAGCTGTGCACCGTTTACGTCAGTAAATCCGAGCGATGTGAAGTAATCATTGGCATGCATATTCGATAGCAATACATGTCCATCGGTCGTAGTAACCAGAGTTGCATCGGGCAGGCTATTCAAGCTATCGGAAATGAATTGACGCAAGTCGCGCACGCGCAGTGCGGCATTTTCCATCGCCTTGATGCGTTGCTCCAGCACGTCCTGAATGCTTTCATCGAGACGATTGGCTTCAGGAAGCAAATGCGGTTCCTGATCGAGCCGTATGAATTCCTGACCCAGATAAGTGATTGCCGCTTCCAACCGGCGCCAGCTCCACAACGGATAAGAAATAACCAGTGTGATCAATGCTGCCGCCGGCGCAATCCACACCCCTTGCCGCAGTGCCATGTAGCTGACCGTACCGGTTAACAATAATAGCCCGGCATTCATCAGCAACGACCAGCGTGGTGACAATACAAAATAGCCTAACATCGCAAGCAGGACGGGAACCATGCTGAACAGCGCGGTCTGCCATGGCTGCGCGATGGCGATGGATTTACCGTCGAGCAAACTGGCCAGGATGTTGGCATTGATTTCAATTCCGGCCATTGCACCTGATTCACCTGAAACCGGCGTCGGATAAGAATCGGTCATGCCGACTGCAGTGGCGCCGACGAGAACGTATTTATCGGTAAAAAATTGATCAGGTACTTCGCCGCGCAATACCGACACATAAGGAATCGAGCGAAAATGCCCGCTTGTTCCTGCAAAAGGAATGTGTAAACGGTTTTTTCTTTGCCAGTTTCCCAGTGGGCTGTTCGTATCCTCGTTGATACGAACTTCTTTGTTCATATTGAGCAGTTTCCTGAGCGCTGATACCGGATGATCGATCTTGTATAACGCAAATGAAAGATGCGGCCACCACACATCGTTTTGACCTTCGCTGAGGAATACGCTACGCACTACGCCATCACTATCGTGCTCCAAATCAATATGCCCCATTGATTGTGCCGTACTGGCCAATTCGGGAATCGGTAAATTGGCGGTCAAACCGGCGCCCGCATTCGCGATGATGATGGGCAGGACCGTATTGTGATTTTGTTGGAGCGCTTGCGCCAATGCCGCATCTCCTGGTCGCTTGCCGTTTGCGGATGCACGCTCCGGCTCGGACAAGATAATGTCGAGTCCGATGGCACGTGGTTTGGCTTTGCTGATGTGATTAATGAGCTCGGCATGCAGGGAACGCGGCCATGGCCAACGCCCCAATTCCGACAGGCTGTAATCGTCGATCGATACTATGATGATGTCATCGCGTGCCGGTCGACCGTTGGAAGAAACGAATTGATCATACAGCGTTAAATCAAATCGGCCGAGACCATTTTGCCAGCCCAGAATCCCGGCCAGTAAAAGCATGATGGCCAGTATCGCGAACCATTCGCGCACAGCCAGACGCCGTACCAAGGGGAATATCAAGTACGGTTTCATCTGGGTAGGAGCAAGCGCTGAATGGGCGTTGCCGAATCAGTGTTTGGCGTTGGGATAACTGTCTTTCGCTGTAACGGGATTGCCGTCATTGATGACCCATTGATCAGTGACAATGAAGGCTTGATATTTTGAGAATGGATTGTTGCTGCCGTCGGCATTGATGCTTCGCACACGTGCGTAATAGGTACCAAATGGCAGGCGCGGCAGCGTGGCTTCCGGCGTTGCCGTGCTGGTTGTAAACAGCAGCCATGAAAAATCGGAATCGCGCGCCACTTGAACGTTAAATTTTTTGCCTGGTTCCGCTACCCATTGCAGAGTGATATGTTTGGCGTCGCTATGGCTGACGTAGGGTGGGCTTTGCAGATTTTTCTTTGCGGCGCTTGCGTTATTTTGCTGCTTCAATGAGATCGCCTGAATACGGGACGGACCTTCCAACCCATGCTGATCGATTGATGAAATGCGTGCAAAATAATTACCTTCGCGAACGCCTTGAATGGCGAATTTATTCCCGGTTGATTGCGTCTCGGAAAAAACGTTCTGTCCTTCCGCATCGCTCGAAATTTGAACGTGATAAGCGCGCGCGCCAGGAACCGAGGTCAGAGAAATTTCCGCGGCTGTCGCTTCTATCAGAGTCGGATTTTCAACCAGTTGTGGCGCCGGCAATAAATCGACTGCTTTGCCGACCGATTTGGCGTCGATGATATTGCCTTGTCCTGCATGCAGTGTCAGCGGCGATGGTTTGCCAGGATGGCCAACTTCGACGTTGCCGGATATGACTTCATTGGCGGTGCCATTTTCCGTAACGCCTACTCGGAAATTGGTGCCGCGTACCCCTGCAACGCCAAGCGGAGTATGGATTTCAAAACGCCCTTTGTTTTGTTCAAGCGGCGATACTTGCGATTCAACATGGCCGCGCAACAAATTGATTTCCGTGCGCGGGCTTTTGGTATAACGTGCCATCCGCAACTTGGAAAGTTTGATGCGGCTATTTGAAGGGACTGAAATACGTGATGCATCCGGCAGCGCCAACGTTAAAAAACTGTTGTTGCCGGTATCGATTTGCATCCCTTCCGTAATTTTTGCGCCCAATGAAATTGTCGCAGGAGCGCCGTCAGCAGTCCTGGCCACGATATTGCCGGATAGCGCAACCACCTTCGCTTCGCTAGGCTCGTCGGGTAACAATGTCGCTGGAATGACAATGGCGGTGCCGATCGGGATATTGGTATCCAGGCCAATTTGGTTGGCTTTGCCGATGGCAACCCAGTTTTCAACCTTGGTCGTTAGCTGCTGCGCAATTGACGACAGCGTGTCGCCTGCGCGCGTGATGTAGGTAATGCTTGCGGGAGCGATCGTAATGGAAGGAGGATTGCCGGCTGCAGGCGGTGCCGACCAAGCGAAATGCAAACCGCTTGTCAGTAATAATGCCCAACTCAATCTCGCTATGATGGTGCGCATACATCCCCCTTGCGCGCCCCAGCGTGTTTTTATCCTGAAACTTGTTCCAGGCGATAACCGTAACTATAGACTGGGGCGAGTCGAAAACCGTTTTCTGGACGTAATTGTAGCTTGCTCCGCACTCTTGATACATGAGTATCCATCGTGCGTGACGGAATCTCCACATCACGCGACCATACGGCTTCAAGAATGTAGGCGCGAGACAACGGTCGTCCAAGATTACGGAAGAATAATAGCGCTAAATCGAACTCTTTTTGCGTTAATTCAATCGCTTCGCCCGTTGCGGTCAGGCGTGAGGTGCGAGGCTCAAAAACATATTGATTAAATTGAATCTGTTCCACCGCGTTTTGCGTCGGATAGGCGCGGCGCAGCAAAGCTTGAACGCGTGCCACCAATTCCCCGCGACGGATCGGTTTGATCATGTAGTCATCCGCGCCTGCCGCCAATCCCGTGACAATGTCATCTTCACCGGAACGGCTGGTCATGAACAATACCGGCAAATTTTCCGATAGTTTTTCCCGCGCCCAGTGCAGCACATCGGCGCCGCTCAGGTCCGGCACCTGCCAATCGATAATCAGCATGTCGAAGCTCTCCCGACGCAGCTGATTTAACATTTCCTTGCCGCTGTTAAATGCATAGCAAAGGTGCCCAGCCGAGGTAAGAACCTGGCTCACCAGATCGGTCTGGCTACGGTCATCATCTAGTACGGCGATTCTCATGATTGCAAGCGCAAAGTGCGCGTAGTGAAATGTGAGACTAATTTACCAAGGATTTTACAATTAGTCGCTTTGTAAATTGCTTATTCACAATATTTAACAGTCTAGTGCAACATTTGCAGTTTTGAAAGATTTTTTTGAGGTATTTGTTGCGACAGGAAAAAAGATGGGTGATATTGTTAATTTAACATTTAAAAAAGCAACTTGGCTTGTCTTGCCGATATGCAATTAATGCCGCAGGTTGCATTCTTGGAGATCCAGGCAAAGCGTGACAGGCTATGCTTTAGTCGGGCTTATATCGGGCCCCAATTTTTGCCGTTAATCTATCAAGATCATGTGATGAGCCACTCAGAAAATTGCACGTGTTATTTTTTATTGCGTGTACACGTACCGCCTCACCGCATGCATTATCAAAAAACAGAATCGTTGTGCTAGATAAATTTTTCAATAATGGATGCTGAATGAATGCCTTATCGCTTTAAAGAACGTACGCAGCAATAAAAAAGCCCCGCATAGTGCGGGGCTTTTATTTCTTGGTGGCCCGGGGCGGAATCGAACCACCGACACAAGGATTTTCAATCCTCTGCTCTACCGACTGAGCTACCAGGCCAAGGCGCGCAAGTATAGCAAAACAATTGAGTTATGCAAAGCACACACTCGATTTTGTTCTCAACAGTAACGGCTATAATGCGCTTTGCACAATGCGTATCGCACGGGTTTTCATGCAGCTTCACTCGTGTTTCATTTAATGCGCGTGCGCGGTTTCCATTAATTTTTTACGGCGGCATTTCGTTTTATGCACTTGCAAAGTGATATTTGTATTGTCGGCAGCGGTGCTATTGGCAAAGTGACCGCGCTTGGTTTTGCTCAGGCAGGTTTTAGCGTCACATTGCTCGGCCCTTTTGATAACGGTAACCAGACGAGCAAGACACTAACGTCAGAATGGGACGTGCGTGTGTTCGCACTCAATCACACAGCGCATGATTTGCTGGCATCAGTCAAAGTATGGGATGCACTGGATATGTCACGTGTCGCTCCAGTCGACGCCATGGTCATCAAAGGGGATGGCGCGCAGGATGCAGGCAATCTTGCATTCGACGCGTACAGTGCGCGAGTTGGCGAGTTGGCATGGATTGTTGAAGATCGCAACTTGAATCAGGCACTGGATGCCGCGTTGAAGTTTTCACCCAATATCAAGCGAGTAGCGGGACAAGCGACACAGTTGCATACGGACAGTACCAAAGCCAACGTGCAACTGGAGAATGGCGACACGCTACAAGCATCGTTATTGATCGGTGCAGATGGTGGCCAGTCCTGGGTGCGCAACCAATGCGATATTGGTATCGATTATCGGTCTTATGGGCAACGGGCGGTCGTCACCAATTTCGAATGCGAAAAGCCGCATCACGGCGTTGCCCATCAATGGTTTACATCGTCCGAAGGCATCATCGCGTTGCTACCGTTACCCGGTCAGCGCGTGTCGTTGGTCTGGTCAGCACCGGAAGCCTTGGCAGAAGAGTTGTTGCACGAACCGATGACATATTTGGCACAACGCTTGTCATCCTACGCTGAAGAAAAACTGGGCCAATTGAAACCGGTTCAACCGGAAGTCGCCAAGGCATTTCCTTTGTCGCTGATTCGCGCGAATGCGATCACGGCGCCGCGCATAGCGCTTGTCGGAGACGCCGCGCATGTGGTGCATCCTCTCGCCGGACATGGCATGAATCTGGGTTTTGCCGACGTGGCAGCACTGCTAAAAACAGTCAGTCAACGTGAGTCGTATCGTGACTGCGGCGATGATCGCGTGCTGGCGCGTTACGCACGGGCACGCAAGGAAGACATATTATTAATGCAATTGGCGACCGATGGATTGGCCCATTTGTTTGCAGTGGATTTCGGGCCATTGCGCACAATCCGTAATACAGGATTGAACTTGCTGAACAAGTTGCCTGTCATAAAACGGCATTTGATTGCACATGCATTGGGGAAAAGTTAGTAACAATTCCACAAGAAGTATTTGTAATTTTGCTATTTGATTCCCGCTATGCACGTTTCGCGACAATCATGCATACTTCATGTATTGCATTTGTGCATGATTCTGCAAACTAATTCAATAACCAAATAGCTTTGGAAATAATCGAGACAATCATGAAAACTATTAAAGCAGCTTTCATCAGCCTGTCGGCATTGATCGCAATGTCATCATTCGCTGAGCCACTGCCTGAGACAAGCATCAAGCAGAAAGTCGAAGGCAATTTGCACGAAGGGGTCGGCGTCGAATCGGTAATCAAGACACCCTACAGCGGTTTGTACGAGGTGCGCACTTCCAATGGCGAAATTTTGTATGCGGATAAGGAAGCGAAATACATATTCAGTGGCCACATCATGAATGCGACCACGTTGGAAGACTACACCAAGGCGCGCACGGATGAAATCAACAAGATCAAATTCGCGGACTTGCCTTTTGATTCAGCGATCAAGATGGTGAAGGGAGATGGCAAGCGTGTCATCGCGGTATTTGAAGATCCGAATTGCGGCTACTGTAAACATCTGCGCCAAACGTTGAGCCAGATGAACAACATTACGGTATACACATTCATGTTCAATATTCTGGCAGCGGATTCTTCAGTCAAATCCAAGAATATCTGGTGCTCGTCCGATCGCCTGAAGGCATGGGATGACTGGATGTTGAACGGCAAGGCCGCCCCAGCTGCACCGGCGACTTGTACTTCCGACCCGAATGAAAAAATATTCGCATTAGGACGGAAAATGAAAATTAATGGCACACCATCTATTTTCTTTACTGACGGTTCACGCATCCCGGGTGCCGTGGATGAAAAGACCATCGAACAGAAATTTGCTTCCATTAAATAGTTGCACTCTGCCGCGCCAGTTTATGCATGTGTGTAGCTGACCATAAACGCATGTCCACTGATCACACACTATAATCGGATCTCGCCACACGGAGATCCGATTATGTTCAACGCAATCCTGCTTGCCAAAAACGACGACGGCACAACTGCTGCCAAACTCACACAACTCGATGATGCACAGCTGCCCGCCGATGGTGATGTGACAGTCAAGATCGACTACTCCACAATCAATTACAAAGACGGGCTCGCCATCACCGGCAAATCGCCTGTGGTGCGCAAATGGCCGATGGTGCCTGGCATCGACGGTAGTGGCGAAGTGATTTCGTCAACGCATCCGGATTGGAAAGCCGGCGATGCATTCATCTTGAACGGTTGGGGCGTCGGTGAATCACATATGGGTTGCCTCGCACAACGTGCCAAGCTTAAAGGCGATTGGCTGATTCCGCGCCCTGGCAATATGACTGCAAAGACAGCGATGGCGATCGGCACTGCAGGATACACAGCCATGTTGAGCGCAATGGCACTGGAAGAACAAGGCATCACCAAAGACAGCGGGGAAATTTTAGTGACCGGTGCATCCGGCGGTGTCGGCAGTGTAGCGATTGCGATTTTGTCTGGATGGGGTTATCGCGTTGTTGCTTCTACCGGCAAGTTATCAGAATCAGATTATCTAAAATCACTCGGTGCAGCAGAAGTAATCGATCGCACAGAATTGTCTGCTGCAGGCAAGCCGCTGCAAAAAGAACGCTGGGCCGGCGTGATCGATGCAGTCGGTTCGCACACGTTGGTCAATGCGCTCGCGCAGACGCGCTACGGTGGCGTGGTGACTGCCTGCGGTTTGGCGCAAGGGATGGATTTGCCCGCGTCGGTTGCGCCATTCATTTTGCGCGGAATTAAATTGATTGGAATCGACAGCGTGATGGCGCCGAAAGAAAAGCGCATTACCGCCTGGTATAAACTTGCGTCTGATTTGGATGCAGATAAACTGGCACGCATCACGCATGAGATCACATTGGCCGAAGCATTGAAGCAGGCGCCTGATATCCTCGCAGGAAAAATTCGTGGGCGGTTGGTGGTGAATGTGAACGCATGAGCCACATACACTATTCCCTCTCCTTCAAGGGGAGGGTTAGGGTGGGGATGGGTAAAACTGCGCAATTTCCAAACCCATCCCCATCCCCGCCTTCCCCTTGAAAGGGAAGGAGTATTCTTACAATCAGAACTGTCTATACGTCCACAAATAAAATGTGAAAAAATGAAACCCACAATGCACGCCATCAATTACACAATTCTGCCTAAAGATTTATCCGGCCATCTTTTTGAAATAACGCTCACAGTTAAATCACCCAATCCAGAAGGGCAGATATTCTCGTTGCCAGCCTGGATCCCCGGCAGTTACATGATCCGCGAATTCGCACGCAACATCGTGCAGATCAGTGCTGAATCAAAAGGCAAAAAAGTAGCGTTAAAAAAACTCGACAAGCACACATGGCAAGCAGCACCGTGCGATGGCGCATTGACCTTACGCTACGAAGTCTATGCATGGGATTTGTCAGTACGTGCCGCGCATTTGGATCAGACGCATGGTTTCTTCAACGGCAGCAGTGTATTCCTGTGCGTGCATGGACAAGAGAATGTTCCACACGTGGTCGATATCCAGGCACCGACGCTGTCGGAAGATGGCGACAGTAAAACCAAATGGCGTGTCGCTACCGCACTGCCGGAACTCAAGGCCAAACGCTACGGCTTCGGCTCCTACATCGCCGCCAATTACGACGAGTTGATCGATCATCCGGTTGAGATGGGTACATTCGCATTGGCGACCTTTAAAGCTCACGGCGTGCCCCATGACATCGTCATCACAGGCATCGTACCCAATCTTGACATGGCGCGTTTGAAAACCGATTTGCAGAAAATCTGTGAAACCGAGATTGCACTGTTCGAGCCGAAGACCAAACGCGCACCGATGGATCGCTATGTGTTCATGACAATGGCAGTCGGCGATGGCTACGGCGGCTTGGAGCATCGTGCATCCACCGCACTGATTTGCTCGCGTGCTGATTTGCCTGTCAAGGGCCAGAAGGAAATGAGCGATGGCTATCGCACTTATCTCGGCCTGTGCAGCCATGAATATTTCCATACGTGGAATGTCAAACGGATCAAGCCTGCTGTTTTTGCACCCTATGATTTAAATGCGGAAGCCTATACCTCGTTGCTGTGGTTGTTTGAGGGTTTTACCAGCTATTACGACGATTTGATTCTGGTGCGCAGTGGCGTGATTGATGAGGTCGCGTATTTCAAATTGCTCGCCAAAACCATCAATGGCGTACTGCGCGGCAGCGGTCGCCACAAGCAAAGCGTGGCCGAATCCAGCTTTGATGCATGGACCAAATATTATCGTCAGGATGAAAACTCACCCAATGCGATCGTCAGCTATTACACCAAAGGATCGTTGGTTGGATTGGCGCTCGACTTGACGATTCGCGCTGAGACCAAAGGCAAGAAATCACTGAACCATGTTATGCGTGCGTTATGGCAGCGCTACGGACGTGATTTTTATTCCGGTGCTGCTGATGGGCGAGGTGTCACAGAAACCGAAGTGGAAGCCTTATTTGATGAAGTGACAGGTTTGAAATTAAAGCGGCTATTGGATCGATTTGTGTACGGCACAGATGACCTGCCGCTTGCAAAATTGCTTGCGCCATTCGGCGTGACGCTGGAAAATCAACGCAAGAACGTCAAACCAAGTTTGAATGTGCGCACCACGCGCGACGGCAATGATTGCAAATTGGCGAATGTGTATGAAGGTTGCGCTGCGCATCGTGCGGGCTTGTCCGCTGGGGATGTGCTGGTTGCGCTGGAAGGGTTGCGTGTTACGGCGACTAATCTGGAATCGCTACTGGCGCGCTATCGGGTTGGCGAATCTGTTACGTTGTACGCATTCAGACGTGATGAGTTGATGACGTTTGTGGTGAAGCTGGCAGAGGATGATGTACCGCAGATAGGATTGTCTGTACAAGAAAAATTGGTGGCTGCTGGCAAGATGCGCAAGGACTGGTTGCAGTGAATTGGTTTGAAATTCAAAAGGGATCAGCCAAACAGCCTCTCCAACTCCACCCCAGGTTCCGGTGCACGCATAAACGCCTCTCCAACCAAAAACGCATGCACATTCACATCGCGCATCCGTTTCACATCATCCTGTACCAAAATCCCCGACTCGGTAATCACCAACTTGTCAGACGAAATACGTGGCAGCAAATCGATCGTGGTTTGCAACGACACTTCGAATGTGCGCAAGTTGCGGTTGTTAATTCCCAGCATCGCAGTCTTTAATCGCAACGCTGCAGTCAGTTCTTCGCTGTTATGCACCTCGACTAGCACGCCCATGCCGAGCTCATGCGCACATGCTTCCAGTTCTGCCATCAAGCCATGATCAAGTGCAGCGACGATCAACAGAATGCAATCAGCATCCCAAGAGCGCGCTTCATACACTTGATATGGATCGATCATGAAATCCTTGCGCAATACCGGGATAGAACACGCGGCACGCGCTTGCTGCAAATATTCCGGTGCCCCTTGGAAGAATTGTTTGTCGGTCAGTACCGATAAACATGCTGCGCCGTGTGAGGCGTAACTGGTTGCGATCTCGGCTGGTTTGAAGTCCGCACGCAAAATGCCTTTGGATGGCGATGCTTTTTTCACTTCGGCGATCACGCCTGCTTTGCCAGCAGCGATCTTGCCTCGCAAGCTTGCTTCAAAGCCGCGCAGCGTTTTTCTGGCTTCCTGATTGCTTTCAACTTCGCGGCGCAGGCTCGCCAGATCGCGATATTTTTTCGCTGTGGCGACTTCGTCTGCTTTGACGTCGAGAATTTTATTGAGGATGTCGGACATGGTTTTTTGTAATCTTGGGTTGAGCTTGGTTCTTTGTTTTGTGAAGCTGATCACATTGTTGCAATGTGGGTTAACTTTCTACCGTTGTTTCCGCGCAGGCGGGAATCCATTGTGAGTGGGCTCGTTCAACCGGCTTATGGATTCCCGTTTGCACGGGAATGACGGGAGTGTTTGTCGCGCAAGCATTATTTATTTACGTTTGCCAAACGGCGCATCAATCTTTTCGGGTCGGGCACTGCCGTAAAGCCAAATTGTTCATACAAGCTATGCGCATCCTCGGTACCGAGCATGAAATTCACGCCGCACAGTTCAGGGTGCGACAAAATTTCCTGCACAATCAATTTGCCATACCCTTTGCCGCGATGTTCTTTCAATACGAATACGTCACGTAAATAGCCGAAGTCGGCATAGTCGGTAATGACACGGCCAAATGCTATTTGCTTATCACCGATATAGCCGCCGAAGCACATTGAATGCGCCAGCGACTTGCGAACAATCTCAAGCGATACGCCTTTTTTCCAATACGACTCTTCAGATAAAAAACGATGGATGAGCGGGATATCCAGCTCATCTTGATTCGTTGAGATTCTGAATGCTGTCACAGCGATTAATTGTTGCCTAATTTCTGTGTCGTTTGTACAAACTCGACAAGCTTCTTGCGTGCCGCGCCTGATCCAATTGCTTCACGTGCTTTTATCAATCCATCTGCAATCGAAGTTGCAACACCTGCTGCATACAAAGCCGTACCCGCATTCAACACGACGATATCGCGCACCGGCCCCGCCTTGTTATCCAATGCCTCGAAAATCTTGTCTTTCGATTCCGCCGCATTCGCGACTTTCAAATTGCGGCTGGCAACCATCTGCAATCCGAAATCTTCCGGATGGATGTCATATTCGCGAATTTCGCCGTTGATCAATTCGCCGACCATGGTGGCCGCGCCCAACGATACTTCATCCATATTGTCGCGACCCCAGACGACGATCGCATGTTGTGCACCCAGGCGTTGCAACACACGCACCTGGATGCCGACCAGATCGGGATGGAACACACCCATCAAGATATTCGGTGCGCCGGCCGGATTGGTCAGCGGGCCGAGGATGTTGAAAATCGTGCGCACGCCGAGTTCCTTGCGTACCGGTGCAGCGTGCTTCATCGCAGCATGATGGTTCGGCGCGAACATGAAGCCGATGCCGCTTTGTTCGATCGATTGTGCGACCTGTTCCGGCTTCAAATTGATATTGACGCCGAGCGCCTCCAATACATCGGCACTACCTGATGATGACGATACGCTGCGTCCGCCATGCTTGGCAACGCGAGCACCTGCAGCAGCAGCAACAAACATCGATGCAGTCGAGATATTGAAAGTATGCGCACCATCGCCGCCGGTGCCGACAATGTCGAGCAGGTTTTTTGTGTCGGCGACTTGCACTTTGGTCGCGAACTCACGCATCACTTGCGCAGCGGCGGCGATTTCACCGATCGATTCTTTCTTGACGCGCAAACCCATCGTCAATGCGGCGATCATCACCGGCGACATTTCGCCACCCATGATCTGGCGGAACAATGACAGCATCTCATCGTGGAAAATCTCGCGATGATCGATGCAGCGCAACAGTGCTTCTTGTGATGTGATCGGCATGGTGAGTCCTCGGATAGGCTGGTGTTTGTTGTTGCTTATTCTTGAGTGTAGCGTTTCAATTTTTCGATATGCGCATAATCCATGTCGGCTTCACAAGCGACTTGCTCATTTTTAGTGGATTGCTTGCGGCAAGTATTTTTGCGCTCGCGTACATGATGCGCCTGCTGTGCACGATATTGATTCAGTTTGAACTTGTCATGCATTTTTTCAATCGCATCCAACGCAGCAATATCCTCATTGCGCAATAGATTGGCCGCATGGTTGCGTTCCGCTTCGATGCAGGTGCGCAAGCCGGTTGCATCTTTTTCTTTCTGCTGACATTTTTCGAAAGAGCCGGCGTATGACGTCGATGTGACAGTCGATGCAATCAACAACAGACAAAAAAGAAAAGGACGCATATCAGCCCTCCAAAAAATTTTTAAGAAGCAGATGGCCGTGCTCGGATAAAATCGATTCCGGATGGAATTGCACGCCTTGCACGTTGAATTGCTTGTGACGCACGCCCATGATTTCGCCATCATCGGTCCATGCTGTGATTTCAAGACAGTCCGGCAATGACGAACGCTCAATCGCCAGCGAGTGGTACCGAATGATGGTGTAAGGGCTGGGAATATTCTTGAACACGCCGACGCCGGTATGTGTGATCTGCGATGTTTTGCCATGCATCACTTGCTGCGCACGTATCACTTTGCCGCCGAACGCCGCGCCAATCGCTTGATGACCGAGGCAGACACCAAGGATCGGAAGTTTTCCACCGAACTGTTGCAGCACCGGCACCGATACGCCTGCTTCATGCGGTGTGCATGGGCCGGGCGAGATGCAGATGCGATCCGGCTTCAATGCGGTGATTTGTTCCAGCGTGATTTCATCATTGCGGAAAGTTCTTACATCTTCACCGAGTTCGCCGAAGTATTGCACCACGTTGTAGGTGAAGGAGTCGTAGTTGTCGATCATCAGTAACATGTTAGATCTCCCCATCCAAACCATCTTGCACTTGTTCCGCTGCGCGTAATACCGCGCGGGCTTTATTTTCTGTTTCCTGCCATTCCATCTCGGGCACCGAATCGGCCACGATGCCGGCGGCCGCTTGCACATACAACATGCCATCCTTGATCACGCCGGTGCGAATCGCAATTGCCAAATCCATTTCGCCGCCGAACGACAGATACCCGCAAGCGCCGCCGTAGATGCCGCGCTTGGTCGGTTCCAGCTCGTCGATCAATTCCATTGCACGCACTTTCGGCGCGCCGGACAAAGTGCCTGCAGGGAAGGTCGCTTTCAACACATCGAGATTCGACAGATTGGGTTTCAATGTACCTTCGACGTTGGAGACGATATGCTGCACGTGCGAATATTTTTCGATGACGAATTTGTCGGTGACGTTAACGCTGCCGATTTCCGCAATGCGGCCGATGTCGTTGCGTGCCAGGTCGATTAGCATCACGTGCTCTGCGATTTCTTTCGGATCGGCCAGCAACTCGGTTGCGAGTGCCGCATCTTTTTCCGGCGTCGCACCGCGTGGGCGCGTGCCTGCGAGCGGGCGAATGGTGACTTTGCGTTTGCCATTGCCGGTGGATTCATTGCGTACCAAAATTTCTGGCGATGCGCCGACGATTTGCATGTCGCCAAAATTATAGAAGTACATATACGGCGATGGATTCAATGAGCGCAATGCGCGATACAGCGACAGTGGTGAATCGACATACGACTTGCGTATGCGCTGACCGACCTGTACTTGCATCAAGTCGCCTGCCATGATGTATTCCTTGGCTTTGGCGACCGCTTTCAAATAATCGTCTTTGGCAAAATCGCGGATGGTGTCGGTGCGCACCGATGCCGATGTGACTGGTGCATCGACTGTCCGATGCAACATTGCGCGCAAATCTTGCAAACGTCTGCGTGCTTTGGCATACGCTTCCGGATGAGACGGATCGGCGTACACGATCAGATACAGTTTGCCGGACAGGTTGTCGATTACCGCCAGCTCTTCCGTGACGAGTAATTGAATTTCAGGCAGGCCGAGATCATCTTTCGGCGCAGTATGTTCAAGGCGCTTCTCAATATGGCGTACCGCATCGTAGCCAAAATAACCTGCGAGTCCGCCACAGAAGCGCGGCATTCCGGGGCTGATCGCGACTTTATAACGTGCTTGAAATGTCGCGATAAAGTCGAGTGGGTTGCCTTGGTGTTTTTCAATCACCTCGCCATTTTTCACAACTTCGATCTTGTTGCCGAAGCTGCGCATCAAAGTCGATGCAGGCAGGCCGATGAATGAATAGCGGCCGAAGCGTTCTCCGCCGACGACGGATTCAAGCAAGAAGGTATTTTTTCCGGCGTGTTGCGTCTGCGCCAGTTTGAGATACAGCGTGAGCGGCGTTTCCAGATCGGCGAATGCTTCGGCGATCAACGGAATGCGGTTGTAACCTTGTGTGGCTAACGATTTGAATTCTAATTCTGTCATGTTCCTCTCCGGGCGCTATTGTAGAACGAGCATGCAATAGCAGGGGTTGTGTTCAAAAAACGTTGCCGACTATTCAAATAATAGGCGGCGCAGCAGATCGGGGTTAGTTAGCCCAGGATTGCCAGCGTCGCCATAGCCAGGCCTCAAAGGCGCCTGGTGAGGTCGTGTTACGTTTTTTGTCGAGAAACATAGTATAGGTATGTTTATGCAGAAATAAGGTGTGCTGCGTCAAGCAGCGTTGAAACTATACCATCGGAATCGACTTCTTGTATAGGTTGCCCGTGATTGTAGCCATACGGTACGTTCAGCACCCAGCAGCCGGCGGCACGTGCGGCTTGCGCATCATTTGATGAATCGCCAATGGCGACGACTTGCCGCGGTTGCAGCGCGAAGTCAGCGCAGACTTGGAGTAAGGGTGCAGGATCCGGCTTTTTCTTGGGTAAAGAATCGCCACCGTAAATGATGTCGAAGTAGTGATGCAGCCCTTTTTTCTGCAGCAAAGTAACCGCAAACGCGTATGGTTTGTTGGTCACGCAAGCCAGTCTCACTTTTTGGGCTTGCAGTGCTTCCAGTCCTTCTCGTACCTGCGGATAGAGTTCGCTGTAGTCGCCATTGATTGCCTGATAGTGGCGCAGATAGGATGCCAGCGCTTGCGCGAAATGTTGTTCCACCTCTGCGGGTGCGTAATCGACTGACAGCACACGGGCCACAAGATTTTCTGTGCCTTTGCCGACAAAATCCTTGACGGTATCGATAGGGAGCGGCGCGAGATGAAATTCTTCACGCATGCGATTGATGGCGACCTGGATATCCAGCGCGGTGTCCAGCATGGTGCCATCCAGATCGATGATGGCGCCGCGGATATCTTTTAATGCAAGTCGTTCCGGTGCATTCATACGCGTTTTAATTCTCTGCGCATCGCATCAATCACGGCCTTGTAATCCGGCTTGCCGAAAATCGCCGAACCGGCGACGAAGGTATCTGCACCCGCTTGTGCAGCTTCTGCAATGTTATCAACTTTGATGCCGCCATCGACTTCCAGCATGATGTCGCGTCCGGATGCATCGATCATCTTGCGTACGGCAGCAATCTTTTTCAATGCTTCAGGAATAAAAGATTGGCCGCCGAAACCGGGATTGACCGACATGATCAGGATCAAATCGAGCTTGTCCATCACATGTTCTAAATAATGCAATGGCGTACCGGGATTGAATACAAGACCAGCCTTGCAACCATTGTCGCGAATCAATTGCAGTGTGCGATCGATATGTTCTGATGCTTCCGGATGGAAACTGATAATGTTTGCACCTGCTTTGGCAAAATCCGGGACAATGCGATCTACCGGTTTGACCATCAGATGTACATCGATCGGTACCTGGACATGCGGGCGGATCGCCTGGCACACCAGCGGGCCGATGGTCAGGTTGGGAACGTAATGGTTATCCATCACGTCAAAATGGATAATGTCGGCACCGGCGGTGACAACATTGCGCACTTCTTCACCCAATCGAGCGAAGTCGGCGGACAGGATGCTGGGAGCAATGCGGTAAGTAGGCATGGTCAGTATTAATTGAAAGGATGAGCTATTTTACCCTTTCAATTATCGATCTGGACTTGTAACGCAGTATGATTTCAAGTTGAAGGCATCGCTGGACGTCATTGCGGTGATAATAAGGATCAAAAGAAGGATAAAAGGATCTCCATGGCAGCATATGAACTCACCGTGACCGTCAGAACGCAATATTTGGAGGAGCAATCCGATCCTAAGCGTTCCTCGTATGTTTTTGCTTATGCAATCACTATTAAAAATACCGGAAACATTGCAGCGCAATTGATTTCGCGGCATTGGGTGATTACCGATGCGAATAATCACGTTGAAGAGGTGAAGGGCTTGGGTGTAGTCGGGCAGCAACCATTATTGCAACCCGGCGAGCAATTTGAATATACTAGCGGGACGTCGTTATTGACGCCGCAAGGTTCAATGACTGGAGAATATTTCTGCGTCGCGGAAGACGGCGAGCGTTTCGAGGTAAAAATTCCGGAATTTGTCTTATCGCTGCCGCGTACTTTGCATTAAGATTGAATTTATCGAGGCAAGTCGTCTTTTGGCGGCAATGGTTTTTGTTGTGATGGCTGTTCGGGTTTCTTGCCCGAAAACATGGTCCACCAGACAATAAAAATCAGCAAGAACATGGCCACGCAGGCCTCTACTATCAATATCCACATAGTTTCAAACACTCTCAATGTTATTCGCACGCATAAGTCTACTCGTATCTGTTGTCTTTGGCATGGTTGCCTGTACGACCACGCAACCTCCGGTTGTCGTGACGCCGCCAATTGTTCCGCCAATTATCAAGCCGGTTGAAACATTCCAGTTAAGCACGTTTGCTGCAATGCCAGGTTGGGAAAATGATGATGTGCGTGAAGCATGGCCTGCATTTTTAAATTCATGCAACGTATTGATCAAAAGGCAGGCATGGAAAGAAGCTTGCAGTCTTGCGCATCAAGTGGAGGCAACTAATGCGGCCGTCATTCGCACTTATTTCGAAACATTTTTTACGCCGTATCAAGTCGTTAATCCGGATGGAAAGGATCATGGATTGGTGACTGGATATTACGAGCCGTTGCTGCGCGGTGCTCGCAAGCGTGGCGGTGTTTATCAAACGCCGCTACATAAAACACCGGATGATTTGCTGACGATTGATCTGACCAGCGTGTATCCGGAGCTGAAAGGCATGCGCTTGCGCGGCAGAGTGGTGGGTAATAAGGTCGTTCCTTATTTATCGCGTGGGGAATTGGTGGAATCCAATGCGCTGGTGAACAAAGAGTTGTGCTGGGTCGATGACCCCATCGCTGCATTTTTTCTGCAGGTACAAGGGTCAGGCCGTGTGTATATGGCGGACACCAAAGAAACGGTACGTGTTGCCTATGCCGATCAAAATGGTTATCCGTATAAATCGATCGGCCGATACCTGGTTGCCAATGGCGAGTTGACGCTGGATCAGGCGTCTGCACAAGGAATTAAATCATGGGTGGCTGCGCATCCTGCGCGTCAACAAGAACTGTTGAACGCTAATCCGAGTTATGTCTTTTTCAAGGAAGAAGAGATCGCTGATCCGAGCATAGGACCAAAAGGTGCGCTTGGTGTGCCGCTAACACCGCAGCGTTCGATTGCGGTCGATGCACAATTCATCCCATTAGGCGCGCCGGCATTTCTTGCAACGACATTGCCGAATAGTGACGCGCCTTTGCAGCGGTTGGTGATGGCGCAGGATACCGGTGGCGCCATCAGAAATGCTGTGCGCGCAGATTTTTTTTGGGGCTTTGGTGATGAGGCTGGTGAAAATGCAGGTCGGATGAAGCAGCAAGGCATGCTGTGGGTTTTGCTGCCGAAATCGATGCCGGCTCCAATTACCGCTGCTCGTTGAGTTCAATGTTTTATATTTTGTTCGATGCATTCAATTTATCCGGGAGGTAATGTGAATTACGAAAATATTCTTGTTGAGACGCAGGGCAAGGTTGGTTTGATTCGACTCAATCGACCCAAGGCATTGAATGCACTGAATGACCAATTGATGGATGAATTGGGCGATGCATTAACCAAATTCGATGCGGACGAGAATATCGGATGCATGATTGTCACGGGTAGTGAAAAAGCATTTGCCGCGGGAGCTGATATTGGCGTGATGGCAAAATTTACCTACATGGATGTATACAAGGGAAATTACATTACGCGCAATTGGGAACAAATCAAAAACGTACGAAAGCCAATTATCGCTGCGGTAGCTGGTTATGCATTAGGCGGTGGTTGTGAATTGGCGATGATGTGCGACTTTATCATTGCTGCGGACAGTGCAAAATTCGGTCAGCCGGAAATCAAGCTGGGCACGATGCCTGGTGCCGGCGGCACGCAACGTTTGCCGCGTGCAGTTTCCAAATCCAAGGCAATGGATATGTGTTTAACCGCGCGCATGATGGACGCAGTTGAGGCAGAACGCGCTGGTCTGGTGTCGCGCGTAGTCGCGGCTGATAAGTTGCTTGAAGAAACACTCGCAGCTGCCACAGTCATCGCCGATATGTCGCAACCTGTTGTGATGATGATAAAAGAATCAATCAATCGCGCTTATGAAACCACGCTGGCGGAAGGGACTCAATATGAACGCCGCATGTTTCATGGCACGTTTGCTACCGAAGACCAAAAAGAAGGAATGTTGGCATTTATGGAGAAACGCTTGCCAGTATTCCGCAACATTTGATATAGTTCGCGTCCCGTCGGAAGGCGGGGGAATAAATGGATGAATGAGGCAATAGCGTGCGGAAGAGGTGTTGGCTGCGCTGCCGGTTAGCTGTATGACTGGCTGGCGAAC